>DATGDB010000022.1:0-16616 GCA_035311205.1 Gaiellaceae bacterium | reverse complement strand
GGCGAGCCGTTCCAGAGTCCGCTCGACGCCGGGTAGCACCTTGTAGCCCTTGGACTCGGCAACAGCGTCGGGGAGCGCGGCTTGCCTGCGGGCCATCAGCGTGACCATCTCTTCCTCCGTGGGCTCGCGGCCGATCACGTTGGCGAAGGTCAGGCGACCGACCTCGGGGTCGGTCATCCCCGCGTCCGTGAACTGACCGATATCGGCGGGGATGCCGTAGAGCTCGTTGAACGCCCTCCGCCAGCTCTCTGCGCCGGCGCCGCCGCTCGAGATGAGCGTTCCGTCGATATCGAAGAGAATTGCGAGCGGCTTCTCCACCTTGCCTCCGCTGGTCACACCCGAGCGTACCGTCGTCGACGAGCTTGCAGCGCGCCGAATCGGCGACACGTTCAACCAGTACGCCGACTCGGAGCTGCGTCGAGAGCGTCTCGCAGGCTACCTCGAGCGACGGAAGAGCGCCCGCTATCTCATGGTCGGCGAAGCGGCGGGGTATCGCGGGGCACGCGTCAGCGGCCTGCCGTTCACCTCCGAACGCCAGTTGTCCGGTTCCGGCCCTGCAGAGGCCACGGCGACGATCATCCATCGCGTGCTCGCCGAGCTCGAGCTGGAAGAGGACGTGCTGCTCTGGAACGTCGTCCCGACGCATCCGCACAGGCCGGGCGATCCGAGCTCGAACCGACGGCCGACCCGTGCCGAAGTACGTGTTGCGATGCCGTTTCTCGAGCAGCTGGCTGCCGGCAGGACCAAGATCGCCGTCGGCCGGCTCGCCCAGTCGGTGCTCGGCGGCGCCTATGTCCGGCATCCCTCACATGGGGGTTCAGCCGGGTTTCGAGCCGGGCTCTTGCTATCCATCCAGCGATGCGAAACGCGCTGATCGTGGCGGCGGCGGTCATCGTGGCCGCCGGGCTCTTCATCGTCTTGCGGCCAGACAACGGGAACGACAACGCGTCCGGCGGCACGACGACGAGCGCGACGTCGAGAACCACGACCAGCACCAGGCCTCCGGCTCCGCCGCCGGCGGTCAACGTCCGGATCGTCGTGCGAGGCGGCGAGCCGGTGGGCGGCGTCCGCAACGTGACGGTGGCGAAGGGACGCCAGGTCGTCCTGATCGTGAACTCCGATGTCGCCGACGAAGTCCACGTGCACGGCTACAACCTCAAGCGAGACGTGACGCCGGGTACGCCGGCGCGCCTTCCGTTTCGGGCCACCATCAACGGGACCGTCGAGGTCGAGCTCGAACAACGTGGCGTCCCGCTCGCGCGCATCACCACGCAGTCATGAGCCTCACGATTCCGCTGGCCCACGGCATCGGGGGGATCCGCGACCCGGTCCTGCCGGATTGGCTCATGTTCTACGGGGCGGCGCTCACGCTCATCCTCAGCTTCGTGGCGCTGGGCATCCTCTGGCGGAAGCCGATCTTGCAAGGCCGCGACCACGGCCGGCCGCTCTCTGAGCGCTGGCAGCGGCTGATCCTCTGGATCGGCTGGCGCGTGATCCTCGGAGCCCTTTCCGTTGGGCTTCTGATCCTCGTGTGGCTCGCGGCGCTGGTCGGAAAGCCTGATGCCGGCGACAACCTCGCGCCCACCTTCGTCTGGGTCATCTTCTGGCTCGGCCTCGTTCCGATCGTCGTCATCTTCGGGAACCTCTGGTCGGTCTTGAGCCCGTGGAAGGCGACGGCGGACGCAGTGGCCTGGATCTGGACGAAATCGGGACGCACGTGGGAACCGGCGGCCGAATATCCCCCGCGCCTCGGGCGGTGGCCGGCCGCGGGCCTCCTGCTGGCATTCGCGGCGCTCGAGCTTGCCTACCCGAGAGCGGCCGAGCCGCGCACGCTGGCCCTGGCCATCGTCGTCTACAGCTGGATCACGTGGGCCGGCATGTTGCTCTACGGACGCCAGAAATGGGTCGAGAACGCCGAGGCCTTCCACGTCTACTTCGGGATGTTCTCGTTGATCGCGCCGTTCACCGTGCGCGAGGAAAACGGCCGGCGGGTGGTCGTCGTGCGGCCGCCCTTGACCGGCCTGACCGCCCGCCAGGACACACCCGGAACGATCGCCTTCGTCGCCGTCATGCTCGGCTCGGTCGCCTTCGACGGGTTCAGCCGGACGACATGGTGGCAAGACCGGCTCTACAACCTCGAGGCGAGATACATCGTCGATTCCCCGCGCACCGCCGACCTCGTGGCGACCGGCTTCAACGGCCTCGGGCTCATCGTCGGCGTCATCGCCGTTGCTGCGCTCTTTCGGCTCGCCGTACGAGTTGCTCAGGCCGTTGCCGCGACGACGGAGGATCTGACGAGCGTCTTCGTCGCGAGCCTTGTACCGATTGCGCTCGCCTACTCGATCGCCCACTACTTCACGCTGCTCGTCAACCAGGGGCAGTTTGCGATCCCTCTGTTCTCGGACCCGTTCGGAGAGGGCTGGGATCTCTTCGGCACGTCCCACTTCACACCCTCACTCTTCAACTCGCCGAACGGAATCTGGTACGTCCAGGTCGCCGTCCTCATCGTCGGCCATGTGCTCGGCCTGACGCTCGCACATGACCGAGCCGTGGCGCTTTGGGGATCCGCTCGCACGGCTATTCGAACGCAGTACGCGATGCTTGCGCTGATGGTGCTCTACACCTGTGCTGGCTTATGGCTGCTCTCGGCGAAGTGATCTACGCGCACGGCGGAGTCGCTGGCGCAGTCGTGGAGCTGCTTTTCGCCCTGCTGATCGTCGCAATCGCGCTCGCAGCCTGGGTCGGCGCGCGGCGAGACAGCGAGTGAGCCGCTACCTAAGGCGCCGACTCGGCGGCGCCGACCAGCGGAGGCCTGCCGGCTTTGCCGGTAGGCCGCTGCTATGCTCCGCTGCCGGCGGGCCGAGTGTCCGCCGCTTTGACGTTATGAAGACCTGGAATGCAAAGCCAGGCGAGGTCGAGCGCCGCTGGTACCTCGTCGATGCCGACGGCAAGACCCTCGGCCGTCTCGCCACGCGCATCGCCGACACGCTGCGCGGCAAGGACAAGCCGGAGTACACGCCACACGTCGACACCGGCGACTTCGTCGTCGTCGTGAACGCCGAGAAGATCGCCGTCACCGGCAAGAAGCTCGACGACAAGATCTACTACCGCCACTCCGGATACCCGGGCGGTATCCGAAGCCGCACGCTCCGCGAGGAGCTCGAGCGCAGGCCGACCGAAGTGATCCGGAAGGCGGTCAAGGGCATGCTTCCACGCAACCGCCTGGCCCGCGCCCAGCTAACCAAGCTCAAGGTCTACGCCGGCTCCGCGCATCCCCACGAGGCGCAAAGCCCGCAGGCCCTTCCGATGGAGGAGAAGTAATGGCCGCGGCGGCGCAGTACCAGGGCACCGGCAAGCGCAAGACGTCGATCGCGCGTGTGATTCTTCGTCCGGGCGACGGCGGAACCTGGATCAACGGGCGCACGATCGACGACTACTTCCCTCGCGCATCGCACCGGACGATGGTGCTCGCGCCGCTGAAGGTCGCCGGCGCCGAGGGTAGCTACGACCTGCGTGTGCGCGTCGAGGGTGGCGGCCCCAGTGGTCAGGCAGGAGCGATCCGGCATGGCATCGCGCGTGCGCTGGTCGACGCCGATCCGGAGCTGCGGAAAGTGCTCAAGCGCGAGGGCTTCCTCACGCGCGATGCGCGGAAGGTCGAGCGCAAGAAGGCCGGCCTGCACAAGGCTCGCAAGGCCCCACAGTTCTCGAAGCGTTAACTTCGCGCCCGCATGGCGCGGCGGTATTTCGGGACAGACGGTGTCCGGGGGATTGTCGGCGAGTCGCTGACGCCTGAGCTCGTCGAGCGGCTAGGTCGGGCGGCGGCGCTGTGGTCGCGCGGCGGCCACGTCTTCATCGGGCGCGACACGCGGGGTTCCGGCCCCGTGCTGGAAGCGGCGTTCGCCGGGGGGGTCGCGTCTGCCGGCGGAAACGCGGTTCTTGGCGGTGTGCTCCCGAGCCCCGCGGTTGCGCTGCTCGCGCTCGACCTCGGCGCCGTGATCTCCGCGTCGCACAACCCGCCCGAGTACAACGGCGTCAAGTTCTTCGACGTCAAGGGCCAGAAGCTCACGGACGCTTCCGAGGAGGAGATCGAGGCGTTGCTCGACGAGCCGTCGAGCGCGGCGAGAGGAACGATCGACCAGGTCGAGATCTCCGCCGACAGCTACCTCGAGCACGTGCTCGAGCGCTTCGGGTCGGACCTGAGCGGGCTGCGCGTCGCCGTTGATTGCGCCAACGGCGCCTACTCCGACATTGCGCCGAAGGCGTTCGAGCGCCTTGGCGCCGACGTCGTGCCGCTCGCCACTGAACCGGACGGCACAAACATCAACGTGGGGTGTGGGGCAACAGATCTCTCGCTCCTCTCCCGCACCGTCCCCGAGCAGCGGGCGGACCTGGGCGTGGCGTTCGACGGCGACGGCGATCGCATGCTGGCCGTCGACGCGGAAGGCAACCCGGTCGACGGGGACCAGATCCTCGCGATCCTTGCGCTTCACCTCGGCGTCGACGTCGTCGTCGTCACGGTCATGACCAACCTGGGCTTCCACCGGCTGATGGAGGAGCACGGGATCCGCGTGCTCACGACCGACGTGGGCGATCGCTACGTCCTCGAGGCGCTGCGCCGCGAGGGCGGCGTGCTCGGTGGCGAGCAGTCCGGCCACATCATCTGCCTCGACGGGCACGTCACAGGAGACGGCCTCGCCGCGGCTCTGCTCCTCTGCCGGGCACTCGATGGACGCTCGCTCGCCGAGGCCGCCGCGGTGATGCCGCGCTTCGCCCAGGTGCAGGAGAACGTCCCACTCCCAGGCCATCGCGATGTGCCTCCTGCGGTCTTGCAAGAGGTCAAACGGCTCAACAAGGAACTCGACGGCCGGGCGAGAATCCTGGTCAGGCCGTCCGGAACCGAGCCAGTGCTGCGGATCCTCGCGGAAGCTTCGGACCCCGATGAAGCGGCGGAATACTGTGGTACCATCTCGGCTCTCGTTCGTCGAGAGCTCGGTTGACCGATCTTTCAACAGGGATCGGGCGCGGCCGGGCTTTTGGCGTTTCGATGGGGCATTCGAGTTCAGCGGCCAGTCGACGAAGGAGCTCCAGGGTGTGCGGAATCATCGGATACGTTGGACCTCGAGTTTGTAAGCCTCTGCTCATCAATGGCCTCGAGCGCCTCGAGTACCGAGGCTATGACTCGGCCGGGATCGTGTTGCGCGAAGACGACGAACTGGACTACGTCCGCGCCGTCGGCAACCTCTCGCATCTGAAGGCAGCGGCATCGCTGAACGGCTCCCAGTCGACCACCGGGCTCGGCCATACCCGCTGGGCGACCCACGGCCGCGTGTCGGAGGAGAACGCGCATCCCCTCACCGGCTGCAACGACGGGGAGCTGGCGCTGGTGCTGAACGGGATCGTGGAGAACTACCGCGAGCTCAAGGAATCGCTCATTGCCGACGGACACGAGTTCGACTCCGAAACCGACGCCGAAGTCGTCGCGCACGTGATCGAGCGCCACTACTCCGGCGATCTCGTGAAGGCCGTCGAGAAGGCCTACGCGGAGCTCGAGGGGCACTTTGCCTTCGTCGTGCTCCACCACGACCATACGGACCTGCTCGTCGGCGCGCGGTTCCAGTGCCCGCTCGTCGTCGGCGTCGGCGAGGGCGAGATGTTCCTCGGCTCGAACGCGGCGGCGTTCCTGCGCGAGACGCGCAACGTCATGTTCCCCGAAGACGGCGACATCGTCGCGATCACGCCGGAGGGTGCCGCGTTCTCACGGGCCGACGGCGAGCCTGTGCACCACGACACGCTCGTACTCGACTGGGACGCCGAGAGCGCCGAGAAGGCCGGGTACGAGACGTTCATGCTCAAGGAGATCTACGAGCAACCCGACGCCGTGCGCGAGACGATCGGAGATCGAGTTCGCCACGGCAGGCTCGTGCTCGAAGGCCTCGGCATGGTCGACGAGGACCTGCGGACGCTGCGCCGGATCGTCATCCTCGCCTGCGGGACCTCGTACCACGCCGGAGTGGTCGGGCGCTACGCGATCGAGGAGTGGGCGCGCGTGCCCGTCGAGCCTGACATCGCATCGGAGTGGCTCTACCGCAACCCGGTGATCGGCCCCGACACGCTCGTGATCGGCATCTCCCAATCCGGAGAGACGCGCGACACCGTGCACGCGATGAAGCTGGCCCGCGAGAAGGGCGCTCACACCGTCGCGATCACCAACATGATGGGCTCGCAGATCACCCGCGAGGTCGATTCGACGCTCTTTACGCGCTGCGGGCTCGAGGTCGCCGTTGCCTCCTCGAAGACCTTCACGGCACAGGTCTCGCTCCTCTTCCTGATCGCGCTGAAGATGGCGCAGGCTCGCGAGACGCTGCCCGCCGACGAGATCGAGTTCATCCTCGACGAGGCCTACGAGCTGCCGGCGCGGATGCAGGAGTTCCTCGACGGCGACCACCCGATCGAGGAGATCGCCCAGCGGCACGTCGACAAGCCGTTCTTCCTCTACATCGGGCGCCACATCGGCCTCCCGGTCTGCCTGGAAGGCGCGCTCAAGCTCAAGGAGATCTCCTACATCCCGACCGAGGCCTACTCGGCCGGCGAGATGAAGCACGGGCCGATTGCGCTTCTCGACGAAGACACGCCGGTCGTCTGCATCGCGACCGACTCTCACGTGTACGACAAGGTCGTCTCCAACATCCAGGAGACGCGGGCCCGTGGCGCGCAGGTGATCGCGATCGCCACGGACGGCAACGAGGACATCCAGCACCATGCGGACGACGTGATCTACGTCCCGCGGACTCCGGCCTTCCTGCAGGCTGCGCTCGCCGTGATTCCGCTCCAGCTTCTCGCGTATCGCATTGCCCGCCTGCGCGGCCTGAACGTCGATCAGCCGCGCAACCTGGCGAAGACCGTCACGGTCGAGTAACTAGTCGGGCGGGCGGCGCAGCTGCTTCGTCGCTCCGCGGCGGCGCTTCTGCTCTAGGCGCCGCTCACGGGATGCCGCCGTCGGCCTCGTCGGTCGCCTTCGACGCTCGACCCTCAATGCGTCCCTGAGCGCCGCGACGATCCGGTCGATCGCAAGCTCCCGATTCCGCGATTGGCTGCGCTCGTCCTGGGCGATCGCTCGGAGAACAGGCCCGGCCTTGCGAACGACGCGCGCTTTCTGAGCCGGCGTGAGCGCCGACGATGCCTCCACGTCGAAGACCGCCTCGACGCGCGTCTCGGTCTTCTGTGCGTGCTGGCCGCCGGGCCCACTCGAGCGCGAGAAACGGACTTCGATCTCCGAAACTGGGATCGCCACCGTCCTGGTCACCCGAATAGACTCGCCGTCCATGGCCGCCATTCTGCTGGACATCGACGGGGTGCTTCACGTCTCCGGGGTGCCGATCAGAGGCGCGCCGGAGGCCGTCCGGCAGCTCCGCGAGAACGGGCACCGGCTCCGGTTCGTGACGAACAACACGACGCATTCGCGGCGCTCGCTCGCCGGCGAATTACGGGAGCTTGGGTTCGAGCTCGATGACGACGAGCTGCAGACCACCACGCTCGCCGCCGCCCACGAGCTCGCAGGCAAGCGGGTGCTCGCGTTGACGATGGCCGCCGTGCTCGAAGACCTCGAGGGGGTGGAGCTCGTCGGCGAGGACGCCGAGGCTGTCCTTCTCGGAGGCGCAGACGAGACCGAGGAGACCAACCGCGTGTTCTCGTACATGAACCTGGCCCGGGCCTTTGCCGAGCTGGACGCCGGCGCCGAGCTGTACTGCCTGCACCGCAACCGTTGGTGGCAGACCGCTCGCGGACCGCTCCTGGATTCCGGCTGCTTCGTCGCCGGGCTCGAGTATGCCGCCGAGATCGACGCCATCGTCGTCGGCAAGCCGAGCACCGCCTACTTCGCCACCGCGATCGAGGCGCTCGACGCCGAGCCCGAGCTCACCTGGATGGTCGGCGACGATCTCGAGTCGGATGTACTCGGCGCGCAACGCTTCGGACTGCGCACCGCACTCGTCCGGACCGGCAAGTTTCGACCTGACGAGCTCGAGCGCTCGGCGGTGGCGCCGGACGTGGTGCTGTCCTCGGTCGCCGACCTTCCCTTCTGGCTCGAGGAGTCGCTGTGACGAGCGTGGGCATCGACATGATCGAGATCCAGCGCATTCGGGAGGCGCTCGAACGCTACGAGGGCTTTCGGGATCGCTGCTTCACAGCCGTTGAGCAGGCCTACTGCGACAAGCGTCCGAATCCCGCCCAGCACTACGCCGCTCGATTCGCGGGCAAGGAGGCGGTCGGGAAGGCGCTCGGCTTCGGCGTCGCCCGCCTCTTCGCGTGGCAGGAGATCGAGATCGCCGGGCGACCGAAGCCATCCATCCGGCTTTCGGGACGGATCGAGGCTTGGTCGCGCCGCGTCGGAGCCGGTCCGATCGATCTCTCGATGTCCCACTCGCGCGAGCTCGCAAGCGCGGTCTGCGTGGTCGCCGATCCGGATGTTTGAACCGCTCTACACCGCCGCTGAGATGCGGGCGGCGGAAGCGGGTCACGACGTGGAGCAGATGATGGAGCGGGCAGGCCGCGCCGTTGCGGAGGAGACGCTGGCGCACTATCCCACCGCACGCAGCTTCGCGGGCGTGTACGGAGGTGGCGCGAATGGGGGCGACGGCCGTATCGCCGCGGAGCTCCTTCGCTCGGCCGGGTGGGAGGAACGGTCGCTGGGTGCGGCGGACGTCGTGATCGACGCGCTCTTCGGCACGGGCTTCCACGGAGCGCCACGGGAGGAGGCGGCGCGGAAGATCCAGGCGATGAACGCGGCGGGCCGGCCTGTCGTCGCCGTCGACATTCCGTCGGGCGTGGATGCGTCGACCGGCGAGGTTCCCGGGGAGGCGGTGCACGCGTCTCTCACGGTGACCTTCCACGGGCTCAAGGTCGGGCACGAGGTTGCGCCTGGGCGCTTCCACGCCGGCGAGGTGGTGGTCGCCGACATCGGCCTCGAGCCGGCCGAGACCGAGCACGCGCTCGTCACGCCAGAGATCCTCGACTTCGTGCCTAGGCGAAAGGCGGGCGACACGAAGTACTCCGCCGGCTCGGTGCTCGTCGTGGGCGGATCGCCGGGCATGACCGGCGCCGTGTGCCTGACCGCCGAGGCGGCCTTCCGTGCGGATGCCGGCTACGTCGCGGTGGCGGCGCCGCCGGAGTCGCTGCCGGTGATCGAGACCCGGCTGCTCGAAGCGGTGAAGCGTCCGCTCGATGAGGTCTTTGAGGCTGCCGAGAGAGCAAGTGCATTGGCGATCGGGCCGGGGCTGGGCCGCGAGCGGCAGGAGCTCGTCCGGCGGCTGCTCGACGAGGTCGACCTGCCGGCGGTGGTCGATGCCGATGGGCTCTACGGCCTCGAGCCGGTGGAGCGGCGCGCGGCGACGGTGCTGACTCCCCATTCGGGTGAGCTCGGAAGACTGATCGACGAGGAGTCGTCCTGGATCGAGGCGCACCGGCTCGAGGCGCTGAGGCGCGCGGTCGAACGATTCCAATGCGTGGTCCTCCTGAAGGGAGAGGGAACGTTGGTCGGGGCTCCGGGGGCCGGTGCGCTCGTCTCCGGGGGATTCCCTTCGTTGGCAACTGCCGGAACGGGCGACGTCCTGACGGGCGTCGTCGCGTCCTTCCTGGCGAAGGGCATGGACGCACGGCTCGCGACCGCGGCGGCGGCGCGAGCGCACACACAGGCCGCCGTCACGGCGCCGCACAAGGCGGGACTCGTGGCAAGCGACCTGCTGCAGACGCTCCCGAGCGTCCTCGATGCATAGGTCCGAGATCACGATCGACCTCGGGGCTCTGCGTCGAAACGTCCGCCGTCTGCGTGAGGTGCTGGGCGAGTCCGAGCTGTGGGCCGTCGTCAAGGCGGATGGGTACGGCCATGGCGCTGTCGACGTCGCGCGCACGGCGCTGGGTGAGGGAGCGGCGGCACTTTGTGTGGCCACCGTCGCCGAAGCGCTCGAGCTGCGCGCCGCGTTTCCCGAAGCGCGAATCCTGGTTATGGGGCCGACGTCAGGTCATGAGGTCAGCGCCGCCCGGGACGCGCGCCTGGAGCTGGCGGTCGTCGACGGGGAAATCCCGGAAGGGGTTCCGGTACACCTCAAGCTGGACACAGGCATGGGGCGGTGGGGGCTCGCCGAGCTCCCGGAGCCGTCGTCCGGAGTCACGGGCCTGATGACGCATCTGGCGACGGCCGATTCCGACGTCGCGTTCGCCCGTGAGCAGGTGGCGCGCTTCGAGGAGGCGACGAAGCGCTACTCGCATCTGACTCGGCATGTCGCAAACAGCGCCGCCGCACTGCGTCTGCCGGAAGCACGGTTCGACGCGGCTCGCTGCGGGATCGCGCTCTACGGGCTGTCGCCGTTCGGGGTGGATCCGGCGGAGGATGGGCTCGAGCCGGTCCTGCGCTGGGAGTCGCGTCTCGGGCAGGTCAAGCGGCTCGCGGCGGGTGAGAGCACCGGGTACGGCCGCCGGTTCATAGCTGGAGAGGACACCTGGATCGGGATCGTTCCCGTCGGCTACGCGGACGGCTTCCGCCGGGACATGACCGGCACGGATGTGATCGTCGAGGGTGAGCGCCGGCCCGTCGTGGGCACGGTCTCCATGGATGCGCTTTCCGTGGAGCTGCCGGAGGAGATGCCGGTGGGAACGCGGGTGTCGCTGATCGGCGACGGGCTGCTCGCGGAGGATCATGCGTCGGTCGCGGACACGATCAACTACGAGATCGTCTCGGGCATCGACTCCCGGCCGATCCGGGCGAGGCGGACGGTTGTCGATGCTTGAGCAGGCCCGAGCGGTGCTCGAGGGCGAGGAGGCGTGGATCGTCGGCGGCGCAGTCCGCGACGAGGCGCTCGGACGTCCGGTCGTCGATCTCGATATCGCCTGCCGCGAGCCCGAGAAGGCGGCGCGGCGGTTTTCGAAGATGGCGCGCGGCGCCCCGTTTCCACTGTCCGAGCGACATGGTGCGTGGCGTGTTGCGCTGGACGAGGCTCGCACCGTGGACTTCACGCCGCTGCACGACGGGATCGAAGACGACCTCGCGACGCGGGACTTCACGATCAATGCGGTGGCCAGGCCCCTGGGCGGTGGTGAGCCCGCAGATCCGTTCGGGGGGCTCGCAGATCTGGAGAGACGGGTGTTGCGCGCCGTCGGACCGACGATCTTCCGGGACGACCCGCTGAGGCTGCTGCGGGCGGTTCGCCTCGAGGACGAGCTTGGCTTCCGCCTCGACGAGGAAACGGCGGAGCTCGTGCGCCGGGACGCCTCGCTCGTCGACAAGCCGGCCGGCGAGCGGATCTTGGCGGAGCTGATGCGTTTGACCGCGGCCGGTTATGAGCGGCTGGACGAGCTCGGACTGCTGGCGCCGTTGGGCGGCTCGCTCGAGCGTCTGCGCGGGTTGGGCAAGAGCTCCCCCGAAATGCGCCTCGTCGCGGTCTTCGGGCGTGGCCTGCAGCGATTGCCGGTCTCGAACGAGCTGCGGCGCTATGCGAGCGCCCTAGTGCGGGCGGAGCCGCCCGGCGACCTCTCCGCGCGGGCGGTGTTTCGCTTCCGGCGTGAAACGGAGCCGTGGGCAATCGATGCCGCGCGCTTCGCCGGTGGCGGCGCGGATCTCGAGCGCGCGATCGAGCGGGCTCGCGCGGCGGATCCGGCGGAGCCCTTGCTCCGCGGCGACGAGCTGGGCCTGCCGCCGGGACCGGAGATCGGGCGCCTGCTGGCGCGCGTCGAGGAAGAGCGTGCGGCGGGAACGATCTCGACGCGAGAGGAGGCGCTGGAGCTCGTGCGGCGCGAGGCCGCGTCGGGCGCGCCCGCACCCGAAGTCACAGATTCGTGACTCTCGCGTTTCACATCCGTGCGCCCGCCCTCGGTACACCCGCCGCGGGGAGGAGGACGGGCGAACCGAACCTAGACCACCTGCGGGCTCCGCGCGGCCGCTAGGCCTTCCACTTGACGGTGCAGCCGACCGGCGGCGTCTCGCGCACCGCAGGATCGCGGCCGTCCAACAGCGCGTCAATTGCGTCGCGGAGGTAGTGCTCGTTGACGGCGTCCTCGTCGCGGTTGTCGTCGATCGCCCCGTGGTAGACGAGCCGCCGGCCTTCGTCGAAGAGGAACACCTCCGGCGTCCGCTCGGGCCCGTAGCGTCGGGCCACCGACTGATCCTCGTCGAAGAGGTAGTCGAAGTTGAAGCCCTCCGCCTCGGCGCGCGCCTTCATCTCGTCGAACGAGTCGGCCGGGTGACTCTCCGCGTCGTTGGAGCTGATCGCCACCAGCCGGAAGCCGCGGTCGCCGTAGTCCTGCTGGATCGACTTCATCCGGCTCTCCCACCCCTGAACGTACGGGCAGTGGTTGCACGACCAGACGATCGCGAGGACGGGAAACTGGGCGTAGTCGTCGAGGGAATGATCTCGCCCGTCGACGCCGGGCAACTCGAAGTGCGGCGCTTCCGTCGCCATCGTCAAGCTCATTGCAATGCCTCCTCGATCTGCTCTCGGGTCGGGACGGGAGAGACGCGGCCGTTCGCCAGGCGGTAGATGCGGCACGATAGGGACGGAGGCTCCTCCGCTCCTGCTAGGTCGACGTCACGTCCGTCGACGCGGATCGTCGGAGAGCCGGGAAAGGCCAGCTCGCGCGCTTCCTTCTGCGTGCGCACCTCGCGGACGTCGACAGCAACGTCGATTCCGCGGGCCTGGAGAACCTCTTCGAGCAGTTCGCGCGCCTCGGGATGCGACGGGCAGCCTGCCCAGTAGAGGAACTCGACGGTCACGGGAACACGAGGTTACCCGCGGCGATTTGTCCTGCGGAGCCGGCGCTCCTCTAGCGGCACACGCGCACGGTGCGCGTCGCCTCGGCGCGGTGTGGCCCGGCCTGAAGGACGGCACGCAGCTGATGCCGACCCGGCTTCACGCCGCGTGTCCGCCAGCTCGTGATGTAGAGCCCGGCCGCGCCGCGGCGGACGACCTTGAGCTGCCGCTTGCCGTCGAAGAACCGCACGGCGCGGATCCTTCTCGTTGCCCCTGCAGAGACGGCGAGCTGTGCCCTCCTGCCGACGCAGCGGCCTGCCAGCGGCGTCAACCACGTGATCGTCGCCCCCCGAACGACTCGTAGCCTCCGAGTGAGCAGGCGGGTGTTGGGCATCGCCTCGCCGCCGTAGCCGGTCGCGTTCTTGGCCTCCTGGTAATCCGAAGCGATGAAGCCGAACTGTGTCCGGCCCGCGCGAAGCCGCGGCGCAGTGTCGGGCAGGGGGAAGAGCGCGAGCCCGGTGAAGGGGTCATATGCAACAGCGCCCACGGCGACCTGGTTGTAGGCCAGCGCGAGCGAGAACGGATCCACGCCGGAGCCCTTGTCGAGGATCTGAAGCGCGATCATCGGCCTGCCGGCAGTGACCTTCTTCGTCAAGATGCGGATCGTCGGCTTCCGCACGTCGTTGACCCAGAAACGGAGGCGCCAAGTGCCGGCGAGACGGCGACCGGTGAACGGATCGCGGCCGGAATCGACGGCGACGTAGTACCGCCCGGGCAGCGCGAACTGGGCGCCCGCCGCGCCGATTGGGAACTTGAACCCGAACGTCAGCGAGTTGATGTTCACCGGCGTTCCGGCATAGCCCTGCACAGCGTTCTCGTCCTTGCCGCCGAGCACGAACGGGTCGATGAGCGAGCCGGGAGATGACGTCACGACCGCGACGCCGAAGTTCGACACACGCCGCTTCAGGCGCACCTCGAACAGGCGCTCCCTACCGTCCTCGGACATCGGCTGCGCGACGCCGTAGTCGGGTGGATGTCCGAAGGGAGAGGTCGGGAAGCGATAGACGCTGGCCGCCGAGGAGCCGGCACGCGTGCTGCCGGTCTGGATGCGGCGGATCAGCCGCGGTGTGAGCCCCCTCAGCGCGGGCCGCGCGACGAAGAACGCATACGGCACTCGTCTCGTAACGGCACCCTGCCGCAGCAGGAGGAAGCCGACGTTGTCGCCCGTGACGGCGTTCGCATCTGCGCGGACGGTGATGGGGATGTCCGTGCCACCGCCCGGAGCAATCGTGACGACGCCGGGGACGTCGATCGAGGCGCCGGCGCTGCCCGACTGAGCGGCGAGCTGGACCGTCCATGCGCCGGCTCCTCCGCCGGCGTCGCGCAGGCTGAGGAGCAGCTGCTTCGAGACGGGGCTCGCGCCGGACTGCAGATCCCCGAACGACAACGAGGCCGGCTGGGCGAAGACTTTCGGATCGTCGGCTGCGAGGACGTTAACGAGGCCTGCGCCTTCCAGCAGCGCCGACGCCTCCTGCGTTCGGCCGGTGTCGCCCCATGCCGGGCCGGCGGTCGACATCAGCGCCGACTTGATCTGCCGGACGTTCCAGTCGCGATGCCTCTGGCGCAGGAGCGCGACGGCGCCGGCCACATGCGGTGCTGCCATGCTCGTTCCGGCGATCGAGGCAAAGGGAGAGCCGCCCGAGAACTGACGCAGCGTCGCCGAGAGGATCTCCGAGCCCGGCGCGGCCACGTCGGGCTTGAGCAGGTGCCCGAACGGCGTCGGCCCGCCGGAGGAGAAGTAGGTGATGATCCCGCTGCGCCCGGTGACGAGCTCTGTTAGCGCCGGTCCGACCCTGATCTGAGCGCGGCCGCCGTGCGCCGCCAGATAGGCGCGGAGGTTGCTCCCGTCGAGGTCGGAGATCATCCCGCTCGGCTGGAGCAGCTGGAGCGGGATCCCGGTGGCTTCGCCCTGGCGGTTATCGACGATGACGACCCCGGATGCGCCGGCGAGAAATGCGCGGGCGGACTTGGTCGAGAAGGCGCAGTGGCCGCGGCTGATCAGCGCGATCGCGCCGGCGAGCACTCCGCGTCCAAGCGGGCTTGTGGCGGCGTTCGGGTCTCGTCCCGTGGCGCAAAGCCGCGAGTCGACCGGCCGGCCGTTCGTACCGGTGAGCGAGGCAACGTCCACGAGGGGCCGATCTGATGTCCCCCAACCGGACGGGACACTCCCTGTCGCCTGGAACGGGATCTGCTGCAGGCTCGCCGGGGCACCCGGGTCACGGACACTCAGTGCTGGCGCGAAGACATGGGTGTTCGAGGTGGCCGCGACGGTAATCGCGTCCGGGGCCGTGCCAGGAGAGCCGGCCGTGCCGAAGCCAAAGTCGTCGCGGTCGTTCCCCGCTGAAATAACGGGGACGACGCCCGCATTGGCGACATTTGCGACGGTCTTCATCATCGCGTCGGTTCTCGGCTCAGTCGCGGGGCCGCCGCCTGAGAAATTGATGACGTCCATCCCGTCGCGCACCGCGGCTTCGAACGCGGCGACGATCTCCGGCGTATCGGCGGTGTGGCCAATCGGGGTCGGGACGGTGAAGACTCGGTAGTTGCCGATCCAGGCCCTCGGCGCGACTCCGGAGAGCCCGGCGGTCGGCGGATGGTCGCGGCCACCCGGCGAGCTCGTACCGCTGTTCCCCGCCGCGATGCCGGCGACGTGGGTGCCGTGGAAGGACGCGAGCCGGTCGAGCGGTAGACGTCCTCGGGGCCCGGCACCGACGCCCGGATAGCTGCGGGCAGCGATCACCTTGGGCGTGGTGAACGCCCGCTGGCCCTTCGGAAAGCCGGCCGGGTACGCATAGCCGCTTGGGTTGAAGAAGGCGTTCTGGTAATCGACCCCGTCGTCGACGATGCCGATCTTGATCCCGGCGCCCGTACTCCCCGTCGCTGCAGTGAATGCGGGCGCGTTGATGATCGCCGGGCTTCTGTTCAAAGCCATCGTGTACCGCACGCTCGGGTAGACCTGGGTGACCGCGGGCACCGTGCTCAGCCGCTCGAGCCGCGTGTAGGGCAGCTCGATCGTCATCCCGTCGAGGACGACCTGGAAGCGCCGGCTGATGCGTGCGGAGGGGATTGCCGTCTCGATCGCCCGCGCGGCCGCCTGCTGCGCCGACTCGATCCGCGCGAGGTACGCGCGTGAGGATGCGCTGGAGACGTCCAGCTTCTTCGAGCCGAGCGACCCGAAGAGACCGGGGCCGCGTTCAGCGGCGAGCGGCGGCAGGGACAGGCCGACGATCACGCGGACGCGGCCGCTCTTGTGGGCCGGCGGAAGCGTGAGCGGGCCCGGCCGGACACGGGGGATCGTCAGGTCGCCGAACGACCGGTTGATGGGCTGGAGCGCGGCTGATGCCGACGCTGTGAGGGCGAGCGCCGCGATCGGAGCAAGTAGCACGCTGAGGCGGCGCAACACCCACAGACTAGCGAGGAAATAGGATCGTGCAATCAAGAGATTCGAGGGAAAACGCGGCCTGATCATGGGCGTGGCGAATCGCCGCTCGATCGCCTGGGCGATCGGCCGGCGCCTCGCCGACGAGGGTGCGCAGCTCGCCTTCACGTACCAGGGCGAGCGGCTCGAGAAGAACGTTCGGGAGCTTGCGGAATCGGTCGACAGCCCGCTCATCACCTCATGTGACGTTCGCTCGGACGAGGAAGTTGCGCGGCTCTTCGGGGAGGTGGGCGACGCGTTCGACGGAAAGCTCGACGTGCTCGTCCACTCGCTGGCCTTCGCCGCCGCCGAGGACCTCGAAGGCCGCTTCACGGATACACCGCGCGATCGCTACTGGCTCGCCCTCGATGTGAGCGCGTATTCGCTCGTTGCTTGCGCAC
>DATGDB010000021.1:0-1833 GCA_035311205.1 Gaiellaceae bacterium | reverse complement strand
CGTGACATCAGACCGGCCATTCGTCCTCCTCCGTGAGCGGAGCGTCTAGCCTAGCGTCCGATGATCGTCGAGCGGAGCATGCACCCAGACTGGCTCTCGAACGCCTACCTGATCGCCGACGAGCCCGGTGGGACGGCAGTCTTCGTCGACTCCGGCGCGCCCCTGCGGCCGCTGTTCGACGCGGTCTCGCGGTCCGGCCTGCGCGTGACGCACCTGCTCACTACGCACGCCGATGCCGACCACATCGCCGGCGACGACGCCATCCGCGGCCGCTACGGCTGCCCGGTCGTCAAGGGCGACCTCGAGACAGGCGGCCTCTCGATCCGCGCGCTGCCGACGCCCGGCCACAAGGACGACCACCTCGCCTTCGTGGTCAACGGCGAGGCGTGCTGCAGCGGCGACGTGCTCTTCAAGGACGCGGTCGGCGGGGGTGACTTCGAGCAGATCCGCCACTCGGTGATGGAGGTGCTGATGAAGCTCCCGCCGGAGACCCGCGTGCTCCCGGGCCACACCGACGAGACGACCATCGGGCGCGAGTGGGAGGAGAATCCGTTCGTGTGCGTCTGGCGGGGCGCCGAGCCCGAAGGCACCGAGCGCGTACGGGTCGGCGGCCAGGAGGCGACGCTCGTCGTCTGGTCGCCGGACTACGACGGCAAGGGGAAGGCGTGGGTTCGCTTCGACGACGGGCGCGATGCGATCGTGGGCGGCTCGCGCGTCGAACGCGGCTAAGCTCGCCCGCATGGCGATCACACTCCATCGCTGCAACAACCTGTGGGTCAAGGTCGGCGGCCACCCGTGCTGGCGCGTACAGAAAGCGCTCGATGAGGCCGGGATCAAATACGACCTCGACCCGCTGCCGGCTCCGTCCTGGAAACGCGATGAGACCAAGCGTCGCACGCACCAAAAGAAGTACCCGTGGATCGAGTTCGAGGACGGCTCGATCTACCGCGAGGAGTCGAAGCAGATGGCGCAGCGGATCAAGGACGGCAAGCTCGACGAGGCCCCGCGAGGGCAGGCTGCCCGGTGAGCTTCATCGTCCCGGAGGAGATCGAGGGTTACGCGGAGGCGCACACGACCCCGCCGCCCGAGCTGCTTGCCGAGCTCGCCGATGAGACGAAGGCGACGCTCGACTCGCCGCAGATGCTGACGGGCCGAATCGAGGGGCGCCTGCTGGAGCAGCTCGTCCATGCGCTCCAGGCCAAGCGCGTGCTCGAGCTCGGCACCTACAGCGGCTACTCGTCGCTCTCGATGGCCGCAGGGCTGCCGGAAGGTGGGCACATCGACACCTGTGAAGTCGAGCAGGAGCATGCCGACGTGGCGCAGCGCTACATCGACCGCAGCTCTTACGGCGACCGCATCACGATCCACCTCGGCCCGGCGCTCGAGACGATCGAGCGGCTCGGCGGCGAGTGGGACTTCGTCTTCATCGACGCCGACAAGGAGAACTACGCCAACTACTACGAGGCGCTGCTGCCTCGGCTCGCGCCTACCGGCCTGATGGCGATCGACAACACGCTCTGGAGCGGTCGCGTGCTCGACGACGATGACGACAGCGAGGCGACGCGGGCAATCCGCGAGCTGAACGACCGCATCGCCGCAGACAAGCGGGCGATCGCGGTGCAGCTGACGGTGCGCGACGGCGTGACGCTGATCCGCCGAAACAGCTAGCTACACTTCTCCGGCCCGGGGCTATAGCTCAGTTGGGAGAGCGCCTGGATCGCACCCAGGAGGTCGCCGGTTCGAGTCCGGCTAGCTCCATCAGACAAGTCCCTGCTAGAGCCCGGCATTCCGAAGTGGACCAGCGTCGGGGATTACGCAGGGGGCGGAGCGCTC
>DATGDB010000020.1:0-14248 GCA_035311205.1 Gaiellaceae bacterium | reverse complement strand
CGCGCCGTGAGACCGAACAGAAGGCGCGCCGTGAGGGCGGTCGCGCCGCGCGCACGACCCGTCGCCGGACCCCGACGCCGCGAGTCCTCCCGCCGCCCGCCAAACGTGAGCTCCTCATCTCGGTCGACGTCGCCGAGCAGCGGGCCGCCGTTCTCGAGGACGAGAAGGTCGCCGAGGTCTATCTCGAGCGGGACGAAAGCCGCTCGATCGCGGGGAACATCTACAAGGGCACCGTCGACAACGTCCTGCCCGGAATGGAGGCGGCGTTCGTCGAGATCGGCCTCGAGAAGAACGGCTTTCTCTATGTGGACGAGATCGTCGCGCCCGAGCTCGAGGGCCGCAGACACGGCCGCAGGATCCAGGATCTGCTGAGGCGCGGCGAGGAGCTCCTCGTCCAGGCTGTCAAGGATCCGATGAAGTCGAAGGGCGCGCGGCTGACAACCGAGATCTCGCTGCCCGGCCGCTTCGTCGTCTACGTTCCGAGCGGCGAAGGCTTCGGCGTCTCGCGCCGGCTGCCCGACGAGGAGCGTGCGCGCCTGAGGGAGATCCTCAAGCAGGTTGGTCCCAAGCAGGGCAGCCTGATCGTCCGCACCGCCGCCGAAGGCGCGTCTGCGGAGGACATCGAGCGCGACATCGACTTCCTCGAGCGGCTCTGGAAGACGATCCAGGAGCAGGCCGAGAACGTGCCGGCGCCGGCGCTCGTCTACCAGGAGGCCGAGCTGCCCCTCCGCGTCATCCGCGACCTCTTCACGAACGACTTCGAGCGCGCCGTCGTCGACCACGATCGCACGTACAAGCGCATCGTCGGGTACCTCAAGAAGACCTCCCCGCACATGGCCGAGAAGGTGCAGAAGCACTCCGGCAAGACGCCGCTTTTCCAGGAGTCGGGCGTCGACGACGAGATCGCCTCCACCTTGTCTCGCCGCGTTGACCTTCCGTCGGGCGGCTACCTGGTCTTCGACTACGCGGAGGCCTTCACCGTCATCGATGTCAACACCGGGCGCTTCGTCGGCTCACGTTCGAAGTCGTCCGAGCAGCGGCTCGAGGACACGATCACGAAGAACAACCTCGAGGCCGTCAAGGAGGTCGTCCGCCAGCTTCGCCTGCGCGACATCGGCGGGATCATCGTCATCGACTTCATCGACATGGCGAACCCGAGGAACCGGGAGGCCGTCGAGGAGGCGCTGAAGACAGAGCTCGAGCGCGATCGGACGAAGACGTACGTCGTCGAGATCTCGCCGCTCGGCCTGGTGGAGATGACGCGCCAGAACGTGGCGCACGGGCCTCGCGAGATCCTCACCACGCGCTGTCCGACCTGTCACGGCGACGGCATCGTCCTCTCCGAGACCACGACGGCGGTCGAGGCCGAGCGGAAGCTCCGCGCGCTCGCGGCCGAGTCCCGCAGCGGGGCGTTCCGCGTCGAGCTGAACGCGCACGTCGCCGAGATCCTCATCGGCCCCGGCGCCGCTCGCCTGCGGGCGATCGAAGAGCGGACGCGACGCCGGTTCTTCATCGTGGGGAAGGAGGGCGTTCCGGCCGACCACTTCGAGGAGCTCGAGCGCGGCCCGGTCGCGAAGCTCCAGCCCGAGCGGCCTGTCGAGGAAGGCCAGGAGCGCCACGTCAAGCTCGTGGAGGTCGGCCTACACGATCAGACCGTCGGCGTTGCGAAGGAGGGCGACTTCCCGATCTCCGTCGCCGGAGCGGCCGACAAGGTCGGCAAGCGCGTGAAGGTTCGGATCGAGCGCGTGCTGGACGACGCCGCGTACGCCGAGCTCGTCGGTGGTCCAGCGGAGCCCGCGCTGCCTCCGATCACCGCCGAGGCGCAGGCCGAGAAGCCGACCCGGGCACGCCGCTCGCGAGCGGCGAAGCCGAAGGCAGAAAAGGCTGTGGTCGAGGAGCCGGTTGTCGAGGAGCCGGTTGTCGAGGAGCCGGTTGTTGAAGAAGAGTCGGCGGAAGCCGTTGCCGAGGAGGCTCCGGCTGAAGAGGCGCCCAAGAAGAAAAAGACCCGTCGTGGTTCCCGCGGAGGTCGCAGGCGCAAGAAGAAGCCGGCAGTCGCGGTCCAGGCGGGCGAGGACGGCCGGCCCGAGGACGGCCAGGCCGAGGCGACGCCGGTCTTGATCCACGTGCCCGATCCCGCGCTTGGCTCGGCCGAGCAGGACACCGCGAACGGCGAAAAGCCGAAGCGCAAGAAGACGCGGCGGGGGAGTCGCGGTGGCCGTCGGCGAAAGAAGCCGGCTCCGAGGGCCGACACGGCCGAAACCGCCGAGACCCCCACATAAACCGCTGGTAGACTGGGCGATCCGCGGGGTGACCCCCCGCGTTTTCCATGGCCGGTTACGCGATCATCAAGCTCGGTGGCAAGCAGTACGTCGTCCGCGAGGGCGAGAAGCTCCTCGTGGACCGGCTCGACGTGGCCGAGAACAAGACGTTCCAGCCGGACGTCCTCTTCGAGGGCGGCGATGGCAAGGCGGAGCTCTCGCCGAAGGGCAAGCACGTCACCGCCAAGGTGCTCGGCCATGTCCAGGGCGCGAAGATTCGGATCGGCAAGTACCGGCGGCGGACGGGTTACCGCCGGCACACAGGCCACCGCAGCAAGCTGACGCAGATCGAGATCCAGTCGATCGGGCCGAAGCGCAGCGCGGCCAAGAAGGACGAGATCGCGGCGGAGAAGCCGAAGCGCCCGCGGTCCGCTACAACGTCCTCGAGAAAGAGGACGACGACGACGACGACGAAAGAGACGAGCTAAATGGCGCACAAGAAAGGACTCGGCTCTTCCCGCAACGGGCGCGACTCGCAAGCGAAGCGCCTCGGCGTGAAGCTCTACGACGGCCAGACCGTGCGCGCCGGGATGATCCTGGTGCGTCAGCGAGGCACGCGGTTCACGCCCGGTCCCGGGGCCGGCATCGGCCGCGACGACACCATCTTCGCGACACGCGACGGGCAGGTGGAGTTCCGTCGCAGCGGCGAGCGCCGCACGATCGCCGTCGGCGAGCCCCAGAGCACGTAAAACGCTCCGCGGCGATGTTCCACGACCGGGCCCGCATCGGCGTGGAGGCGGGGCGCGGCGGCGACGGCGCGCTCAGCTTCCGACGCGAGAAGTACGTCCCGAAAGGCGGCCCGGACGGCGGTGACGGAGGGCGCGGCGGCGACGTGGTGCTCGTCGCCGATCCCGATCTCCGCGACCTGGGCAAGTTTCAGGCGCCGCGGAGCTATCGCGCCGGCAAGGGCGGCCACGGACAAGGCGCGCGGAAGCACGGCGCAGACGGCGAGGACGTCGTTCTGCGCCTCCCCGCCGGCACCCAGGTGCTGGACGAAGAGGAGCGGCTGATCGCCGACCTCGCTGCGCCGGGCTCGCGCGTCGTCGTCGCTCGAGGGGGTGCCGGCGGGCGCGGCAACCGGCGCTTCGCGACGCCGACGCGGCGCGCGCCGCGGTTTGCGGAGGTTGGCTCGCCAGGCGAGAAGGCGGAACTGCAGCTGCGCCTCAAGCTTCTCGCCGACGCCGCGCTCGTCGGCCTCCCGAACGCGGGCAAGTCGTCGCTCCTGCGGCGGATCTCGAACGCCAAGCCGAAGGTCGCCGACTATCCGTTCACGACGCTCGCTCCTGTGCTCGGCACCGTGGAGGCGCCCGACGGTCGCCAGCTCATCGTCGCGGATGTTCCCGGGCTGATCGAGGGAGCGAGCGAGGGTGTCGGGCTCGGCCATGAGTTCCTGGCGCACCTCGAGCGCGCCCGGTTGCTCGTCCATGTGATCGATGCGTCCGAGGGTGACGCGGAGGAGCGCTTCGCGACCATCGACCGTGAGCTTGGCGCCTACGGCGCAGGGCTCGACGCGCTGCCCCAGATCGTCGTGCTGAACAAGATCGACATCGCTCCGGAGGCGGAGCTCACGACGGACGATCCTCGTGTCTTGCGGGTGGTTCGGACGTCGGCTGCGACTGGGGAGGGCATCGACGATCTCAACGGAGCGCTGTTCGAGCTCTGCCCAGCCGCGCCGGAGCCGACGGAGGCGGCGCAGGACGGGCTCGTGGACTACCTCGTCTACCGCCCGCGCCCTGACAGGGCGGCCTACCGCATCTTCCGTACCGATCGGGGCTTCCGCGTCGTGGGCAGTCTCCCCGAGCGCGAAGAGCTGGAAGAGGCGCTCCGAGCGGCCGGTGCCAAGGCGGGCGCCGAGGTCGAGCTGGGCGACGAGATCGTGACGCTGTGAGAACCGCCGTCCTCGGCGGTGTCTTCGACCCACCGCACCTCGGGCATCTGGCGCTTGCGGAAGGCGCGCTGAACGAGCTCGGGGCCGATCGTCTCCTCGTTCTCGTTGTGGCCAACCCGGGTCACAAGCCGACGGAGCTCGATCCGCAGACGCGGTTGGAGCTCACGCGTCTGGCGTTCGGCCACCTCCCGCGAACCGAGATCCGGCTGGACGACCACGCCTACACCGTCGATCTGCTCCGCGACGAGCAGTTCGAGGATGCCGTCCTCGTCATCGGCGGCGACGAGTGGGCCGCCTTCGAGACGTGGAAGGAACCTGCTGAGATCCTGCGGCTGATCCCCGTCGCCGTCGCCCGGAGGCCCGGACAGCCGGAGCCTGAAGGCGCCGTCGAGGTGTTCCCGATCGATCAACTCCCGATCTGTTCGCGTGAGATTCGCGAGCGGATCGAGGCCGCGGAGTCGATCGACGACCTCGTTCCAGCGGGGGTGGCGCGGGAAATCGAGCAACGTGGTTTGTACCGCGGGGCGCACGGCTAAACTGGGGAGCGGAGAGACGCGAAAGGATTCGTTCCGACTGACCTCGCTCGAACAAGCTCGCCTCATCGCCGGCCTCGCGCAGGAGAAGCTGGCGGAGGATGTCGTGATCCTCGACCTGCGACCGGTCTGCGTCTACACCGACTTCTTCGTCCTGTGCTCTGGCCGTAACCCGCGGCAGACGAAGGCGATCCTCGACGAGGTGCAAGCGCGGCTCAAGCAGGACTACAAGCTCCGGCCGCAGTCGATAGAGGGCGCGCCGCAGGGGGATTGGATCCTGGCGGACTACCTCGACGTCGTCCTGCACGTCTTCACGCCTGAGACGCGCGAGTACTACGGGCTCGAAGAGCTCTGGGGCGACATGCCGTCGGTCGAGCTCGACGCCGCGACGGCCTAGTCGTCCGATCTGACAACTAAGCTTCGTTGTCGGTGCTGACGACGGATCAGAAAGGCGCGATCGCGGAGGCGGCCATCGCCTGGGAAGCGACAAAGCTCGGTATCGAGGTCTACCGTCCAATCTCGGAAGGCGGACGCTTCGACATGATCTTCCTGCTCGGTGAGGAGGTGATCCGCGTTCAATGCAAGTGGGCATCGCGGCATCGCGATGTGATCGTCGTTCCGTTCTACTCGAACCGTCGGGCGCGTGAAGGCCTGCGGAGGCGCATCTACACCAGCGATGAGGTCGACGCATTCGCGGCTTATTGCCCGGAGAACGAACGCTGCTACTACTTTCCGTTCGGCGTTGTCGCTGCGCGAACGCAGGTCCGGCTGCGGTTAGCGCCCACGCGCAACAACCAGCGGCTGGGCATTCACTGGGCCGAGGATTTCGAGTTCGGCGCTACACTGGGCCGGGACCACGGGGCCATAGCTCAGTTGGGAGAGCGTCGCGCTGGCAGCGCGAAGGTCGCCGGTTCGAGCCCGGCTGGCTCCATCCCAGAACCCGCCGACGGCGGGTTCGCTTCAGAGGCTGGCAGACTCTTCGGAGAATGGACCGGCCACGGCGGGCGCTGACATGAACACCCTCACCGCAGCCTGCGTACAGGCGGAGCCGGTCGTCCTCGATCGCAGCGCCTCGATCGACAAGCTGGAGCGGCTCGTCGCGGAGGCTGCGGGAAACGGGGCCACGCTGGTCGTCTTCCCCGAGGCGTTCATTCCGGTCTATCCGTCGTCGGCCTGGGCGAAGGCTCTGGCGGGATGGGCGGTGCCCGAGGCGAAGGCCGCCTTCGCGGCGATCGCGCGCGAGTCGCTGGCTGTCCCCGGGCCGGACACGGACCGGCTCGGCGAGATCGCCGCACAGCACGGCGTCGTCCTCGCTACGGGGGTGACGGAGATCGAGCCCGAGCGGCCCGGCACGCTCTACAACACGCTGCTCGTCCACGACGCCGACGGGCGGCTCGTCCTCACCCATCGCAAGCTCGTGCCCACGAATCACGAGCGGCTGGTTTGGGGCCAGGGCGACGGCGGCGGCCTTCGCGCGGTCGAGACCGCAGCGGGACGAGTCGGCGGCCTCATCTGCTGGGAGAACTACATGCCGCTCGCGCGGTTCGCCCTCTACGACTCCGGCATCGAGATCTATCTCGCACCAACGGCCGACGACGGCGAGACCTGGCAGGCGTCGCTCGTCCACATCGCTCGCGAGTCGCGGGCGTACGTGATCAGCCCGTCCCACTTCCAACGCGCCTCGGCGTATCCGAAGGACTTCCCGCTACGCGATGAGCTCGACGGCGTGGAGGTGCTCGGCCGCGGCGGCAGCGCGATCCTGTCCCCGGACGGTGCGTATCTGGCGGGACCGCTCTATGACGAAGAGGCAATCCTCTATGCCGAGCTCGATCCCGACCGGCTTCTCGCAGAACGCCAGCGCTTCGATCCCGTCGGCCACTATCACCGCCCGGACGTGTTGCGCCTGAAGGTCCGCTCGCGACGCCCCTAGAATGGGCCCATGGTCGAGATCATCTTCTTGATGCTCGTCCTCAAGCTGCCGATCCTGTACCTGATCGCGGTCGTGTGGTGGGCCGTCCGGGCGGAGCCGAATCCGGAAGAGCCGGCCGTCCTGCCCGTCACCGTCGACGGCGAGCCTCCGCACGGGTCGCGGCGCCTCAGGCCGCGAAGGCCGCGCCGCGGAGGTCCGCACGGCAACGGGCGGGCCGCAAGGAGACCGGTCAGAACGCCCGCCCGGTGAGCACGATGCCGTCAGCCGAGCGCGAGCGCCCGGCGGACATCGTTGCGGGGTTCCTCGCAGCGCTCGCTATCGTCGGCGGGTGCATCGCCGTGGCCTACCGGCCCGTGCCGATCGGCGTCTTCTCGATCTTCGTCGGGCTCGTGGCGGCCGGCATGAGCGGGCGCCACGAACGCCTAGCCGCCGCCGCCGTGACGGTTGCCGCGGCCGGCTTCTTGGCCGGGATGATCGTCGCCGTGATCACGAACCACGCGCTCTGGTAGCTCGGCCGTCCCGCTTGGAGGGGGATCCTCCGCTGCTAGAAAGAAGTAGGAACGAACGTGGCTGAGGTAGACGGACTCAACGCGGGCTACGCCCGTGCGCTGCTCGAGGAGTATCTGGAGAACCCCGAGGGGGTTCCCTCGGAGTGGCGCGCCTTGTTCGAGAGCGGGAACAGTGACCTCCTTACCCAGCATCCGGGGGTCGCGAGGCTGGTCGAGCTGCTCCAGGCCGCCGAGAACGGGGATGTCGCTCCGGTCGTCGAGGCGCCGCCCATCCCCAAGGCGCCGACGCCGGCACCGCCGGCCGACGACGAATTGGTCGGTGCCGTCGCCGCGGCGATGGCGCTCATCAAGGCGCACCGAACGCACGGCCACCTCGCGGCCCACCTCGACCCGCTGGGTTCCGAGCCCGTCGGCGATCCAGCCCTGGAGGCGGAGCGGCTCGTCCCTCCGCTGACGCCGGAGCTGCAGGAGAAGGTCCCGGCGCGGCTCCTACGCGTGTACTTCCCCGGCGAGACCCTCGCGGATGTCCTCCCAAAGCTGCAACAAACGTACTCCGGGACGAGCGCGTACGAGATCGAGCACATCTCCGACCACCAGGAGCGCGTCTGGCTGCGGCAGGCGATCGAGTCCGGGAAGTACCGGACGCCGCTCTCGGCGGACGAGAAGCGCCGTCTCCTTGCCCGGCTGACGGAGGTCGAGGGGCTCGAGCGCTACCTCGTGCGGGCGTTCCTCGGCCAGAAGTCGTTCTCGATCGAAGGGCTGGACGTGCTCGTCCCGATGCTCGACATGACGCTCGAGGGCGCGGCAGAGGACGGGGCGCACGAGGTCGTCGTCGGCATGGCGCACCGTGGCCGGCTCAACGTGCTCGCGCACGTGCTCGGGCGGCCCTACGACACGATCCTGCGGGAGTTCGAAGGCGAGCGAACACTGGAGGCGCTCTCGAATCAGCCGGCAGGGGCAAGCGGTGACGTGAAGTACCACCTCGGCGCCGAAGGCCGGCGCAAGACGCCCTCCGGCAACATCACGGTCACGCTCGCCGCCAATCCCAGCCATCTCGAGGCGGTCGATCCGGTGGTCGAGGGTCTTGCGCGGAGCGAGCAAACCGACCGCTCGACCCGCGAAGGGCTGCACGACCCGAGAGTCGCCGCGCCGGTGCTGATTCACGGCGATGCGTCGTTCCCGGGCCAGGGCGTCGTGGCCGAGACATTCAACCTCGAGGGGCTCGACGGCTACTCGACCGGAGGAACGCTCCACATCATCGCCAACAACCAGGTCGGCTACACGACCGATCCGGCCGATGGTCGGTCGACGCGATACTCGAGCGACCTCGCCAAGGGCTTCGACGTGCCGATCGTCCACGTGAACGCCGACGATCCGGAAGCCGCGGTTGCCTCCATCCGGCTCGCTCTGGCCTTCCGGCGCCGGTTCGGCCACGACTTCGTCATCGACCTGGTCGGTTATCGGCGCCACGGGCACAACGAGACCGACGAGCCGGCGTACACCCAGCCCCTCATGGTCGAGCGGATCAAGGAGCACCCGACCGTCCGGGAGCAGTACGTCATGAAGCTCGTGGAGGAAGGTGTCGTTTCGCAGGAGGAGGCAGATGCGCTCGTCGCGCAGGCGGAGAGCCGCCTGCGTCAGGCGCACGAGCAGCTCAAGTCCACCTTCGGCGCGCTTGGGCCGGCACCGAGCGAACGGACGCCGCCCACGAACGGCTCCGACGTGATCACATCGGTGCCGGCGGACAGGCTGCGGCAGCTGAACCAGGAGCTCCTGACCGTCCCCGAGCGCTTCACGGTCCACCCGAAGCTCAAGCGGCAGCTCGACCGCCGGCTGGAGGCGATCGAGCAGGGTGAGATCGACTGGGGCCAGGCCGAGTCGCTGGCGTTCGCCAGCCTCTTGGTCGAAGGCATTCCCATTCGACTGACCGGTCAGGACACCGAGCGGGGGACGTTCTCTCACCGCCACCTCGTCCTCCACGATCCGCAGACAGGGGAGCAGTACACGCCGATGAAGAGCCTGGCGGAAGCCGAGGCGTCCTTCGAGGTCTACAACTCACCGCTCTCCGAGTACGCCGCCGTCGGCTTCGAGTACGGCTACTCGGTCGGCGCGCCCGAGGCGCTCGTGATCTGGGAAGCACAGTTCGGCGACTTCGTGAACGGGGCCCAGATCGTCGTCGACCAGTTCCTCGTCTCCGGCCTCTCGAAGTGGTCACAGACGTCCCGGCTGACCCTCTTCCTGCCGCACGGCTACGAGGGCAACGGGCCGGAGCATTCCAGCGCCCGGCTCGAGCGCTTCCTGCAGCTCGCCGCGCAGGAGAACATCCGCATCGCGAACACCACGACGTCGGCGCAGTTCTTCCATCTGCTGCGGCGGCAGGCGCTCGATCCGAATGCTCGGCCGCTGGTCGTGATGACGCCCAAGGGGCTCCTGCGCTTGAAGGACGCCGGCAGCCGGCTCGAAGAGCTCGCCGAAGGCCGTTTCCAGCCCGTCATCGACGACACCGTCGACCACGCGCAGGTGCGGCGGCTCGTCCTCGTCTCCGGCAAGGTCTACTACGACATCGTCGGTCACGACCGGCGAGGCGCGCGGGGAGACATCGCGGTCGCCCGGGTCGAGCAGCTGTACCCGTTCCCGACCCAGGACGCGGCGGCGCTCGTCGCTTCCTATCCCGCCCTAGATGAGGTCGTCTGGGGGCAGGAGGAGCCCCAGAACATGGGCCCGTGGCGGGCCATCCGGCACCGGCTCGAGGAAGCAATCGGGGGCCGAGTGCCGCTGCGCTACGTCGGACGGCCTTGGCGTGCGAGCCCCAGCGAGGGCTATCCGACGGCGCACCTGCAGGAGCAGGAGCGCATCGTCAAAGAAGTCCTGGGTTAGGGACGGCTACGAGCCGACGCGGCGCGCGCTGCGTCCCGCATCCGCCGGACCTCGCGAGTGACCTGACGGGCGGTCATGGGCGCATACGTCCGGAGCTCCCTCAGGATCCGCTTCCGGTGTTGCTTCGGAATGCGCCGCCAGAGATCCCAGGCGGTCAGTGCGATGCCCCACCAACCGAGGCGGCGGGTCATGAGATAACGAGCGCGTGGCACGCGAAGCATCCTAGACACGAAAGTCGCCCTCATGCTTTGGCTCTCCCGCGCCGACAACTTGAGGGAAGCCCTATGGGACGCTTCAGCCTCAGGCTCGTTCGCGCCGACCAGCTGCAGGCCCGCGTAACGGAGCTCGAAGAAGAACGACGGTGCGTCAGAGAGACGACGCTTCGCTTCGGCGAGGCGCTAGCCGCGACGCATGACATCGACGAGCTCCAGCGAGTGATCGTCGAGACCGCGGTGCAATTGACCGGAGCGTCCCGAGGACGCCTCGTCAAGAACGACGGCGTCGTCGCACAGGACGGCGGCGCAGCGCGGCTCGAGCTTCCGCTCGAGCCCTTCGGCACGATCGAGCTGATCGGCCAAGAGTTCACCGCCGATCAGCGCGAATCGGCCGACTGGCTGATCGGGCATGCCGTCATCGCGCTCGGCAACGCGCAGCGGCATCGGACTGTCGAGAAGCAGGCGCTCGTCGACGGGCTCACAGGTCTCGCCAACCGGCGCCTGTGCACGGCTGCGCTCGACAAGGAGCTTGCCCGGGCAGAGCGCTTCGGCGAGCCGCTTGCCCTCGTCCTCGCGGATCTCGACGACTTCAAGTCGATCAACGACCGCTTCGGCCATCCAACGGGAGACGAGGTGCTCAGGGCTTTTGCCGATCTACTGCAGGCGAGCGTCCGTGAGATCGACCTGGCAGGACGCTGGGGCGGCGAGGAGTTCGTGCTGCTCCTCCCCGAAACGGATCTGGACGGCGGCGCGAAGCTCGCCGAGCGAATCCGGCAGAGCCTTGCGGAGCACGAGCTCGCGGGCCCCGATGCGGCGACATTCCGCGTAACCGCGAGCTTCGGCGTCGCCGCCTTTCCGGACGCCCCTAGCGAGGATCACCTCGTCGCGGCGGCCGACGCTGCGCTGTACGAGGCGAAGCGCTCGGGCAAGAATCGGGTCGGGCCCGCCGCGGTTACCGTCAGCAGCGGCGCGTAGCGTTCAACGGGTTAGAATCCGCCGCCGGCACGAGAGGCCGCTTGTAGCAGACTTCACAGTACTGCGGAACTACGGAGGACAATGCCTGTAGAGACATCTTCACTATTCGCAAACGTGATCCAGGATCACCTCGAGTTGAAGCGCAAGAACGCCGAGCTCGAGGGGGACATGCCGATCGACGGCTACCGGATCGAGGATCCGTTCCAGAACCACCCGCTCTTCAAGACCGAGGAGCAGGCGCGGATCGAGGACACCCTCGACGGCCACCCCGGAGCTCGGGCGGCCGACTATCCCGGCCCGGACGACGAAAGCGTGGAGACCCGAGAGGACGCGCTCTGGGGTCGCTCGCGCGACTTCGACTGGGGGGACTGACCCTCGGGTTTCGGCTCTTAGCGAGGGGGTAGGCTCCCCCGGAGTTCACGACGAGAAAGGGAGCCGCCATGCGAAAGCTGATTGGCCTCATCGCCATCGGGGCCGGACTTACGTACTTCTTCGACCCACAGCAGGGCCGCCGCCGTCGGGCAATGGCCAAGGACAAGGTCGCGTCCTTCGTCCGGAGCCGCACCCGCGAAGGTGAGCAGCTCGCCGGCTCGGTCTCCGCCCAGGCAGACGCGGTGAAGCAGAAGGCGACGCACCTGCAAGAGGAGCCGAAGCCCCAGCCGGACGATGTCACGCTGGCCCGGAAGGTCGAGACGGAGATCTTCCGCGACCCTGAGGTGCCGAAGGGCCAGATCAACGTCAATGCCGAGAACGGCAAGGTCGTCCTCCGCGGCGAGGTCAGTCAGCCCGAGCTGATCAAGGATCTCGAGAAGCGGGCACGGAACGTGCAGGGCGTCGAGGACGTCGAGAACCTGCTCCACACACCGGGCGCCGAGGCGCCGACGACGTAGGAGGGCTTGGCGGAACGCCGCTCGTCGCAGGAGTGCGATGGTCGTTCCGAGGCAAGGACGCAGGGAGCCGCCGTATCGGTTGAGATACGGGGACGACTGAGGACGCCGTCCTCGGGGCGAGCAGCGTGCTCCTGCGGCACAGACTGGGTTTCGTCAAGCCCTCCTGTTTAGTCGTTACTCGCCCGCCACAGCGGCAGGCCCCACCAGAACCAGGCGAAGAATGCACCCACCGCGGCGGTCACAACGGCCGCCGCGGCGTAGTGGAACAGCATGTCGGTGACGAGGTAGACGGCCCCCACCAGCGCCAGGGTCAGGAAGACCATGCCGCCGATCGAGAGTCGGTTCGCCGTCCTGAGCATGCGCTCCTTGTCGTGCTGCCGCCAGCGCAGCCGGTGGTAGGCGGACGGCGCGATGAGCAGCGCCGTTGCCGCGGTCGTGCAGAGGAACGTCACGAAGAAGACCTGGCGCTGCCCGTTCGTCACGTCGGAGAACCGGTTCGTGAACGGCACGGTCAGGAGGAACGCGAACAGCACCTGGACGCCCGGCAGGACGACCCGTAGTTCGTTCAGGAACTCGATCAGCTCACGGTCGAGCCGTTCCTCCTTGGTCTCTTGGCTCACCGGCGGGATTGAATCGAAACGAGGCTCGGCGCGGAGGTGTGATCGACCTGGAGGGTCGTGTGCTCGATGCCGTACTCGTTCAGCAGCAGCTCTTCGAGCTCGCGGCGGCGAGCGTGGCAGTCGTCATCCCGCTCGACGAGGACGTGCGCCGAGAGCGCCGGGAATCCGGACGTGATCGTCCAGACATGGAGGTCGTGCACCTCGACGACACCGGGCATCTGGGCCAGCCTCCGGCCGAGCTCGCCTGCATCGATGCCCTTGGGAGCGGCCTCGAGCAGGATGTTGACCGAGTCGCGCAGCACGCTCCAGGAGCTCGCGAGGACGGCGACGGCGATCAGTGCGCCCGCGAGGGGGTCCGCGTAGCCCCAGCCGGTGACGAGGATCACCAGGGCGGCGACGAGCACCCCGGCGGAGCCGAGCGCATCCGCGATCACATGCCTAAGGGCGGCGCGCATGTTCAGCGTGTCGTGTCCGGCGCGGGCGAGGATCGCGGCGGCGGCGAGGTTGACGGCGAGGCCGACCCCCGCGACGACCGCCATCCACCCGGCGAGGACGTCCGGCGGGTCCATCAGCCGCCCCCAGGCCTCGACGAAGATCCAGACGGCAAGCACGACCAGGATCACGCCGTTGGCGAGCGCGGCGAGGATCTCCGCCCGCTGGTACCCGAAGCTTCGTTCCGGCGTGCTCGGCCGTCCGGCGAGCCAGACGGCGAGGAGCGCAAGCGCGAGCGCCACGTTGTCGGAGAGCATGTGGACCGCGTCGGCGAGGAGCGCGAGGCTTCCGGTCAGCACGCCGCCCACGATCTCCACTGCCGTGAAGGCCAGGGTGAGCCCCAGGACCACGGCGAGAACACGACGATTTCGGGCTCTCACGACACTTAGGTGACTCACAGACCCAGGATAATCGGACAAGATCCCTCTCCATGGACGTCCGCGAGTTGATGAAGCTCGAGGTCGACCCGGCCGAGGTCGAGGCGATCTACGAGCTCTGGAAGCAGCACTCGATTGCCGAGGACAACCGTGACCTCGCCGGCCTGCTGGCGACGTTGACCGACGACTGCGTCTACGAGATCATCGGCGAGTCAGAGCGCTGGGAGGGCCACGAGGGCGCGACCCGCTTCTACACCGGCCTGCTCACGGCCTTCCCGGACATCCACTTCGACCTCACCGACATCGTTGTCGGGCCGCAGGGCGTCTGCGAGGAGGCGCACGTCACGGGTACGCACGAGCGCGACTGGCTCGACTACGAAGCGACCGGAGATTCCGTGGAATTCCGAGTCGTCATCTGGTTCCCGTGGGACCGCGAGCGACGGCTCTTCCGCGGCGAGAAGGTGTACGTCTACGCGCCGGAGCTAGAGCCTCTGACTGAATGACGCTTCGCCGTCGGGGTGCGATGGGCGGATGCGAGGCAAGGACGCAGCGTCTCGTTCGTATCCGGAGGATACGGGCGAGACCGAGGACGCGGCCTCGCGCCGTCCAGCGCGGCCCGACGGC
>DATGDB010000019.1:0-3333 GCA_035311205.1 Gaiellaceae bacterium | reverse complement strand
CCACGGCGACACCCGGGAGGACTCGCATTTCGAGCTCCCGAGCGTCGAGCGGGACGAGGAGGCGATGGCGGCGATGCTCTTGCCGTTCCGAGCAGCTGTCGAGGCGGGAGTGCGAGCGGTCATGACCGCGCACATCCGGATCCAGGGACTGGACGATGCACCCGTAACGCTGAGCCGGGCCGCGATCGGTGGGCTCCTGCGTGACGAGCTCGGCTTCACCGGCCTCGTCGTCACCGACGCGCTCGAGATGCGCGCGGTCAGCGCGACGGTCGGTGTGGAGGAGGGCACTCTTCGCGCACTCGAGGCCGGCGCTGACGCGCTGTGCCTCGGCGCCGAGCTCCGCCCGGAGGCGGTGCACGCCGCCGTCGTCGAAGCCGTCCGGACCGGCCGGCTCCCTGAGGAACGGCTGCGGGAAGCCGCGTCCCGCGTCCACGCCCTGTCGAGCCCCGTCCGGGGACAGTCCCTGGACGTGGTTACCCGAGACATCGGCCTCGAGGCGGCCCGGCGGGCGCTGCTTGTCGACGGCGACGTAACGCTCGCCCGGCCGCCGCTCGTCGTCGAGCTCCTGCCCGAGGCCTCGATCGCGGCAGGCGAGGCGAATCATGGCCTCGGCGACTCCCTTCCATCGGCGGACGTCGTTCGGCTGCATGGCGAGCCGCTCGACCCGCGCGCCCTCGTCGAGGCGAACTACGGGCGGCAGGTCGTCGTCGTCCTGCGCGACGCTCACCGCCACATCTGGCAGCGCGTCGCGACGGCCGGGCTGCTGGAAGCCGCACCAGACGCAGTGCTCGTCGAGGTCGGCGTGCCGCTGTGGCATCCAGACGGCGCGAACTACATGGCGACCCGCGGAGCGGGGCGCGTCAACTTCGAAGCGGCGGCCGAGCGGCTCCAGCAGGGCTAGCCGCTCGCCAGGATCGTCTGGAGGTACGCGAGGACGTCGGCGAGATCCTGGCCGCTGACGAGGTTCGCGGGCATCACCCCGCCGCCGTTCTCGATCCTCGATCGGGCGTCCGCGATCGAGATCGGGTTGCCGGCGAGCGTCGGGCCCACGCCGCCACCCTGTCCGCCCTCGCCGTGGCAGCTCGCACAGTTCTCCGCGAAGAGCTCCTGCCCGTGGGCCGGATCACCGGAGGCGGGCGGCGGGCCAGAGGACGAGACCTCCTCCTTGGCCGGGTGCAGCTGAGCGAGGACGAAGACCGTGCCCGAGACGAGGATGAAGAGGATCGCGGGCACGACGATCAGGCGAACGCGGCGAGACACGTGCCGATCGTAATAAGGTCAGCCCAAGGTGCTCGCAAGCGTCGAGTCGGCCTACACGGATCTCGTGACGAGCGTCTTCTCGACGCCGATCGCCTTCAAGGCCTGGTTCGCGTCGGCCGCCGCGTTCTTCGCGATCGTGCAGGTGCTGACCGGGGCGAGAATCTTCGGGAAGCTGACGGGCATCGTCCCGGTGCCGCCGCCGCGCGTGAACCGCATCCACCGTTGGTCGGGTCGGATCGCCATCCTGCTCACCCTCCCCGTGGCCTTCCACTGCATCTTCATCCTCGGTTTCCAGACCGATAACGCACGCGTCCTAGCCCATTCGGTCCTCGGCTCGTTCATCTACGGCGTGTTCGCGGTGAAGGTCTTCTTCGTGCGCGATCGCGACCACCCGCGCTGGGTGGTGCCGCTCATTGGCGGAACGCTCTTCACGGTGATCGCGCTGCTCTGGAGCACCTCGAGCCTCTGGTACTTCACGCAGGTTCGGTTCGGCTTCTGAGCGCGAATCCGCGCCTCGTCACCGGTGTGATCAGGAGCGCGACGACGACGCCGACGGCCGAGGCGGCGGCGCTGATCCAGAACGCGGTCGTGAAGGCGGATTCCGCGGGGACGGAGGTGCCGGGGATCGTCTTCGCCGTGAGAATGGCCGCGCCGACCTGGCCGCCGATGACGCCGCCGACAGTTCGCATGACCGTGTTCATCCCGGTTGCGATCCCTGTCTCCGTCGGACGCACGGACTCGACGATGATGTTCGCCATCGCCGCAAAGGTCATCGGCAGCCCGCCACCGAGGACGAGCATCCCGACGACGATCTGCCAAGGCTCCTCGTGCCATTCGGCGAGGATCGCGAGCCCGAGACCGCCCAGCGCCATTCCGATGGCCAGCGGATACTTCGACCCCCAACGGGCGCCGAGAACACCGCTCAGCGGTCCCGTGAAGAACCCCGTCAGCGCCGCAGGGAGCAGGTAGAGGCCGGTCTTCGTCGCCGAAGCGCCGAAGCCGTAGTCAACGAGTGCGGCGACATCGGCGGGTAGGCCGCGCGGCAGCTGGAGGAGGCTCGGGACGAGCACGAAGGAGCCGAAGAGCGCGAAACCGGCGATCAGTCCCGTGAGGTTCGCGAACAGCACGGGCCTGTTGGCGAGCATCCGCATGTCGACGAGCGGCTCCGGCACCCGCAGCTCGACGATTCCCCAGGTCAAGAGCAGGACTACGGCGAGCGCAAAGAGCCCGAAGATCCGGCCGGAGAGCCAGCCCCAGCTCTCACCTTCCGTGAGCGCGAGCAGGAGCGAGAGCAGGCCGCCAGAGAGCAGGAGCGCGCCGGGCACGTCGAGCCGGGACGGGGTCTTGATCGGCGACTCGGGGACGAACAGCGCGACGAGGATCACCGCCGTCGCCACACCGAGCGCGCCGACGACGAATAGCCACCGCCAGCCGAGGTTGTCGATGACTACGCCGGAGAGGGCCAGGCCCAGGCCGCCGCCGACGCCGAACACAGCCGAGACCACGCCGATTCCCGTCCCGACCTTCTCCGGCGGAAACTCGTCCTTGATGATCGAGAAGGACAGCGGGAAGACGGCGGCGCCGCAGCCCTGGATGATCCGGCAGGCGATCAGCGCGCCGATGTGCCACGCGAAGATCGCCGCAATGCTCCCGGCGAGGAAGATGCTGAGGCTGATCACGAGCATCCGTTCCTTGCCGTGCTGGTCGCCGAGCTTGCCGAACAGCGGGGTGGCGACCGACGCCGAGAGCAGGAAGCCGGTGAGCAGCCACGCGGCCCAGGCCGCGCTCGTATCGAACTCGCGCTGCAGGACAGGCAGCGCCGGGACGATCATCGTCTGCTGCAGCGCGAACGCGATGCCCGCGAAGGTCAGGACGGTGAGCGTGACGTTGTAGTGCTGGCGCGCGGGTGCCTCGGCCACGGCGCAGAGCCTAGGTGCTGAAGAATCCCCACCGACGATGAGCGCCGGCGAGCCCGCGATCGCGATCCGCGACCTCCGTGTCAGGCGCGGCGGCAGGCTCGTCCTGCCCGGGATCTCCCTGGAGATCCGCCGCGCCGCCGTGACCGGCCTCCTC
>DATGDB010000018.1:0-8423 GCA_035311205.1 Gaiellaceae bacterium | reverse complement strand
GGGGTCGAGCCCGTTGGCCGGCTCGTCGAAGATCAGCACGGGTGGGTCGCCGAGCAGGGCGGCGGCCATTCCAAGCCGCTGCCGCATGCCGAGCGAGTAGCCGCGCACACGCCGACGAGCCACGTCGAAGAGGCCGACCAGCTCGAGGACCTGCTGGACACGGCCGCGCGGAATGCCGTTCGAGCGCGCGAGCCAGAGGAGGTGGTCGGACGCACGCCTACCGGGATGCATTGCGGCGGCGTCGAGCAGCGCGCCGACCTCGCGGAGCGGTCGCCTTAGCTCCGTGTAGCGCCTACCGTTCACGAGGGCGCGGCCGCCGTCGGGTCGCGCGAGCCCGAGGATCATGCGCATGGTCGTCGATTTCCCCGCCCCGTTCGGGCCGACGAACCCGGTCACGTAGCCGGCCGGCACGTTGAAGCTGAAGTCGTCGACGGCCGTTGTGCTGCCGAACCGTTTCGTGAGCTGGACTGCTTCGATCGCTTCGGCCATGCCAAATCACGGTACGGCCGCCGGGGTCGGCTGTCGTCGCGCCTGGGAGCGGTCTTGCAGACGCCGCCCCCGAGCGACGCCGGCTGCGCGTCTCGCCCTCCAGGGGGACGCGGGAGTGGGTTCCCGGGAGTGAGGCGGCTCGGCCGGTTCAGGGCGACAATTGCTCTCATGAGTGGGGAGACCCGCGAACTCGTCGAACGCGCCTGGGCGACGCTCGCCCGCGTCGGCGCGGCGGCGCAGAGGCTCCTTTCAAGGCCGGACGGCCCGCTCGCCGTCGCGCTCCTCCTCGCGCTCGCCGCGATCGTCGAGGTCACCTTCCGCGCCGAGGACGTCGGATCCGCGATGATCGCGAACCTGCTCGCCACCTTGCCGATCGCGCTGGTGCGGCAGCGTCTGCCGTGGGCGGCAGGAGCCATCGTGTTCGGCGTCGTCGTAGCCCTCTCGGGTGACACCGCCCTCCTCACCGTCGCAGGCGCCGTTGCGCTCGCCGCCGTCGTCTACCTCTTCGCAGCCCGCTACGGGCGCCGCTGGTCGGTGCTGCTGGTGCTCCCGTTCCTCTTCAACGTCGCCACGCCCTTCTCGGGAAACGACGCGCGGCTCTCCGGCTTGCTTCTGCTGGTTGTCGTCGTCGCCGCGTTGGCGCTCGGCGACGCACGCCGGCAGCGAGGCCGGGCAGTTGCCGAGCGGGATGAGGCGCAGCGCGACCAGGCGCTGATGGAGGAGCGCGCCCGCATCGCCCGTGAGCTGCACGACATCGTTGCCCACCATGTGTCGATGATCGCCGTCCAGGCCGAGACCGCCCGTCTGACCACGCCTGGCCTGCCTGAAGAGGGCGAGCAGCGCTTCAAAGCGATCGGGGATACCGCCCGAGACTCGCTCAGCGAGCTGCGCCGCCTGCTAGGGGTGCTCCGCGAGGACGCCTCCGGCGAGGCGGAGCGCACGCCGCAACCCGGGCTCGCCGACCTCGTAGCGCTCGTCGATGCCGCGCGGGAGGCGGGTACCCAGGTGCGCCTCACCATGATCGGGCGCGCCGAGTCCTTGTCGCCCGGCGTCGACCTCACCGCGTACCGCATCGCCCAGGAAGCGCTTACCAACGCCCGCCGCCACGCTCCCGGGGCCGAGGTCGACGTCGAGCTTCGCTACGAGACAGACACGCTCCACCTCGAGGTGCGCGACAACGGCCCGGGTGTCGCAGCCGAGGCGAACGGACACGGCATCGTCGGCATGCGGGAGCGCGCGGAGATGGTCGGCGGCACGCTCCACGCCGGTCCGGCAGCCGGCGGCGGCTTCGCCGTGAGCGCCGACCTTCCGATCGAGGAGCGGCGGACATGAGCATCCGCGTCGTGGTCGCGGACGACCAGGAGATCGTGCGCGAAGGATTCGCCGCGCTCCTCGCCCAACCGGACCTGGCGGTCGTTGGAACCGCCGCCGACGGAGAAGAGGCCGTCCGCTTCTGCCGCACCGAGCATCCCGACGTCGTGCTGATGGACGTGCGCATGCCGGGCCTCGACGGCATCGAGGCCACCCGCCAACTCACGGGCGACGGCGACTCGCACCCTCGAGTGCTCATGCTGACCACTTTCGACCTCGACGAGTACGTCTACGACGCCCTCGCCGCCGGCGCGAGCGGCTTCCTGCTCAAAGACGTCACCGCCGAGCAGCTCTTCGAGGCCGTCCGCGTCGTCGCGGCCGGCGAAGCGCTTCTCGCCCCTGCAGTCACGCGCAGGCTGATCGCCGAGTTCGCCCGACTCCGCCCCCAGCTGCCCACGCAGCCGGAGCGCCTAGGCGAGCTCACCCCGCGCGAGACGGAGGTGCTGCGGCTCGTCGCCGAGGGGCTGTCCAACGCCGAGATCGCGGAGCGCCTCGTCGTCACCAAAGAGACGGTCAAGACCCACGTCAGCCGCATCCTCGCCAAGCTCGACCTGCGCGACCGCAGCCAAGCCGTCGTCCTCGCCTACGAGTCCGGGCTCGTCGCACCGCGCGCCGGCGGCTGATGTGACCACGCCTCGCTCAGCTCGCGGCGGCCGGATCAGCCGTGAGCTCGTAAACGTTTCCATCCGGCGCGCGGAAGTGCTGCCACGCGTAGCCGTCAGGCAGCCGGCCCACCTCGCCGAGGAGCTCGACGTTGGCCGTGCGCGCGAGCTCCTCTCGCGCGGCTTCGATGTCGTCGACGAGGAAGCCCGCGACGACCGGATTCGACTCGAAGAGCCGGGGGCTGTCCGCGCGAGCGGCGGGGCCGAAGAGCTCCAGCTTCGAGCCGTCACGCATGGCCAACTCGACGAAGTGCTCGGTGTCCTCGCCGACCACCTCCAAGCCGAGCACCTCGATCGCAAAGGACCGCATCAGCGAGACCTTCTCGGTCCCGACGCCGAGCCAACGGATCCCCTTGATCTCCACGCGTCGAACATACTCCACGCGCGTCAGCGGGGCTCAATCCGGCCACGCTCGACGACCTCCCTGATCGACGCGAAGAAGAGCGCCGCCGAGTGCCCCCACGTCGGGCGTGAACGGGCGCGCTCCTTCGCCGCAGTCCCGAGCCTCGCCCTCATGTCGCCGTCGAGTGCAAGCTGCATCAGAGCCCCCGAGAGGGCGTCCACGTTCCCAGGCTCGACGAGGAGCCCTTCGCGCCCGTCCTCCGCCAGGAATGGGAGATTTCCTGCTCGCCAGCCAACGACAGGCAGGCCGAATGCCATCGCTTCGCCCCAGACTGTGCCGTACGGCTCGCGCGACGCCGGGAGCACGAAGACGTCGGCCGCCGCATAGAGAGCCGCGACGTCCTCGCGAGCCAGAGGCCCATGAACGATGACCCGGCCGGTCAGATCGCCCTCGACGAGGCGGGACCGCACGCGCGCCGCGTACCTGCCTCCGCCTGACTCGTCGCCGACGAGGTGCAGCGTCCCTGCATCGGCTGGAAGGCGCGCGAACGCCTCGAGGAGCTCGAGAATGCCTTTCCGCGGCAGCCAATTGGCAACCGAGAGGAACGCAGCTCGGCGCCCGTTGCGGAGATCTCGCAAAGGACGTTCTGGCGGATCTGCGACGTCTCTTCCAGGCGGGACGACTCGAATCCTCGACTCCGCTAGTCCCCCTTCGACAAGCTGCTCCGCGAGGTGGTCGCTTGCGGCGAGGAGCAGATCCGCTCGGCGCAGCGCGAGCCGATCGAGTGGCGCCTGAGCCCACGCACGAAGGGTCGAGTGGTCGATGCCGCCGGGCGGCTGATGGAGGACGGCGATCAATGGAAGGCCGAGAGGGCGCGCTGCGAGGGCCGGACCTGCGAACGCGGCCGCGATCGAGTCGAGCAGGATGGCGCTCGGCCGGAGCTCCTCGGTCCGATGGAGAATTGCTCTCCCGCGAAGAGCGGCGAGCGGGAACGGCCACTCCGGAAATGAGAGGAAGGGGATCAGCGCTTCGTGCGCCGGTGCCGCCTCCGCCATTCGCAGGTGGTAGAGATAACCCCCGCTCAGGCGATGGGGATCGCCGAGCGTGATCAGGGGGAGGACGAGATGCGGGTGGTCCACGTCGCTCCGACGCTCTTCGGCCGGGAGGGCCTCTTCGGCGGGGGTGAGCGCTATCCGCTCGAGCTCGGACGCGCGCTGGCGCGTCATGTCGATTGCGAGCTCGTCACCTTCGGCCAGCAGGCGCACTCCTGGAGCAATGCCAGTGGTTTGCGGATCCGCAGACTCCGGTCGATCACCTTCCTCGGCGGCCATCCGGCCCATCCACTCGCCCGCGGGCTCGGTCGTGCCCTTTCCGGGGCGGACATCGTGCATGCGCACCAGCTGCGAAGCACGCCCACCAGAATGGCGGCCCTCCATGCGCGCATTCGCAGGATCCCCACCGCCGTCACAGACCATGGCCTCGGTGGAGGGGATTGGGCAGGGCTTCTCCCGCGGCTTTTCGACCGCTTCCTCACGGTATCGGCCTATTCTGCGCGCGAACTTGGTTCACCGCCGACGCGAACCAGGGTCGTGTACGGAGGGGCCGATCCGGCCCGCTTCTCGCCGGACCCCGAGGCTTCCCGCCGCGGCGTCCTCTTCGTTGGTCGGCTGACGCCGCACAAGGGCGTCGACCGCCTGATCGAGGCACTCCCAGAGGATGCCGAGCTGCGCGTGGTCGGCTCGACCGGACACGACCCCGATCAACCCGAGCGCGACTATCCGCAATTGCTCCGATCGCTTGCCGCGCGGCGCCGTGTCGAGTTCCTCGGCGCTGTCCCGGATGCCGACCTTCCCGCCCTCTACCGCGGCGCGCAGGTCCTCGTCCTGCCCTCAGTCCATGTGACCTGCTACGGGCGCGAGATCCCGGTCTCAGAGCTTCTCGGCCTCTCGTGCATCGAGGCGATGGCGAGCGGGACACCCGTCGTCGCCAGCAGCCTCGGTGGGCTACCCGAAGTGGTCGACCACGGCGTCACCGGTTTCCTCGTCGAGCCGGGGAACAGCTCGGAGCTCCGTGAGCGACTCGCCCAGATCCTCGGCGACCGCAGCCTGGGGGAGCGACTGGGCCGAAACGCGCGCGAGCGCTTCCTCGAGAAGTTCACGTGGGAGGCATGCGCCGAGCGCTGTCTCTCGGCCTACTCGGAGCTCGCCGAAAGCTGAGCGCGATAGCCGCCGAATGCCGTCGGCGACTCCCAAACCCGGACTGCAAGCGCCTCCCCGCCCGCGGCACGAATCGCACCTGCAAGCCGCTCGTGAAACCAACGGGCCAGGATCTCGACCGTGACCGCTTCCGCCTCGGTCGGCCGAATCGAGTCCAGGTCTTTACCCGCGATGGTCGCGACCGCCGCCTGCAGCGCCGCCTCGACCACGTCGAGGTCACACACCATCCCTCGCCCGTCGAGCGTCGCACGTTCGATGACGACCTCCACCCGGTACTCGTGTTCGTGGAGATCGCCCTCTGGGGGCGGGAGCCATGGTATGCGGTGCAGCGCCCGCAGCTCTGACGACGCTCCGACTTCGAACCCCCGGTTCATGAATAGGCGAGCGCGATGTGGACGACGCCGTCGTCCCCGCGGTCAATCGCGGCGTACGCCTCTGCCGCGCGCTCCAACGGGAACGTATGTGAGGAGAGGAAGGACAATGGAAGCTCCGTGAGCAGGTCCCGAGTCGTCTCGAGCCTGCGCTGCCGATCCCACCGGGCGGCTCGGCGGCCGATCGTCGAGACCTGGCTGCTTCGAATCTCGAGGCGCCGCCGATGAAACTCCGCTCCGAGCGGGAGGGTGACCGGCTTCACGCCGTACCAGGAAGCGACGATCGCGACGCCCTCCGTCGTGAGGAGGCCGAGGCTCTCGCGAAGCGCCTCCGGATTCCCTGTCGCCTCGACGATGAAGTCCGCCCCGCGTCCGCGTGTCTTGGCGCGGACGGCGTCGGCGAGCTCGCCCGGCTCGACCGTCTCCAGCCCGCATGCCTCGGCGGCCTCGCGGCGCCACGGCTTTGGATCGCTTCCCACGACAACTGCTCCGCTCCGCGTCAAGAGGATCGCGGTGAGTATCCCGACCGGGCCCAGGCCTACGACGGCTGCGACCTCGCGAAAGCGGATACCGGTATCGAGCGAGATCTGAAGTGCCGTCTCCACAAGGGGGAAGAGCGTCGCTGCGCGCGGGTCGCATTCGCCGATGGACACGACGTCAGCGGCGGTGACGACGAAGCGGGTCTGGTGCGGATGGAATGCGAAAACGCGCTCTCCTTCGCTGACGTCGCTCCGTGAGGCCTCGACCGTGCCGACGACGCTGTAGCCGTACGTGAACGGGTACTCGAAACTCCCCTCGAGACCGCCGAGCGTCTCGTCCCTCGGAATCCTGGAGTCGAGCTCCCCTCGGTAGGCGAGCATCTCCGTGCCTCCGCTTATCCCCGAGAACTCGGCTCGGACGAGCACGTCTCCCTTCGTGGGCTGCGGGACAGCCACCTCCGCGAGGTCAACCCGATACGGTGCGACGAACCGAACCGCTCTGGCCTGTGTCGCCCTCGGCGATGCCGTTTGCACGCCACTAAAGTAGTGCCACGTGACCCTTAGTGACGTCGCGTCCCTCCCGCTCGGCACGACCTTCGGAGAGTTCGAGCTCCGGGCGTTCGAGCTCGAATCCGGAGACGTTTACCTCGCGCTCGTGCGTGGGGAGATCGGCGACGGCCGCTCGGTCCTGACGCGGCTCCACTCCGAGTGTGTGACCGGTGACGCGCTCGGGTCGCTTCGCTGCGACTGCGGCACCCAGCTCCGACAGGCGGCACGGGAGATTGCAGCAGAAGGACGCGGCGTCCTCGTCTATGCGACCGACCACGAGGGACGCGGGATCGGGCTCGTGAACAAGCTCCGCGCGTACATGCTCCAAGAGGACGGCGAAGACACGATCGACGCCAACTCTCACCTCGGATTTCCGCCGGACGCACGCTCGTATACCGCCGCCGCCGACTGCCTCGCCCTCCTCGGTGTGCGTTCGGTTCGACTGCTCACGAACAACCCGAGCAAGGTAGAGGCCCTCAGGCGTGCTGGGATCGACGTGGAGAAGACCATCCCGCTCCGGACATCGCCGCACGTGCGAAACATGGGTTATCTCCACGCGAAAGAAGCCAGGCTCGGCCACCTCGCACCCGCCGGCGTCCCGCTCGATGGCAATCCGATCGGCGAGGCGACCAACGTTGCCCCGCTTCTCGGGCACGCCGCTGCGCCGGCGTGGCGGCCGTACGTCGTGCTCAAGTACGCCCAGACCATCGACGGGCGGATCGCGACGCGGCGGGGCGACGCCAAGTGGATCTCAGGCGAGGCCGAGCGACGAATCTCGCACGGCCTCCGCGCGGCCTGCGATGCCGTTCTCGTCGGCGTCGGCACGGCGATCGTCGACGATCCCCTGTTGACCGTGCGGATGGTTCCCGGGTCGTCGCCGCTTCGCGTCGTGCTCGACTCGACCTTGCGGTTGCCGCCGACGGCACGCGTCCTCGACAACGGGGCGGCCACCGTCGTGATCACCACGGCGCCGTCGAGCGAGGAGCGTCGTGCTGCCCTGCGAGCGCGCGCCGTCGGCGTCCACGTCGTCGACGCCGGGCCGCAAGGCGTCGACCTCCCGAGCGCACTTCGGACGCTGCGAGCGCTCGGAGTAGCTTCGCTGCTCGTCGAGGGCGGCGGACGTGTCATCACGTCGTTCTTTTCCGAGAAGCTCGTCGATCGCCTGGTTATCGGGATCGCGCCGACGATCATGGGGGCCGGCATCGACGCGGTCGGCGACCTCGATGTCGCATCAGTCACGGAGAGCGTTCGTCTCACGAACCGGTCCGTTCACCAGGCGGGGGACGACCTGCTGTTCGCAGCGGACGTCATCTGAACTAGACGCAAGCCGATGGAGCGAGCGCTCCTTGTCCGCCATGCAGAGAGCGTCTTCAGCGCGCAAGGGATCGCGAACGGCAAGGTCGATGTCCGCTGCCCGTTGAGCGCGCAAGGCGTGGCGCAAGCGCGGGCCCTCGCGCGGGACCTAGCCGACCAGGACATCGACCTCTGCGTGACGTCCGAGCTCGAGCGGACGCGCCAGACCGCGGATATCGCGCTTGCGGACCGCGCAGTTCCGCGGATCGTGCTTCCCGAGCTCAACGATCCACTGTATGGCCGCTACGAAAGCGGGCCGCTCGACGCCTACATCGCCTGGGCGCTCGCGAACGATTCGGCGGCCGAGCCCCCAGGCGGCGGCGAACAGCGACAGAAGCTCGTCGCCCGCTATGCGGCCGGGTTTCAGAAGCTCGTCGAGCGACCAGAGGGCACGATTCTGATCGTCACGCATGCCTTACCGGCTGCTTACGTCCTCATGGCGATTGCGGGGCGTGATCCCGCCCGGCGCGTTCCGCTCGTCGAGTACGCGAAGATCCACGCAGTCTCGGATCGCGACGTTACGGATGCGGTTGCCCGGCTCGAGCGTTGGTGCGCGGCGCCGACCTGGTAGACAGGCGCTGACCGTCCAG
>DATGDB010000017.1:0-46531 GCA_035311205.1 Gaiellaceae bacterium | reverse complement strand
ATCCGCCATCTGAGACGACCACGACGCAGTGCGTGCGCGGTTCCGTCTCCAGATGAGGATGCCGATCAGCAACGCAGCCGCAACGCCGATGCCGAGCGCGATCCAGCCCCACGCCCTGCTGCTCGTGGACGATGTCTGCGTCTCGGTGACGGCGGGCGGGGGCGGCGTGGGAGACACCTGTTCCGCGGTTGTCGTGACCTCCGTGGTCATGGTCTCGGCCGTCGTGACGGTCGTCACCACGGTCTGTGTCGGTTGGGTTGGAGCCACTCCCGTGCCGGTCAGCACCGTTCTCGTCCCGGTGAGGCGCGTTCCTGTCGTCAGCGCGCCACCGTCGCCGCCTCCGCAGGCTCCCATCACGTAGCCGACCACAGCCGCGACGGCAAGCACTGGCCCGATGCGTCCAAGCCGGGTCAAGTCTCGGCTGGAGCGAGAGCCGGATGGCGTAGCGCACTGCGCCGGTCGTAAAGCTTGCCCAGCTCCGCGAGGGCCAGGAAGACGAGCGGGCCGAGCAGGCAGATTCCCCACTGCGAGCTCGTCAACGAGACCGTGTCGAAGATCCGCTGCAGGGGGGAGAGCCCCGTCACGAGGAAGGTGAGAACAACGGCGGCGGCGATCAGCTGCAGGAACCGCCGGTTCTCGAGCGTGTAGCGCGTGAAGATGCTCGCGGTCGGCTCCCGCGCCTCGAGCGCCGCGACGATGTGCAACAGAGAGAGGGTCGTCAGTCCCATCGTCGTTGCGACGATGAGGTCGTAGCGGTGCTCTCCCCAGGCCACCACGCTGAGGGTGAGCGCAGCCATCACCAGGCTCGCGATTGCGAGCCGGATCCCGAGCGCACGGTCGACAATCGGGGCGCTCGCATCTCGGGGCGCGCGCCGCATGAGCCCCGGCACGGGCGCGTCGAAGCCCAGGCCGATCGCGAGCAGCACGTCGACCGCGAAGTTGATCCACAGGATCTGCAGCGGCGTGAGCGGGGCGCCACCGGCCACGTTGAAGATCCCGGCGCCGACGAAAGTGAGGATGAACCCGCCCAGCATCACGACCTGGACGCGCACGTACTTCATCAGGTTGTCGTAGATGCCGCGGCCACCTTCGACCGCCGAGACGATGGTGGCGAAGTTGTCGTCGGTGAGGATCATGTCCCCCGCTTCCTTCGTCACCTCCGTTCCCGTGATGCCCATCGCGACGCCGATGTCCGCGCGCTTGAGCGCGGGCGCGTCGTTGACCCCGTCGCCGGTCATCGAGACGACGTTGCCCTTGCGCTTCAGCACGTCGACGAGGCGCACCTTGTCCTCCGGCGCGACGCGCGCGACGACGCCGATCTCGCCGACCTGGTCTTCCAGTTCGGCGTCGGTCAGCGCTGCGAACTCGATGCCGGTCAGCGCTCGACCCTCGATGCCGAGCTGAGCGGCGATGGCGGCCGCAGTCGTCGCATGGTCGCCGGTGATCATGCGGGCGCGGATCCCCGCCTCCTTGCACTGCGCGATCGCGTCCTTCGCCTCCTTGCGCGGCGGGTCGACGATCCCCACGAGCGCGAGCAGGGTCAGTCCCTGGATCTCATCGAGCAGGGACGCGTCTGCGTCGAACGTAGAGGGGTCGATGTCGCGCGCGGCCACAGCGAGCACGCGCAGCCCCTCGCCGGCAAGACGGTCGTTCTCGGCGAGGACACGGTCTCGGCCGCTCTCAGCGGGCACGGTCCCGCCGTCCGCGTCGCGGATCTGCGAGGTGCGCGCCAGCAGGACATCGGGCGCCCCCTTGACGAAGCAGCGAACGACCTTCCGGCCGTCGTCCGCCATCTCGTGAAAGGTCGCCATGAACTTGTAGTCGGAGTCGAACGGCACCTCGCCCACCCGCGGGTAGATGCGGCGCGTCTCGTCGACGTCGAGCCCTCCCTTCTCCGCGAGAACGACGAGCGCCGCCTCCGTCGGGTCTCCGACGATTTCGCCGTCGCGAACCGCGGCGTCGTTCGCGAGCGCCATGGGCAGGAGAAACGGGTCGAAGGACGTGTCTGTCTCGCCGGCGACGCGGAGGATCCTCCCTTCGGTCGAGTAGCCCTCGCCTTCGATCGAGTAGCGCCGGCCGACGACGACGAGCTGACGCGCCGTCATCTGGTTTAGCGTCAGAGTGCCGGTCTTGTCGGAGCAGATCGCCGACGTGGAGCCGAGCGTTTCCACTGAGCGGAGCCGCTTGACGATCGCTCCCTTCGCAGCGAGCGCCTGCGTCCCCAGCGAAAGGACGGTCGTTACGACCGCAGGGAGCCCGGTCGGGATCGCTGCAATCGCGAGGCTGATCCCGATCAGGAACAAATCGTCGAAGTCGTCGCCGCGAATCAGCCCCAGAACGACGACCAGCGCAAGCGCGCCGGCCGCCATGATCGTCAACAGGACGGTCAACTGGTCGAGCTGGCGGGTGAGCGGTGTCTTCTCCTGCTCGACCGAGCTCAGCATTCCGGAGATCTGGCCGACCTCGGTCGCCATCCCGGTCGCCGTCACCACCATCTCGCCGCGGCCACGCGTCACGGTCGAGTTCATGTAAGCCATGTCCACGCGGTCGCCGAGCGCAACTTCGTCGCCGGCCACCGGCTCGACCGACTTCAGCACCGGCACGCTCTCACCGGTCAGCGCCGACTCCTCGATCTCCAGGGTCGCGGCCACGAGCAGGCGGCCGTCCGCCGGCACCTTGTCACCTGCCTCGAAGACGACGACGTCTCCGGGCACGAGCTCCTCGGCGGGAATGTCACTCCGCTCACCGCCGCGGCGGACGTGGGCCAGGATCACGAGCATCTTCTGCAGGGCCGCGACGCTCTCCGCCGCCTTGCCTTCCTGGTTCAGGCCGAGGATCGCGTTGACCACGGTCACTCCGAGGATGACGAGGCCCGTGCTGAACTCCTGCAGCGCGACGATGCTCACGATCGCGGCTCCAACGAGCACGAGCTGCATCAGGTCGCGGTACTGGCGCAGGAACGCGTGCCAGCCGGGCTCTTTCTCCGCCTCGGCCAGCTTGTTCGGCCCGTACTGTTCGCGGCGACGCTCGACCTCGGCGAGGTCGAGCCCGACCTTGCCGTCGACTCCCAGCTGCGCGCTAGCCTCGTCTGCCGTCAGCCCGTGCCATACCTGGTCCCGAGAAGCGGCCTGATCCATGGCAGGCGATCGTACGGGACGCGAGCGATGACCTCCCGGCGTTCGGCCGGTCCGTAGTACTAACAACACTCAGCGAGCAAAGGAGACTGCGCGATGGAGGCGACTGAGGTCGTCCTCGTTCACGGGCTGCCGGAGACGGCGGAGATCTGGGCGCCGCTGCAGGCTCGCCTCGAGCGCGAGACGACCGCCGTAGCTCTTCCCGGCTTCGGCTACCCGCGGCCGCGCTCATTCACGGGGACGAAAGACGCCTACGCGCAGTGGCTCGCCGATGCGCTGAGCCGGTTCGACACGCCGGTGGACGTCGTCGGCACGACATCGGCGCGCTGATCACCATGCGGGTCGCTTCTGCGTTCGACGTGCCGTTACGGAGCTTCGCCGTCGACGTCGCGCCGATCTTCCATCCGCGGTTCAGCTGGCCGCAGCGGATGCGCGACCTGCAAACACCCGGTCTCGGCGAGAAGCTCGAGGAGGACGCTCGGCGAGCCGAGCCGTCGGATCGGCGAAGTCACGTCTCGCGGCTCAGCGCGGCCGGCGTGCCCACAGATCTGGCCCGCACGATCGGCGCACGCCACGACGAGGAGATGAGCCGCAGCATCCTCGACTTCTACCGCTCGGCCGTGCCCAACGTCGCCGCGGACTGGTGGGAAGACGCAACCGGGGCCCGGCGAGCGCGAGGTCTCGTGCTGCTCTTGCCGGATCCGCCGGAGGAGGAAGCGATGTCACTCGAGGTGGCCGAGCGGCTGGGCGCGGAGACGGCGCGGCTCGACGACCTCAACCACTGCTGGATGGCCGAGGCGCCGGACGAGACAGCCGCCGTGCTCGAACGCTTCTGGGCGACGATCACCCGCCCCTCTTGACAAAGCCGTCATGATTTAGTCAGATGTATTAGTCGTCTGACTAACAAGGAGGCTGCAATGGCCCATGGTTCTCGCTCGCTCTACCACTCGCCGCAGGAGGCGATGCAGGCGCCTGCCGAGGAGTTTCTCTACCTCGTCTGCCTGCACGAAGGCACCGGCGTCGACGCGCCCGACTTCCTGGCGGTCGTCGACGTGGAGGACGGCCGGATCGTCCATGAGCTTCCGATGCCGTATGTGGGCGATGAGCTCCACCACTTCGGCTGGAACCGCTGCTCGTCGTCGTGCCACGGGCCGGATCGCTCGCATCTGATCCTCCCCGGCTTCCGGTCCTCGCGCATCTATGTCGTCAACGTCGCGGACGACCCGCGCCGGCCGCGGATCGAGAAGGTGATCGAGCCCGACGAGGTCGTCGCGAAGACGGGTTACACCCGGCCGCACACCGTCCATTGCATGCCCGGCGACAACATCGTCATCTCCATGCTCGGCGACGCCGAGGGCAACGGCGCGGGCGGCTTCGCCGTCGTCGACGCGCAAACCTTCGAGGTGAAGGGCCGCTGGGAGAACGGAGGCGAGACGCCTCGCTTCAACTACGACTTCTGGTACCAGCCGCGCAAGAACGCGCTCATCTCCTCGGAGTTCGGCGAGCCGAAGGCCTACGAGCCGGGCTTCGATCCCGCCGACGTCGCTGCCGGACGGTACGGCAGCAGGCTCCACTTCTGGAACCTCGACGAGCGACGGCTCGTCCAGACCCTCGATCTCGGCGAGAACGGTCTCGTCCCGCTCGAGGCGCGCTGGCTCCATGACCCCGACGCCGACGAGGGCTTCGTGGGAGCCGCTCTCTCGAGCACGATGTGGCACTTCCACCGTGACAACGGCGGCTGGGCGGCCGACGACGTGATCGCAGTCGAGAGCGTCCCGCTCGAGGGCTGGCCGTTCCCGGTGCCCGGCCTGATCACCGACCTCGTCGTTTCCATGGACGACCGCTTCCTCTACCTCGCCAACTGGTTGCACGGCGACGTCCGGCAGTACGACGTCTCCGATCCGGCCAAGCCCAAGCTCACCGGCCGGCTCTGGCTGGGCGGGGTGATCGGGAAGCCAACCGATGCTCGGCGCGAGCTGAACGGCGGCCCGAACATGCTCCAGCTCTCGTACGACGGGCGTCGCCTCTACGTCACGAACTCGCTCTACTCGACCTGGGACAATCAGTTCTATCCAGACATGCGCTCCTGGCTGATGCGGATCGACTGCGACCCGAACGGCGGCATGGAGATCGACCACGACTTCTTCGTCGACTTCCACGACCGTCCCGACGGGCCCGCTCACGCCCATGAGGTGCGCCTGCAGGGCGGCGACTGCACCACGGAGATCTTCCAGTGATGCTCGCCCACATCATGGGGCTCCCGGTCGAGGAGGGCGTCCTCCAGCTCGCGCCGGCCGGCGCGGCGACGGCGACGCTGATCGCGATGGCAGGCCGGGCAGAGCTCGGGCGGCTCTTGTCCCGGCTCAGGAAGCGCTGATGGAAGCGGTGGAGTCCGCAGACCGGACGCCCGCTGTCGACCTCTGGCAGCCGACGTGACCGAAACCGCGCAGACGCCGGCGCGCTTGGCGGCCGAGGAGGCCCTCCTCGACGCGGCGGAGCGGCTGCTCGTCGACGTCGGCTACGCCGGCATCACGACGCGACGGCTCGCGGAGGAGGCCGGCGTCAACCACGGCCTGGTCCACTACTACTTCGGCTCGAACGAGAACCTGCTCGTCCGAGCGCTCGAGCGGTTTACGGAAGGGCTGATCGCCCGCCAACGCGAGCTGTACTCGGCCGACATGCCCTTCGTGGAGAAGTGGCGGACGGCGATGCGCTATCTCGTGAGCGAGGACGTCACCTACGAGAAGATCTGGCTCGAGCTCCAGGCGCTCGCGTGGAACAACGCCGACCTCCGGGCGCGGCTCGCGCGCGTGAACAACGAGTGGCGGGCCGTGTTGACCGAGGCGTTCGCAGAGCCGCACCGCGAGCTGAACATCCCGATGCCCCTCGAGGCGCTCGTCTCGCTCGTCATGACGTTCAACATCGGGGTCATGGTCGAGCGCCTGGGCGGTATCGAGGCGGGTCATGCGGAGCTCCTCGAGTGGATCGACCGGTGGCTGTCGAGCTGAGCGCACCCCCACGCGAGCAAACGCGGGCGCGCTATCCAGACGAGTCGGGCTACGTCGAGCGCGACGGCATCCGCGTCTACTACGAGGTGTACGGGACGGGCGAGCCGACCATCCTCCTGCTTCCAACGTGGTCGCTCATGCACTCGCGCCACTGGAAGATGCAGATCCCCTACCTTGCGCGACACTGCCGCGTCGTGACATTCGACGGGCGCGGGAACGGCCGCTCTGCCCGTCCGCAGGACGCAGCGGCGTATGACGAGCGCGAGTTCGCCGCCGATGCCCTCGCAGTCATGGACGCGACGCAGACAGGGCGCGCCGTGATCGTCGGCTTCTCACTCGGCGGACAGCGCGGCCTGCTGCTGGCAGCCGAGGAGCCGGAGCGCATCGAGGGTGCGGTCTTCATCGGGCCGTCGTTCATGGGCGGGGGCGAGCCGCTCCCGGAGCGAACCGTCTACGACTTCGACACCGAGTACGACACCGAGGAGGGCTGGGCGAAGCACAACCGGTTCCACTGGTTGCGGGACTACCGCGATTGGGTCGAGTTCTTCATCTCGAAGATGTTCACGGAGCCCCACTCGACGAAGGCGATCGAGGACGCCGTGGCCTGGGGTCTCGAGACCGACGCCGAGACGATGCTCGCAACGCAGTACGCGCCAGGGCTGACGCCGGAGGAATCGCGCGCCCTCTGTCGGCGCGTTCGCTGCCCGGTGCTGGTGATCCAAGGCGACGGCGACGCGATCACGTCGGTCTCGCGCGGTGCGGCGTTCGCCGAGCACACCGGCGGAGAGCTCGTCCTCCTCGAAGGATCCGGGCATGCACCGCACGTCCGCGACCCGGTGCAGGTCAACCTGCTCCTTCGTGACTTCATCGTCCCGCCCACTCCGCCGCAACGCTGGGTCCGCGGCAAGTCGCGGCGCAAGCGCGCGCTCTACATCTCGTCCCCGATCGGGCTCGGCCACGCCCAGCGCGACGCCGCCATCGCGGACGAGCTGCGCAAGCTGCACCCCGACCTCGAGATCGACTGGCTCGCCCAACACCCCGTGACGGCCGTGCTCGAGGCGCGCGGCGAGCGGATTCATCCCGCAAGCGCCTTGCTGGCGAACGAGTCGGGCCACATCGAGAGCGAGTCGGCCGAGCATGACCTGCACTGCTTCCAGGCGATCCGGCGAATGGACGAGATCCTTCTCGCCAACTTCATGGTCTTCCACGACCTGGTGCGCGACGAGCACTACGACCTCTGGATCGGGGACGAGGCGTGGGAGCTCGACTACTACCTGCACGAGAACCCCGAGCAGAAGCAGGCCGCCTACGTCTGGCTGACGGACTTCGTCGGCTGGCTGCCGATGCCGGACGGCGAGGAGCGCGAGGCTTTCGTCACCGCGGACTACAACGCGGAGATGATCGAGCACATCGCGCGCTTCCCTCGTTTGCGCGACCGCGCGATCTATGTCGGCAACGACGATGACATCGTCCCGGACTCGTTCGGGGCCGAGCTGCCGCGGATCCGCGACTGGACACGCGAGCACTTCTCCTTCGCCGGCTACGTCACCGGCTTCGATCCGGGTGACTTTGCGGATCGCGCCGCGTTGCGTCACGAGCTCGGCTACCGCGACGACGAGCAGGTCTGCATCGTCACCGTGGGCGGCTCGGGCGTCGGCGGGCACCTCCTGCGACGCGTCATCGAAGCATTCCCGGAGGCGAAGGAGAGAGTTCCCGCGCTGCGCATGGTCGTTGTCGCCGGCCCGCGGATCGATCCAGCCACGCTCCCGCAGCACGAGGGCCTGGAGGTGCGCGCCTACGTCCACGAGCTCTACCGGCATCTGGCAGCCTGCGACCTCGCCGTCGTGCAAGGCGGGCTGACGACGTGCATGGAGCTCACCGCGAACCGGCGGCCGTTCCTCTACTTCCCGCTCCGACACCACTTCGAGCAGAACTTCCACGTGCGCCACCGGCTCGGGCGCTACGGCGCAGGGCGCGCGATGGACTTCGAGGTCGAGACGCCGGAGACGATCGCGGAGGCGATCGCCCAGGAGATCGGTCGGGAGGTGAACTACGGCCCGGTCGAGCGCGACGGCGCCGAGCGGGCTGCGGCCCTCATCGCCGAGATGCTCTAAAGCTAGAGCTCGCTTGCCGGCTTTGCGCCGTGGGCGCGGAGCCACTCGACGAGATCGCCGGCGGCGCTTCGCTCCGCGGCGTCGAGCGGTGTCAACGGCTCCCAGTACGGGATCCAGTTCACCTCTGCGTTTCTGTCGAGGAGATACTCGGCCGCCCGCTGCTGCCCGCCGTGGCACGCACCCCAGAAGCCGGCGTTGATCTCGTCAGCGGACGGCTCTCGGGCAATGTGGTCGTCAACGCGCTCCATCAGCCCGAGCGTCGCAGCATCGCTCAGCGTCGTCTTCGCCCCACGCTCGACCAGCCGGTACGCCGCGTCCCATTGCAAAAAGGCGCGTGCGTCCGCGAGCGGAGTGCCGCCGCCGATCACTCCGCCGTCGGCCTCGATGTCGGCGCCCGCGTCGAGCAGCGCGTCGAGCGCCTCCACGTCATTGCTGCTCGCCGCCCAGTGGAGCGGCGTCTCGGCGTGCGGTCCCCGGAAGCGTGCGTTCACATCGGCTCCGGCTTCCACAAGCGCGGCAATTGTTTCCGCAACGTTCGGAAAGTGACCCGGCCAATCCGTCACGACGTGCAGCAGCGCCCGCGACATCCCTTCGTCGCCCAGCCTGGCCGCAGCGAGGCCGGGATTCTCGCCGAGCAGCCGCTTCAGGCTCGGCACGTCGCCTTTATGGATCGCCTCGACGACCGCGACCGCGAGCGGGCTTTCAGCGTCGATCGTCACGATATGCCTCGAGACGCTCCGCCAGCTCCTTCGGGCGGCTGAGGGCGACGCAGTGTCCGCCGTCGATCTCGTCTGGAGCAATGCCGAGGCGCTCTTTGACCACGCGGCGCAGAAAGTTGGCGGGAAAGAGGCGGTCGTCGCGGCAAAGCACGAACCGCGTGGGCACATCAGGCCAAGCCTGGAGCGGCCACGGCTCATGCGTAGGTGTGTCCGACTGCGCGCGCCCTCTGTTCAGCGCCTCGGCCGCCAGCTCCGGCGGAACGTCGTGGTAGAAGATCGCGATCTCGTCGTCGTCGCCCGTGCGGCTCTCCTTCTCGTAGCCCGTGTTCGCCCACCAGTCCCGAGGCGACTCGCCCGGGGACGGGATCATGCCCGCGACCAAGACGAGCAGCCGCACGGCCTTCCGGTCGCACACAAGCGGTGCAGTGAACCCGCCGAACGACTGTGCGACAACGATCGGGTCGTCGCGGTCGCCGATCGCATCGAGCACGGCGTCCGCATAGTCGAACAGCCCAGCTGAGTCGTCCTCGCAGGGGAGGTCCGGCGCCACCACGTCGTGGCCTCGGTCACGAAGCTCGGCGGCAACGAGATGCCAATACCAGCCGACGTCGCCCGCGCCGTGAATCAATGCGTACGTGGCCATTCGACTCTCAGATACATGTGACCGCTCGAGCACCACGAAGTCATCGCTGATAAGAGTGCCCACATGCCCGAAGACCACTTCGGCGAGCGTGTGGCCGAGCGGTACGACGAGTCGTCCGCCGACATGTTCGAGCCTGCGGTCGTCGATCCGATCGTCGACTTCCTCGCCGACCTGGCCGGCTCAGGCGCCGCCCTCGAGCTCGGGATCGGGACCGGCCGGATCGCGCTGCCGCTCGCACAACGCGGCATACGCGTTCACGGAATCGACCTGTCCGAGGCGATGGTGGCGAGGCTGCGGGCCAAGCCCGGCGCCGAGGACATCGAGGTGACGATCGGCGACTTCGCCACGACGAGGGTCGAGGGGACGTTCTCGGTCGCCTACCTCGTCTTCAACACGATCCACAACCTGACGACACAGGATGAGCAGGTCGCCTGCTTCCAGAATGTTGCTGCCCATCTCGAGCCGGGCGGGTGCTTCGTGATCGAGGTCGGCGTTCCGCAGCTCCAGCGGCTCCCGCCCGGCGAGACGATCCGTGCATTCGACGTGAGCGAGACGCACCTCGGCTTCGACGAGTACGACGTCGCGTCGCAGGGGCTGATCTCCCATCACTACTCGGTCGTGGACGGCAAGCTCGAGCTCCACTCGGTGCCGTTTCGCTACGTCTGGCCGGCGGAGCTCGACCTGATGGCGCGCCTGACCGGGATGAGCCTGCGCGAGCGCTGGAGCGATTGGAACCGGGAGCCGTTCACGAGCGAGAGCCGCAAGCACGTCTCAGTCTGGGAGAAGCCGAAGCCCGCGGGCTGAGGGCAGCCTAGCTCCAGTGGGACGCGTTCAGGCGGTCGCTGCTACTCGCCGAAACTCGACGCCGGTGATGACGATCCCGGCCGCGGCCCAACTGCTGACGGGCGGAGCTGCCTCGCGTGCTTGCTCCTCGGTCTCGGACAGGACGATCGCGAAGCCCTGGCCGTCGGCAGGCTCCAGCCAATAGCCGGCGACGAAGCCAGAGGCCGAGCGGACCCTTGGCAGGATGTCGCTAATGAGCGCCTCAGCTGCCGCCGGCGCTTGCTCTGGATCGATCGTCAATCTCACAAGGGCAGCGTGCACGTTCCCTCCTCTCAGAACCTGGTCAACGACTACGACGTACCGGCGTCGCAGAAATCATCGGCTCTCCGCCGGGCGGGTGCCGTTTCCCCACGCGCCAATAACCGTTACGCGGCAGCCTCCATCGGGCCCGGATGCACCAGCTGCCGCTGCGCGAGCCGGAGCCCCGTCTCCGGATCGTGCGCGACCAGGTAGACGGTCGGATTCTCCGCGGCGAACGCACGAATTCGCTCGTGGGTGAGCCGCTGGGCTTCCTCATCGGCGCCGACGCCGTCGACCTTCCCGCGGAGCATGAGCTCCTGCGTGTACGAGCTGTCGGCGGCGAGAAAGACGGTGTGATCGCCGTCTTTCACGAGGACGCCGATCTGCCCCGGCGTGTGCCCGGCAAGAGGCACCACCGTCACGTCGCCGGCTTTCGTCAGGCTCAGGCTCTCCGGGAACGGACCCAACGGCTCCGGCTCGAGCTCGATCGTGGTCGGCCTGAACCAGGTCGGCCAGTGCTTGTTCGCGACGTATCCACGCACGCGCCCGGGCAGGCCCGCCGCGAACTCGAGCTCCGTGCGGGTCACGAGGATCTCGGTGCCGGGGAAGTGGTGGAGCCCACCGGCGTGATCGGTGTGCAGGTGGGTCAGGACGACGCAGCGGATGTCGCCCGGCCGGATGCCGAGCTGCTCGAGCTGCGGGCCGATCTCCTCGTCGGGCTCGACCCACTCGCGAAAGGCGCGGACACCCGGGTGCCAGCGCGTGAAATAGCTCCGCCGGGAGCCACGTGCATCCTCCCCTGTGTCGACGATGATGGCGCCTTCCGGGTGCTCGATGGCGAAGGCGTAGATCGGAAGCGGTTCGGTCCAGTCGCGGTCGGCGATGGCGTGCAGCAGGCGGCGCCTGCCATGGCCGATGCCCTCGCGCCAAGCGGTCGTGACGGCAACGGTTCCTGTCTGGATCGCGTGGATCTTCATGCTGTCTGCTCCTTTCGTGCGTTTCGGGATTTCGCGCGCGGTCGCGTTGCGAACCCGCGCAAGATGAGGTCGGCGACGCCCTCGGCGAGCCGCTCGTCGATCGGTCCGCCGGTGACGAGGAGCCGGTAGAAGAGCGGGCCACCGAGCACATCGAGCGCGAGCTCGAGATCGAGGTCGGAACGCAGGTCGCCGCGCTCGATGCCTCGCTGCAGGACCTCGCTGAGCGCGGCACACCGGCCGGCCAGGAACCTCTCCCTGACCGCCCCTGCCAGCTCGGGCTTCTGCGCCATGGCGCCGATCAGGTTCGGCATCAGCCGGGCGGCGAGAGACCCGCGGTAGAGCTCGACGGCCTGCCGCATCAAGCGGACGAGGTCCTCCCGGGTCGAGCCTGTTTCCGGAATGACGATCCCCTCGCTCACGAGGCCGGCGATCGCGGCGGTGACCAGCTCGTCCTTCGAGCCGTAGCGGCGGTAGATCGCGCCCTTGCCCACGCCGGCCCGCGCGGCGACGTCCTCAGTCCGGAACTCGTGGACGCCCCGCTCGGCAATCAGCTCGAGTGTGGCCTCCAGAATCGCGCGATCGGTCCGCGCGTCGCGCGGCCGCCCCAGTGAACGTTCGCTCTCGAGCAATCTGGTTTCCTTTCTGGAACTCACGAGTACCGGATGGAACCGTAGCACATTTCCGGTACGTGCAAGTACCAGAAGTCGGCGATCGCGACCGCGGCCCGGCACACTGCTGCCCGTGGGTCTGGCCTTCTAGGGGAGGAAGGCCTTCAGCTGCGGGTTGTCGCTGCGGGCGAATCCGTTCGTCTTCGATCCCGGTGATACCGAGCTCGTGCAGTCGGGATGGATCGACGGAATCGGATGTCCGACCGATGCAACGACCTTCGACGGGACGAGCAGCAGTCCGTACACGGATCCTGCTTGCCCGACAGGTGATCGTAGAGACGACTCGAATGAGGGCCTCTTGCTCGCCAAGACCGGCCCGACGGCGAACGTTGCCTCCGCCGGGGTCGTCATCAGACTCGTGAGGGGCACGTTGACCGAGCTCGGCTACGACCTCCGCAAGCCGGACTCGAGTGCGGATCCTCGCGGTTCCCACTGTGGAGCCGGCGCTCCGCGCTTCAACATCGAGGCGAGGAACGGGACGACGTACTTCCTCGGCTGCAACTCGCCCCCGGCCACCACGGAGACAGCCGGCAACGGTTGGCTGCGCCTGCGCTGGGGCGGCACAACGCCGCTGATGGCCTTCAACGCGTCGACAGGCGCGCTCGAGGACATCACGAGCGTCCAGTCCGCCGGCTCTCGATCGTCTTCGACGAGGGCCAGGACACAGGCCCGGACAACTTCGGCCTGCCCTGCTGGACAACGTCGACGTCAACGGCAAGCTCATCGGACGGGGCCAGGCCCCGAGTCCGGTAACGAGGACGACTAGCTACGAACGCGGCCAGCGGGACGGCTGGGCGATCCCCGCCCAGCCGTCCCGCAGCCTCACTACGCCTCTAACGTGCGGGACCATGGACCGCGCACAACGAACGGTCGTGCTCGTCGAGGGGATCAGCGACCAGCTGGCCCTGGAGGCGCTCGCCGAGCGGAGGGCCCGGAACCTCGAAGCCGAGGGGGTTTCCGTTCTGCCCATCGGAGGAGCCCAGGCGGTCGGGAGGTACGTGGAAGAGCTCGGCCCACGCGGTCTCAACGTCAGGTTGGCAGGTCTCTGTGACGCCGGAGAGGAAGCCGACTTCCGGCGTGGTCTCGAGCGGGGCGGCCTCGGGTCCAACCTCACCCGCGCCGACATGGAAGAGCTCGGTTTCTACGTGTGCATCGCGGATCTCGAGGACGAGCTGGTCCGCTCCGTCGGCGCGGCCGGCGTGGAACAGGTGATTGCCGCCGAGGGCGAGCTCGGAGCGTTCCGCACGTTCCAGAAGCAGCCCGCGAAGCGCGAGCTCCCGTACGAGGAGCAGCTTTGGCGGTTCATGTGGAACCGGAAGGCCCGCTACGCGACCTTGCTCGTCAACGCACTCGATCTTGCCCGAGTCCCTCGGCCGCTGGACGGCGTCCTTTCCGCCGCGCTCGGCTAGACCCGCCGCGCGACATGCAGCAGATACTCCTCCCGGTTGAGCGGGTTGTGATCCCACCGCGGCCGCGTCGGAGTTGGGCCGGAGACTGCCTCGTAGCGATCGAACATGCACTCCAGCACGCCCTCGCCGCGACTCAATCTCGGCAGGCGAAGCCGCAGCTCGTGCACCCGGGCTGCCGGTATGGCGCCCTCGAGCGTGAAAGACGACCCATTCTGGGCCGGCGACTCGGGAACGGCCCCGAGCTCTGCCAGGACGGGCAGAAGTGGTCCGAGCGTGTCCGCCGGCGCCTCGAGGTGGAAGCGGTGGATCGGCTCGCAGACGACGGTGCCCGCCTGCCTCAGCGCGCTCATCAGAACCAGCGGCGTCAGGTTGCGGTGGTCTGCAGGAGTGCTCGTCGAGAAGTGCCGCAACCTGATGGAGTGCGTCATGGTGACGATGCAGTCGGTGACCTGCCATCCGTAGAGCCCCTGCCGCAGCGTCTCGTGCACTGTGTCCTCGACCGCTTTGTGGAACGAGAGCGGTAGAGACCCGGGATCCACCTCGAGCCGGTACTCCACTCCGGAGTTCACAGGAGCCGGCTCCACGCGTAGCCCGACCGTGGCCAGGAAGGGCTTGGGCGCTTTCTCCAGGGCTCGACCGGTGCCGATCGGCCGCTCGACGCAGATCGTCGTCGTCTCCCTGAACGCGACGTCGATGCCGAAGTCGGCGGCCAGCGTTGCCTGGATGACCTCCTTCTGCACCTCCCCGTAAAGGGAGACGTAGAGCTCCTGCCGGAGGTCGTCCTGTCGTACCTGGATCAGCGGGTCCTGCTCGGCGAGCCGGCTGAGTGCTATGTGGAGCACACCCTTGTCTTCGAAACGGATGGGGACGACGGCGGTCTCGAGCGTGGGCGGCGCGAAGTGATGTTCCTCGGCACTTCGCTTTCGTCCGATCGCATCGCCGATCTGCACCTCGCCGAGGCCCCAGAGCTTCGCGATCTGGCCGGCGGAGACCGCTTCGCCCTTCGCTGCCGGGCCGTTTTCGAAGACGCTGACCGCGGTCACCTTGCCCTCGCTGCCTCGACCGAACTGGATGCGATCGCGCGTGTGGACGGTGCCGGAGAACATGCGGACGTACGCGACCTTCTCGCCGGCCGGACCACGTTCGATCTTGAAGACGCTGCCCGAGACGGGAGTGTCGCCATCTCCGTCGGTTGAAGGCAGCAGCTCGGCAATGCCGGACATCAGCGTTTCCACCCCCACCCCGGTCAGCGCCGAACCGAAGAACACCGGGTGCACCAGTGCCCGCTTGGTCTGAGCGGCGAGCTCTGCCTGAAGCAGCTCGTGCGAAAGGCTCGCTTCGTCGTCGACGTACGCTGCCAGCAGCGCATCGTCGTTCTCTGCGAGGACCTCGGCCAGCGCCGAGCGCGTGGCTCCCATCGGAACGATCGACGGCGTGAGTCTTTCGGCGATGCTCTCGACGACGCGCTCGGGCTCCGCGCCGCGGCGGTCGGTCTTGTTCACGAAGATCAGCGTTGGAACGCGCAGCCGCTGCAGCGCCCTCATCAGCAGGCTCGTCTGCGCCTGCACGCCCTCCACGGCCGAGATCACGAGCACCGCGCCGTCGAGGACGCTCAGCACGCGTTCCACCTCGGCGATGAAGTCCGGGTGGCCGGGCGTGTCGATCAGGTTGACCGTGACGTCGTCGATCGCGAACGACACGACGGCCGATTTGATCGTGATGCCGCGCTGGCGTTCCAGCGCCAAGGTGTCGGTCTGGGTGCTGCCGTCATCGACGCTGCCGAGCACGTCGATGACACCGGCCGCGTAGAGCAGCCGTTCGGTGAGAGTTGTCTTACCGGCGTCTACATGCGCCAGGATCCCCAGGTTCAGCGTGCGGTGCAGCAAGCGTCATACCCTCCGAATAGGTCGCAAAGCCCTTCGCGATTGGCATGAACGCTGCGCGCATGTCCGCTCCTTGGATCGGTGGCGCTGTCGCTAGGAGTAAAGCATCAGGCGCCCGGAGGTGCCAACAGAGCGACGGTGGGTTCATCCGCCGTCCCGAGCAGATCCTCGGCGACGGCCTCGCTCGTGTCGAGCCGTCGGACGCCGAGACCGAGTGCCTCGAGGAATTCGTCCGGCGGCTCGAGGAAGTTGACCGCCGCCGTCCGGTAGTGCATCGGAACGACTAGCCGCGGCGCGAGCGAGCGCACGAGCTCGGCGGCCGCGACGCCGCCGATCGTCGGACCGCCGCCGACTGGCGCGAACAGCACGTCGACGGGGCCGATCGCCTCACGCTGCTCTGGCCGCAGCGCCGGCTGGCCGAAGTCGCCCAGGTGACAGATGCGTAGCCCGTCGAGCGAGAAGCAGAAGACCGTGTTCGGCCCGCGAGCCGTTCCGGCGACGTCATCGTGCTCGGAGGCGATCGCGACGACCTCGCCCAGCGGCGAGTCCAATCGTCCCGCGGTCGAGCGCAGGACGACCGGTGAGCCGCCGACGACATCGACGCCGTTGTGGTCGCCGTGCTCATGCGTGACGAGCACGAGGTCGGCGGTCACGCCCTCGATCGGCGGGTACTTGAACTCGATACCGCGCGCCGCGGCGCCGCTCATGTCGCCGAACGGGTCCACGAAGACCGTCTTTTGCCCCACGAGCAGGAATGCCGACTGACCGAACCAACGCACCCGCATGGAACTCAGTACCCGCTGAACCCTTCCGGACGGACCTGTTCCTCTGGGACCGCTGCTGCCCGGAGGACCTCCTCCATCGACTCCACCATCGCCGGCGGGCCGGCGATCAAGTAGATAAAAGAGCCGAGGTCCTCGTCGAGGTGATCGCGCAAGACGTCGGCGTCGATCCGCCTCGTCTCGCCCTCCCACCCCGGGTCCTCCGTCATCGTCAGGACGACGCGGAGATTCGGATTCCCGCGCTCCAGCTCGGCCAGCTCGTCCAGAAACGCGGCCGACTCCCGATCGCGGTTCGAGTAGAAGAGCGTGACGCGGTGAGGGAGCCCCTCCTCGGCGATGTAGCGAAGCATGCACCGGAAGACGGTGATCCCGATGCCGCCCGCGATGAAGACATATGGGCGGTCGGTTGCCATCGGGAGCACCCAGCTCCCCTTCGGCTCCTCGACCTCGACGTCTGCTCCGACCGGGAGCTCGGCAAGCGTGCGCTTGAATGCGGTGTCTCGAAGCCGCGTGCAGAGGCCGAGAATGCCCCGCTCGTTGGGCGACGTCACGACGGTGATGTGGCGGCGCAGTCCCTTCTCGTCCTGGTAGCCGATGTCGGGAAGCGTCACGAAGAAATACTGCCCCGGCTCGAAGTCGACCTCCCGGCCGAGCAGGTCGAAGGTGACGAACAGCGTGCCTTTCGCGACCTCCCGCTTCTCCTTGATCTTGGCGTGCAAGCGCTAAACGCCGATGGTTGCGAGGAAGACGAGCACCACTGTCGTCACGGCAAGGAGCCCGTGCAGGGCAATGATCGGAACGGGGAAGCGCTGCTCGGCCGGCACTCCGGGATCGTCGGCTGGGAGCGGTTCGGCCGTCGGGCCCGTCTGGCGCCGCTGCCACCAGATGGCGAACATCGTCCAGCCGAGGAGTGCGACGAGGAGGATGATGATGAACGCGATCCACGCCAGCGCGTCGCTGTCGGTGAAGACGAAGATGATCCACAGGACCAGGCCCGTCGCCGCCAGCCCGAAGTGGCTCAAGAGCAGCGGCGGCCTGATCTGCCGGCCCGGTCCCCGCTGCTGCATGCCGCCATGCTGAAGCCAGAGGCCTAAGAGCACGAAGCCCCCGCCTGCGGTAAGCAGCCAAGCGATGAGCGCAGCCCATTCCATTAGTCCTTCTTTCGGATCGTCGCAGGGAAAGCGACGACGCGAGAGTAACTTAGGAACGCGGGACGTAAGGACAAAGGTTCAGCCGGCACGTACGACGAAGGAGACGCATGAAGCTCAGCTACCTCCTCAGAGGGCTCCCGGGACACCCGCTGCATCCGCCGCTGACGGACGCGACGATCGGGATCTACACGGCCGCGACGGCCTTCGGCGTGCTCAGCGCCCTCGGCGTCTCGGAGGACAACATGGCGACCGCGTGGTGGCTCGCGCTGATCATCGGACTGATCGTCACCGTCGCGACCGCTACGACCGGCTTCATCGACTGGCTCACCATCGAATGGGGCACGCCGCTCTGGCGAACGGCCACCTTGCACCTCTTTTCGATGTTGACCGCGACACTGTTCTTCCTCCTCGCGGCGGCTTTCGGCCACGGAGGCTATGTGGATCACGCGGTAACGAGCGGCTCGCTGATCCTCACGCTCATCGGCTTCGGTTTCCTCACGCTGGGCGGCTTCCTCGGTGGGACCGTGGTGTTCGTGCACGGCATGCGCGTCCTCAGCCTCGTCGATGAGCCGACGAGCCGAGCCGTCACTCCCATTCCGCATCCGGAGAAGGAAGAGGCCGAGGGCGGCTGAGCCTTAGCGTGTAGTTCCGCACGATGAGTCATCGGCGCCCAGTCGGTCGCTATGGATGAACCCGACCAGAAGGAGGTACCGATGGCCACTGATGGATTCACCACCTGCCTATGGTTCGACGGGCAAGCAGAAGAGGCGGCGAACCACTACACCTCGATCTTCGAGAACTCGAAGCTCGGAAAGGCGAGCCCGATTGGCGTCGAGTTCGAGCTGAACGGCCAGAAGTTCTTCGGGCTGAACGGAGGGCCGCAGCACACGTTCACCGAAGCCATCTCGTTCCAGATCTTCTGCGACGACCAGGACGAGGTGGACTACTACTGGACCAGGCTCTCCGAGGGTGGTGAGGAGAGCATGTGCGGCTGGCTCAAGGACAGATACGGCGTGTCCTGGCAGGTCATCCCGAAGCGGTTCATGGAGATGATGGAGGACCCGGATCAGGAGAAGGTGAGGCGCGCCACCGAGGCGATGCTCGAGATGAAGAAGCTCGACATCGAGGCGCTCGAGAAGGCCTACGCCGGCGACTGAGCCCGGGGGTGTCCCTTTCCGCATCCGCCGTTCGTCTCATAGGCGACCATTCCCCAACGAAGGAGGAAGCCATGAAGTACGTGCTGCTGATCCAGCAAGGAGACACCCCGACGCCCGACTCGCCGGAAGAGTGGGCCCGCCTGTCGGAAGAGGAGCAGCAGGCGGTCTACGCCGACTACCAGGCGGTCAACCAGACCCCCGGCGTCACGCCCTCCGACCTGTGGCTCCAGGCGCCCGAGACCTCGACCACAGTTCGCGTACAGGACGGCAAGACGCTCACCACCGACGGCCCGTTCGTCGCCGTCAAGGAGGCGCTCGGCGGCTGGCTCGTCTATGACGCCGACGACCTCGACGCCGCGATCGAGCTCGCTTCGCGCATTCCCGCGGCCCGCATGGGCGGTTCGGTCGAGATTCGCCCCGTCAAGGACGGTTAGGAATCCTCGAGCGGGTCTTCCGCGACGAGTGGGGCCGTGTCCTCGCAAACCTGATCGGCTTCCTCGGCGACTTCGACCTCGCCGAGGAAGCCGCGCAGGAGGCGTTCGCGATCGCCGCGGAGCGCTGGCCGCGAGAGGGAACACCCGCCAACCCGCGCGCCTGGCTCGTGACGACCGCCCGCAACCGCGCGATCGACCGGATTCGCCGGGATCGGACCTTGGCGGCGAAGACCCGTCTGCTCGAGGTACCGGAGGCCGTTGAGGACGTCATGGACGAGACGACCATCGCGGACGAGCGGCTCGAGCTGATCTTCACGTGTTGCCATCCGGCGCTCGAGCTCGATGCGCAGGTAGCGCTCACATTGCGGACGCTCGGCGGGTTGAGCACGGAGGAGATCGCGCGCGCCTTCCTCGTCCCGCAGGCGACGATGAACAAGCGGCTCGTACGCGCGAAGCGCAAGATCAAGGCCGCCGGGATCCCGTTCCGTGTGCCACCGGCTCATCTGCTCCCGGACCGCCTTGCGGCCGTGCTTGCCGTCGTTTACCTGATCTTCAACGAGGGATACGGCGGGCGTGGGGACCTTGCGGCCGAGGCCGTCCGGCTGGGACGCGCGCTCGCCGAGCTGATGCCCGACGAGCCCGAAGTGCATGGGCTCCTGGCGCTGATGCTCATCAATGACGCCCGGCGCGACGCGCGCTTCGCCGACGGCACGGTCGTCCTCCTCCGGGATCAGGACCGATCGCTGTGGGATGTCGACGAGATCGAACAAGGCCGGGCTCTACTCGAGCGCGCGCTGGCGCTCGGCGGCCGCGGTCCGTACGTGCTGCAGGCGGCGATCGCATCTCTACACGCAGATGATCCTCAGGACTGGGAGCAGCTCGCCGGGCTCTACGCCGAGCTCGCACGCCGCACAGGCTCATCCGTCGTCGAGCTCAACCGGGCCGCAGCGATGGCCGAAGCGGGCGACGCCGAGGCTGCTCTCGACCTAGTCGAGCGCCTCGAGCTCGACAGCTATCACTATCTCCACGCGACCCGCGCCGAGCTGCTGCGCCGGCTGGATCGGATCGACGAGGCGCGCGCGGCCTACGACCGGGCGCTCGAGCTCGTTCACTCGGACGCCGAGCGGCGTTTCCTCGAGCGGAGGCTCGCGGGGCTCACGGACTGACCGGCGACTGCCGGGGCCAGTCCCACCCGCCAGGAGCGGCGTAGAGTGCGACGCGATGCCGAAGGCGACGAAACAGGCTTCGTTCGATCCCGAACTCTTCTCGTTCCTCGCCGACTTGCGGGCGAACAACGACCGTGAGTGGTTTGCGGCGAACAAGCTCCGCTACGAGGAGCACCTACTCGAGCCCGCGCTCGCCTTCATCGCCGACTTCGCGCCGCGCCTCCAGGCGATCAGCCCGCACTTCCGCGCCGATGCGCGACCGAGCGGCGGCTCGCTCTTCCGGATCTACCGCGACACTCGCTTCTCGAAGGACAAGTCGCCGTACAAGACCAACGTCGGGCTCCACTTCCGGCACGAGGCGGCCAAGGACCGTTACGCGCCCAGCTACTACCTGCACATCGGGCCGGGAGAGGTCTTCGCCGGAGGCGGCATCTGGCATCCCGGCACCGAGGGAGCCACTCTCATCCGCGAGGCGATCGTCGCCGATCCTGAGCGCTGGCGGAAAGCGACGCGCACCGGCCCCTTCGCGAAGCGGCTGGAGCTCGGCGGCGAATCGCTCAAGCGCGTTCCTTCATGGGCCGACTCGGAACACGCCTTGGCGGACGACCTGAAGCGCAAGGATTTCTTCGGCTGGGCCCGCCTGAGCGAGAAGGAGGTCGTCGCTCCCGGCTTCATCGATGAGTATGCGCGGATCTGTCGCACGGCTGCTCCGTTGACGCGCTTCATCTGCGACGCGCTCGAGCTGCCTTACTAGAGAGGGTCAGGCAGGGCGGTACGTTAGGAGCACGCCGCCGGTACTGGTGGGCTTCGAGTCGACCAGACGCAGCTTCCGGACCTGGTCGGTGTCGCGAAACAGCCGCTTGCCGCTCCCGAGCACGATCGGGTAAACGGCCAGGAAGAACTCGTCGACCAGGTCGTGCTCGAGGAGCGTCTGGACGAGATCGCCGCTGCCGAGAACGGCGATGTTCTTGCCCGGCTGCTGCCTTAGCCTGGCGACCTCCTCCGCAACGTCGCCCGTGATCAGCGTGGAGTTCTGCCACTCGACATCCTGCAGCGTCCTCGAGGCCACGTATTTCGGCGTGCTGTTCATGTGCCTGCCGTACGGATCGTCTTCGGGCGCCGTCGGCCAGTAAGCAGCCATCTTCTCGTAGGTCTTCCGTCCGAATAAGTACGCGTCGGTCTCGGCCATGCCCTCGGCGGCCGTCGCCCCGAGGACGTCGTCGAAGTACGGCCGCTGCCACCCCCCGTGCTGGAAACCGCCTTCGGTGTCCTCGTCGGGAGCACCCGGTGCCTGCATGACGCCGTCCAGCGACAGGAACTCGATCACCCGAAGCATCCTTATGATGTGGAGCTCGGTCGTCGGGTCCTACGGTCGCAGCCCGTCCTAAGCGCCCTCTGCCTCCAGCCGTTTCGAGAAGTACTCGAGCGCCTTCTTCGTCTTGGTCTCCTGCTCGCCGGTGAGGTCGACGCCCTTTTGCGTCAGGAACGCTCTCGTTTCGGCGGCGACCTGGAACGCTTCCGAGGGCGCGCATTTTGTCGACAGCTCGAGGATCATGGAATTGTCGGGATAGAGCCAGAGCTCGGCGACGAGTTTGCGGTCGTAGCCCTTAGGCGCGAACTTCAGCTTGAGCACGGAGATCGGGCCCAGTATCGAGAGATCGTCCAGCTCGAGCCCCTCGGGTGCGTGCGCTGCGTACAGCGACCGCTGCTCCTTGGAGTAGAGCTTTCGGACCGGCCGGTCCCCCAAGACCGCATCCCTGACGTCGGCTGTCTTCAGCGCGCGCTTCATCGATCCCGAGCAGACGAACCCGCCCGGCATGGCATCGACCTCGACGCCGAAGTTGGGCGAGCGGCGCAGCTCGGCCGGCAGCTCGTTGGGGACAACCGGGCGCAGCTTCACGACCGTGTCGTCCCCCTTCCCCTGGACGCGGCGGGCACGGACGACGACGCCCTTCTTGTTGAGCGTGAGCTCCGGCGTGTCGAAGAAATAGACCTGCCGAATCTGAGCGTCGAGGGGATCCACCCCGAGCGCCGCCGCGCCCCGGCTCCGGTCGGACACCGGCACCGTCAGCTTGAGCTCGACGCTGTCGGCGCCCTTTGTCAGTTCGATCAGCTCGCCGAGCTCCTCATCGGTAAGCGTCCGAGTTTTCGTCGTGGTGGCCATAGTCGATCCTCTCTATCTCACCAATCCGGTCGCCTCCAAGTCTTGCAGGATGATGGCTCGATCGAAAGGGATCATCTCCGGCATGAGCGCGACGCGGCTTAGGATTGCTGGCCGGGTCGATGCGAGGCCGGGGGTGCGGTTTGGACGTGCGTGAGCTGGAGTGGCAATTCGACGCGGTCGATCTACGTCCCGTGACGCGTTGGCTGGCCGACCCTGCCCGCCAGGCGGAGGCCGGCGCCGCGAGGGTCGAGCCCAGGCATAGCGCGAGCCACGTCGACGTCTACCTCGACACGGACGACCACCGCTTCCAGCGCGCCGGCTACGCGCTGCGGGTTCGCCGGACAGGTCGCGGGGCGGCTGCGGTCGCCGAAGCGACGCTGAAGGAGATCCAACCGGCCGAGGCCCGCGACCGCGGGCTGCGCAATCGACGGGAGGTTTCCGAGCGGCTCCAAGAGGCCGACCCTGAACTGCTCGGCGAGAGCGACGGCCCGGTCGGCCTGCGTGTCCGTGCGGTGGCGGGCAAGAAGAAGATCCGGCCGCTGTTCGAGGCCCGGACCCGCCGCCGGGTGCTCTCGGTGGAGGCGGACGGGTTTCCGCCGGGCGACATCGCGCTCGACGAGACTGCGATCCGGCCGGAGAAAGGCGGTGCTCCGGCACGGCTTCAACGGCTCGAGATCGAGGCGCCCGAACGGGCGTTGGCGGCGCTCGAGCCGTTCGTCGACGCGTTACGGGCCGCGTGTCGGCTGCAGCCGACAGAGCTCACGAAGTACGAGGCGGGGGTGCTCACCGCCGGTGTCGAGGCCGTCGCTGAGACGTTCGGTCCTACAGCGATCGAAACGGCGGCACCGATCGGTCGCGTCGCGCTCGCGGTGCTGCGGCGCCACTTTGCCGCCCTGGTCGCGAAGGAGCCCGGGACGCGGCTTGGCGATGACAATGAGGAGCTGCACGACATGCGCGTCGCCAGCCGCAGGCTCCGGGCGGCGCTCTCGCTGTTCGCCGACTTCGTACCGCCCTCGGCCGCAGCGCTGCGCCACGACCTCAAGTGGGTCGGCCGGACGCTCGGCGCTGTTCGTGATCTGGACGTCCAGCTCGAGCAGCTCGATGGGTGGCTCGTCGAGCTTCCCGAGGCGGACCGCGATTCCCTCGCCGCCGTCCGCTCGCTGCTGGAATCTCGGCGCTCGACCGCACGGGAGACGATGCTGGCGGACCTCGACTCGCGCCGGTACGAATTGTTCGTCGGCCGTTTCAGCCGTTTGCTCCGCACGGCGCGTGGGCGGCGTTCGGGTCCGGCCTCGCTGCCGGCCCTGGCGGTTGCGCCCGACCTGATCAAGGATCGCTTCCAGGCCTTCCGCACGGCCGCCGAGTCGATCGCCGCCGACTCGCCCGCCGCCGACTACCACCGGGTGCGGATCCAGTGCAAGCGACTTCGGTATGCGCTCGAGTTCCTCTCCGAGCTCTACCCGGAACGGACGAGGCGTGTTACCAAGCGTCTGGTTGCCCTTCAGGACATTCTCGGTCTCCACCAGGACGCGGATGTCGCAATCGATCGGCTGCGGGACCTCGCGGTCGAGCGGAGCGCCCAGCTTCCTCCGGAAGCGATCTTCGCGATGGGCGAGATCGCCGAGCGCTACCGTGGGCGCGCAGTAAAGCTCCGCGGCCGGTTCCCGCAGGCATACGCCCGTGTGACCGGAAAGACGTGGAACGCGTTCGCAAAGGCGATCGAGTCCGAGCGTCCCGTCCCGGTTGGCTTTGCTCGTTGAGTTTCGAGGGCACCGAGTGACGACGCCCTCGAGATTCTGTAGGAACGAAACGCCGCCGCTCCGCCGCCATCGTCGGCCACAAGCCGTATCTCTCCACGCTTGCCTCGCTTTTGCCGACCGGAAGAGAAGGCGCGCTTCAGCCCGAGCTGAAGAAGGGCGGCGTCGTGCTCATCGAGCTCGTGGGCGAACCCGGCCCGGGACGGGCGGTCCTGCGCTGGAGCGTGAGCCCGAAATTCTCCGCTCGCTCGACCCGGAAACCGACTAGACCGCGGCGACGCGCCTTGCCCGCGCGAGCGCGGCTTCCTCGAGGCGGACTTGAGCGTTCTTCGTCCCCGAATCGCTCGGTGCCCGCCACGTCCCGTCTGCCCCAAGCTCCCACGCAAGTGCATCGTCGGAAAGGAGGTCATTCAGCATTTCATCGATCCGGGCCCGTAGCGCCGGCTCCCGGATAGGCGCAAGCACCTCCATCCGCCGATCAAGGTTGCGCGGCATCAGATCGGCCGACCCGAACAGGTATGTGGCCTCGGCGCCGCGCCCGAACCTGAAGACGCGGGAATGCTCGAGGAAGTGCCCCACGAGCGAGCGCACCCGGATCGTCTCGGAGAGGCCGGGCTCTCCCGGCCGGAGGCAACAGATGCTCCGCGTGATCAGCTCGATCCGGGCGCCGGCCTGCGAGGCTTCGTAGAGCGCATCGATCACCTCTGCGTCGACGAGGCTGTTCAGCTTCATCGTGATCAGGCCATCCTCGGAGGCCTGCCCTCGGATGAGCTCGAGGAGCCCCTCGCGCATTCCGCGCGGTGCGACGAGCAGCGTCCGGAACTGCTGCTGGCGGCTGTAGCCGGTCAGCAGGTTGAAGGCATCGGATACATCGGCGGTCACCTTCGGGTCGGCGGTGAGCAGTCCGAGATCCTCGTAGACATCGGCTGTCTCCAGGTTGTAGTTCCCCGTGCCGATGTGCGCATACCTGCGGATCCGCCCATCCTCGTTCCGGACCGCGAGGCACATCTTTGCGTGCGTCTTCAGGCCGACGACGCCGTAGGCGACGTGAACACCGGCATCTTCGAGCTTCTGGGCCCAGCCGATGTTCGCCTCCTCGTCGAAGCGCGCTTTCAACTCGACGATGCACACGACCTGCTTCCCCTCGCCCGCTGCGCGGATGAGAGCCTCCATGATTCGGCTCTCGGCCAGGGACGTGCGATAAAGCGTCTGCTTGATCGCGAGCACGGACGGGTCGCGCGCGGCTTGTTCGATGAACGTCTCGACGGACGTCTCGAACGACTCGTACGGATGATGAACGAGGACGTCGCCGGCTCTAATCACGGCGAATAGGTCGGGCGGGCCGTCCTCGGTCGAAGCGAGCCTGGTCGGAGTGACAGGAGTCCAAGGCTCGAGCCTCAGCTCCGGGCGGTCAAGCGCCGCGATCGACCAGAGCCCACTGAGATCGAGCGGGCCGTCGACTCGGTAGACGTCGCTCTCTTCGAGGCGGAGCTCCCGCTCGAGCAGGCTCAGCGCCTCCGCGGACATCGACGAGTCCACCTCGAGCCGCACCACGATCGGCGACCGGCGCCGACGCCGCAGAACCGACTCGACCGCGGCGACCATGTCGTCGGCACCGTCGACGTCGATGTCGTAGTCGGCATTGCGCGTCACGTGAAACGGCGAGTGCTCGACGATCTCCATGCCGGGGAAGAGCGCCGGCAGGCGGCGGGCGAGCAGCTGCTCGATCGGCACGAAGCGCTCTCCGTCAGGGAGCACGACGAAACGAGGGAGGAGCGAAGGCACCTTCACCCGTGCGATCCGCTTGGTCAGCTCACCGGGCGCTCGGACGACCACGGCGAGGTTGAGCGAGAGGTTCGAGATGTACGGGAAGGGATGCGCGGGATCCACCGCCAGCGGCGTCAGGACCGGGAAGATCTCCTCGTCGAACATCTTGTCGAGGAACGCGCGGTCGTCCTCATCGAGCTCGTCCCAGTTGGACAGGTGGATCCCTGCTGCGGCCAGATCCGGGACGAGTTGGCCGGTGAAGACGGCGCTCCGTCGTGCGAGGAGGTCTCGAACGCGGGCGGTGATCGCGCTCAGCTTTGCTCCAGTCGGCTCCTCTCCCGGGCTGCTTGCGATTCCCGCCTCGACTTGCACCTTCAAGCTGCCGACGCGGACCTGGAAGAACTCGTCGAGGTTGTCGCTGAAGATCGCGAGGAACTTGGCCCTCTCCAGCACCGGTAGCGAGCGGCGCTCCGCATACGCCAGCACGTGCTCGTTGAAGTCCAGCCAGGAGAGCTCCCGATTCAGGAAACGCCCCGGGCTCGCCTGCCCTGCAAGCGCGAGCCTCCCCTCTGCGGAGGCTGCCGCAGCTAGGTCGCTCGAGACTGGAAGTGGCTCTTCGCTCTCCAACTCACACCAAAAGACGCGTTACGGATCTGATCCACTGGCTTCTGCGCCGCGACGAGACACGAGCCGCATCTTGCGTCTTTCCAAGCTTAGTCCTCACGACGTGCGCGAAGCGACTTCGTTCGTTCTCGCGCTTTTCACCCGACGCTCACAGGGCCGTAACCCATCAGCACGTCGACACCTCCTAGCGTCGCGTCCAATTGCCCCCCGCCAGGAGGTCGCCGTCGTGAACAAGCAGTCGAAGCTGATATTCGCAGCCGTGGTTCTCGTGCTCGCCATCGTGGTAGGTGCAGTCTCCGCCTCGCAGGGCCGCGCGAGTCGCGGAAACGACGAACGGAGATCGCATGCAAAGCCGATCGTGATCGGCCACCGCGGCGCGAGCGGTTACCGTCCCGAACACACCCTCGCCTCGTACGAGCTTGCGATCGCGATGGGAGCCGATTACATCGAGCCAGACCTGGTTTCGACAAAGGACCACGTCCTCGTCGCGCGCCACGAGAACGACATCTCGGGGACGACCGACGTTGCCGAGCATCCGGAGTTCGCGACACGACGAACGACCAAGGTCGTGGACGGAGTCTCGATCACGGGCTGGTTCACCGAGGACTTCACGCTCGCCGAGCTGAAGAAGCTGCGTGCGAAGGAACGCCTCCCCGACTTGCGCCCCGCGAACACGGTCTTCGACCGACAGTTCCAGATCCCGACGTTCCAGGAGGTGATCTCACTCGCGAAGCGCGAGGGTGTCGGGATCTACCCCGAGACGAAGCATCCGACATATTTCGATCGCCTCGGCCTCTCGCTCGAGGAGCCGCTCGTCGCGGCTGTCCGGGCGAACGGTCTCGACCGCGCCAAGGCGCCGGTTTTCATTCAGTCGTTTGAGGTCTCGAACCTCGAGCAACTGAACCGGATGACCCGGGTGAAGCTCGTTCAGCTCCTCGACGCGGTCGGCAAGCCGTACGACTTCGTGGTCTCGGGCGATCCGCGAACATACGCGGATCTCGCCAAGCCGGAGGGCCTTGCGGAGGTCGCCCGTTACGCGGACGGCATCGGGCCGAACAAGAACCTGATCGTCCCGCGTGACGCTTCGAACCGCCTGCTCGCGCCGACAACCCTGGTGCGCGACGCCCATCGGGTGGGCCTCGTCCTGCATCCCTGGACCTTCCGCCGCGAGAACTCGTTCCTCCCGGAGGACTTCCGCCGGGGAAACCCGGCCCATCCGCTCTACCTCGCGGCGCCGGGCAACTTGCCGGGCGAGCTCGAGCTCTTCTACAGGCTCGGAGTGGACGGCGTCTTCAGCGACAACCCGGACACGGCCGTCGCGGTCCCGTCGAAGGTGTTCCGCTAGATGCGCGCAGGCCTACGCGATCACTCCGCCGGCGCTTTCGCCAGCGACTGCGCGCCGGCGACGCGCACGGCTGCCGACAGGGTCCTGATGTCGTACGCCCCGTGGTGGCGGCGGCCGTTGATGAAGAAGGTCGGCGTGCCGGTGACGCCGCTCAGGTCAGCGCTGTCGACGTCCTCGGCGATTCGGGCGGCCCCGGTGTGCTCGCGCAGCTCGGTCATGAAGCGCTCGCTGTCGAGAGCGAGCTCCTCGGAGTAGCCCATGAGGTCGGCCGGCGTCAGCGCGTCCTGGTGAGCGAACAGCATGTCGTGCATCTCCCAGAAGGCGCCCTGGTTGGCCGCGGCCTCCGCAGCCTCCGCCGCGATCTGCGCGTGCGGGTGGACGTCGTTCAAAGGAAGATGCCGCCAGACGTAGCGGACGTCGGCGAAGTTGCGAAGGAGCTCGCGGACGACCGGCTCCGCCCGCCCACAGAAGGGGCACTCCAGGTCGCCGTACTCGACGAGTGTGACCGGCGCGGCCATCGGCCCCCGGATGTGATCCCTCTCCGGATCGACGTCGATGTAGAGATCGACGAGCGGCTCGGCCGTTCCCAGGAGGGCGCGGGCCCGTGTGCGCAGGGGCAGCATCGCGGTCGCGCGGAAGACCAGCCAGGTGATGAGCGCCGAGCTGAGCGCGGCGGTCAAGATGCCGAGCTTCGCCTCCTCTAGCCGCGCTCCGTCGAAGGCGAGGGTGGCGACCAGCAACGCGACCGTGAAGCCGATCCCGGCGATCGTGCCGGCGCCGGCGACCGCCACCCAGCCCACGGGCGGGCGGAGGCGCCCGCCACTAAGGCGCGTCACGAGCCATGAGCCGCCGAAGATGCCGACCGGCTTCCCGAGGACGTAGCCGAACAGGATTCCCAGCGTGATCGGCGACGTGAAGCCCCGGGCCAGGAAGTCGGCGTCGATCGCGATGCCCGAGTTGGCGAGCGCGAACAGCGGCACGACGACGTAGCTCGTCCAGGGGTGGAACAGCTGCTGCAGCCGCTCGTTGGACGGCGTCGCCGCCCTGAGCTCGAGACCGGCGGCGCGGGCAAGCTCCGCCGTCGGCTGCTCGCGGAACTCGCGGACCCGGTCCGTGACGCTCTCGAGACTGGACCGCGGAGCCGGGAAGGCGTAGACGAGAAGGCCCATGGCGAGGCCGATCACGACCGGCTCGACTCCCGATTTGAGCAAACCGACCCACGCCCCGGCCCCAAGGACGAGATAGAGCACACCGGTGCGGATCTGCAAGCTGCGTGCGACGAGGACGGCGCCGAACAAGCCGACCGCAACGAGCAGTGGCCCAAGGTGGAGCGTCTCCGTGTAGACCGTTGCGATGACGACGAGCGCGACGAGGTCGTCGACGACGACGAGTGTGAGCATGAACGCACGCAGTCGGTCGGGGAAGCGCGGGCCGACGAGCGCCAGAACGCCGAGCGCGAACGCGGTGTCGGTCGACATCGCGATCCCCCAACCCGTCGCCGATGAGCGGCCGGCGTTGAAGGCGAGGTAGATCCCGACCGCGACCGCCATACCGCTGATCGATGCGAGCAGCGGCAGCGCGAACCGCCGCCGCTCGCGCAGCTCGCCGAGATCGAACTCTCGCCGCGCCTCGAGGCCGACGACGAAGAAGAAGAACGTCATCAGGCCGCTGTTCACCCACTCGCGCAGATCGAGGGCGACGCCGTGGCCGCCGATGTCGATTGAGAGCTCCGTCCCCCAGAACGAGTCGTAGGACGACGTCGCGACGTTCACCCAGACGAGCGCAGCGACGGCGGCCGCGAGCAGGATCGCGGCGCCGCCGGTCTCGGTGCGCAGGAACTCGCGCAGCGGCGTCTGGATGCTGCGCGCCCATGCAGTCCGCCCCGAGAACCCCGACGGGCGGCCGTCCGGACCGGCCCTACTGCTCGTAGCCCTCCACCACCTCCGACCGCCGGACATCGGCGGTGGACGGGTCGAGCCCGGCTTCACGCAGCGCGCGGCGCTGGCGGAGCAAGTCCCAGCACTGGTCGAGCGAGACCCTTAGCTGCCGCAGGCGCTGCCGGTCGGCGTCGGTCGCGTTGCCGGCTGACTCCCGCTCCCACAGCTCATGTTCCTCGGCCACGAGCTCTTCGATTTCGCCGTGGATCTTCGGATCGTCCATCACTCCTCCCGCGTCGTTGTCGAGCCAGCTTAGGTCAGCAACTCGCTCCCCTCGCCTCTTGACATATTCCTATATAGGTATATGATTCCAAGGTGGCACGAGCAGCGACGACAGCAGACGCATTCAACGCGGTGGCCGAACCTCGGCGGCGGCAGATCCTGGACGTCCTCGCCGGCGGGGAACGGCCCGTGAACGACCTCGTCCACGTGCTCGGCCTCAATCAGCCGCAGGTGTCCAAGCACCTGCGGGTCCTCCGCGAAGTGGGGGCGGTTGACGTGCGTGATCAAGGACGGCAGCGGCTCTACCGGCTGAACGGCCGGGCGCTCAAGCCCATCCACGACTGGGTCAAGGACTACGAGCGCACCTGGTCAGAGCGGTTCAACGAGCTGGATGTCGTGTTGGAAGAGCTCAAGCAGAAGGAGGAAGGAGATGCCGGAAGTGGCAAGTAGCGGAACGGCGGCGGTGACACTCCCGACCGATGAGCAGATCCTCATCACCCGGGAGTTCGACGCGCCGAAGCACCTGGTCTACAGGGCCTACACCGAGCCCGATCTCGTCAAGCGCTGGTGGCACGCGAACCGCGGCGAGGTGACGATCGCCGAGATCGACCTGCGGGTCGGCGGCAAGTGGCGGTACGTGGCGGTCGCCCACGACGGAACAGAAGTCGGCTTCCACGGGGAGTACCGCGAGATCGTCCCGAACGAGCGGCTTGTCTCGACCGAGACCTTCGAGGGCCTGCCGGAAGGGGTGTCCGAAGAGGACGGGACGACGCTGAACACCGTGACCTTCACCGAAACCGAGGAGCGCACGCTCGTCACGCTCCTGATCGAGGCATCGAGCAAGGTGACCCGCGACGCGATCATCGACTCCGGCATGGAGGCCGGCCTGCAGGACGCGTTAGACCTCCTCGAAGGGGTCGCGAAGTCGCTTCGCTGAGCGGGCCCGCCGCACGGGCCACCGGGATCAGTTTTCCGGTGGTCCGGCGGCCGCCTCAGCCTTCGGCGCCTCGAGCACTCCGCTGAGCCAGCTGTCGATTCCGGCTGCGACCTCCTCCCAGCCGTCGCCGACCATCGAGAGGTGCGGCCGGCCGGCGAACTCGACGTAGTCGGTCTTCGCGGGCGAGTTCTCGTACTTCTTGTACTGCTTCTTTGCGAGCGAGGCCGGCACGGTGTGGTCCTTCTCCGCTCCGACAATCAGCAGCGGCGCTCGCTCGCCGCTCTTGAAGTGCACCTCGGTGGGGGGATGGAGGTGGAAGTTGGCGAACCCTGCCTCATAGAAGATCTGCCCGGTCTCGGGGACGGCGTACCGTTCGTACGCCTTGGAGGCTTCCTCGGGCGTGAACGTGTTCACGAACCCGTACGTGAACTCCTCGAGGGTCAGCGGGACGACGCCGTGCCACTTCGACGGATGCGCAAGGGCTGGCGCCGCTGCCTTGAGCGAGGAAAAGGGCAGCACGAGGATGCCCTTCGGCGGCGCAGGGCTCAGCGCCGCGCCGGCGCGGCCGAGACCGCGGTCGAGCAGGAGCTCCACGATGAGGCCGCCGAACGAGTGTCCGATCAGCACGGGCGACTGGTCGAGCTTGCGGATCAGCGTCTCGTAGTGGTCGACGATCTCGTCGAGGCCGAGTCCGGCCAGCTCGTCTGCGTCCTCGCGAAGCTGCTCGACGTCGCCCTCCTTGCGCGGCCATTCGGGAGCGGAGACGGCGAATCCGCGCTTGCCGAAGTAGTCGGCGAAGTTCTCCCAGCTAAGGGCCGAGAGCCAGGCGCCGTGGATGAGCAGCAATGGGATCTTGGTGCCGTCGGTGGGGGTGGTCGCCATGCGATGCCTCCTGGTGGGGGTACCGCTCGGACGCTACCTATGCCGCTAGGCCCGGCGGCCGTCGAGCCGGATCGTCCAGGGCTCGATCGTGTCGACCCGGAGGTGCGACTCGCTCCAAGGATCGCGCGCGAGCGTGGCGCGGATCGCCTCCTCGGACTCGGCCTCCACGGCATGGACGACGCGGTGCTCGTCGGAGAGCGGCCCGCCCAGGACGATGAAACCGTCCTCTACGAGCCCGTCCATAAAGGACGCGTGTTCAGGCCAGCCAGACTGCTCCTCCATCGGCCGCGACGCGTCCCATTGAGGGCCCGAGCGCAGCAGCCGGAGGAGGAACATCGGCACGCCCGCCTTCTAGCACAGGCCTACCGGCGGTAGACGATCGTGCGGCTGATTCCGGACAGGTAGCCCGGGCCGGCCTGGTTCACGCTCATGACGACGCGCAGCGTGGAGCGGCCCTTCCTCAGTTGGACGCGGAACGTCTTCGCGGAGCGACGGCTCAGCCGGACGGTTTTCACCTTCCGCCACCCGACCGACGTCAGACGCTGGAGCTTGACGCGCCGGCCCCGGAAGGAGCGTGTTCCGAGGACGCGCACGCCGAACCGTGCTCGTCCGACCCGGGCGAACAGGACTCGCGGGCGAACGCCGATCACCATCTCCCGGCTGGTTACGCCGTTCGAGCTCGCGAGGTAGGTGGTGCGGATCGCCGGCCTCGCGAGGTAGCGCCACACGCCGCCCTCACCGGTGACAGCGGTCGCGACTGCGACCGGGGAGCGGGCGGCGAATTTCGCGGCGAAAACGGTCACATTCTCCCCCGGCCGCCGCGTCGGCACGAGCCCGGAGAGCAGGACGGCGCGGCCGTAGACGACCCACTGCGCACGAGCTGCGAGCGTCACGCCGGTGGTTGTCAGGGTGAGATCGGCTCCGCGCGTGGTCCCCTTGTCGTTCGTTCCGACGAGCCGGTAGTGGTAGAGCACGGTTGGCTGAAGGCCCAAGATCGGCGCGGTCACCGCCTGCTCGCCGAACGCGGAGCCGGCGGGGCTCTTCGGAGTTCTCGACCCGTATCGAGTCGTCGTTCCGTATTCGAAGTACCACGTCGTCTGCCGCCCTTGCGGGTTCACCGATCCCGTCAGCCTCGCGGTCGTGGGTCCGACCTCCCGCGCGGCGCCCGTACGGACGAGTGGGGCCCCCGTCGTCGAGAACGTCCGGTCGGCGCCTCTCGTGGTGCCGGCGTCGCTCGTCGCGACGACGCGATAGTGATAGAGCCGTCCGGCAGCGAGCTTCGACACCCGCGTGGAGACACTCTTCGCCGTCGTTCCGGAGCCGGCGCTCCGGAGGGCCGTTCTCGAGCCGTAGCTCGTGCTCGTCCCGTAATCCACGTACCAGGTCGTCGGCCGCCCGTTGGGATCGACAGTCCCGGTGAGCGTGGCCGCCGTCGCCGTCACGCTTCGCGCGGGGCCCGTCACGACGACCGGTGCGGCCAACGTCGTGAAGATCCCGTCGGCGCCCCGCCTCGTGCCGGCGGCGTTCGCCGCGACCAGCCGGTAGTGGTAGGTCGTGCCCGACGCGAGCCCGGTGAGCACGCCGGAAACCTGCGCGTTGCCGGTCCCCGAGCCGGCGCTCTTCGTCGCGGTCTTCTTCCCGTACCCCGTGCTCGTGCCGTACTCGAAGTACCAGCTCGTCGCCTGGCCGCCGGGGTTGACCGTGCCGGTCGCCGTGGCGGAGGTCGTCCCGACGCTCGCTACCGGCCCCGTGATCGCCGTCGGCGCTGCGGCAACTGCCGCCACGCCGCCGCTCGTCGAAAGAAGAGCGAGGCCCGTGAGGAGAACGGTTGCGCCGATCCTCATCTGCAGGAAGCCTCATACCGCAGATGCTGTAAGGAAGGTGCTAGGAGAACGGAAGGATTCTGCTTGGAAGCAGGGAGCGGAGGTCATCGATCGTGTCCGCGTCCTCCGCGTCTTTGTCTGGCCGATACCCCTTGAGGCGCGCAAAGCGCAGCGCGACGCCGCCCGGATAGCGCGTCGACGCCTGGACTCCGTCGAGCGCGACCTCGACTACGAGCTCGGGCCGAACGAACACGGTTATGCCTCGCTGGTCCGCCTTGCGTGCGAGCAGCTCCTTCGTCTGCCAGGCGAGGAGCTCGTCCGTCATCCCCTTGAAGGTCTTGCCGACCATGACGAACTCGCCGGTCCTCGGGTCGCGGGCACCGAGATGGAGGTTCGAGAGCCAACCCTCGCGGCGTCCGTGGCCCCACTCCGCCCCAAGCACGACCAGGTCGTAGGTCCGCACCGGCTTGACCTTGCGCCAGGCCTTGCCGCGCCGGCCGGCGCTGTAGAGCGAGGCGGCGTCCTTCACGACGGCGCCCTCGTGCCCGACGTGCAGCGCCTCGTCGAGCACGCGCTGTCCCTCGTCGGGATCGGAGGTGAGGACCGCGGGGATCCTCAGCTGCGGTGCGATCAACTCGAGCCTGGCCGCGCGCTGGGCGAGCGGTGTGTCGAGAAGATCCTCGCCGTCCAAGTGCAGTATGTCGAAGAGGAACGTCACGATCCCTTCGGGCGGCGCCTCGCTGTCGATGCGCGACACGGTGTCCTGGAAGGCTGCCGGGCCGTCCTCGCTCATCCACAGCGCCTCGCCGTCGAAGACGGCCTGGGTGACGGGAAGACCACGCACCGCCTCCACGATTCCGGGCAGCGTCTCGGTGATCTCGTTCAGGTTGCGCGTGTAGATGCGGACGTCATCGCCGCGGCGATGGATCTGGATGCGGATCCCGTCGAGCTTCCACTCGACCGACGCGCGGTCGAAGGACTGCATCGCTTCCTCCACGCTCTCCGCTGTGGATGCGAGCATCGGGAGGATCGGCCGAAAGATCTCGAAGCCGACCTCTCGCAGGCCCTCCTCTCCCGAGCTCATCGCGATCTCCGCAGTGCGCGTGAGGTCGCCCGAGAGCATCAGCGCCCGGCGCGCGATCTCCCCTGAGACACCGGCCGCCTTTGCGATCGCGTCGATCATCACCCCGGCAAGCGCGCCCTGCCGCAGCTCGCCGGTGAGGAGCCGCCGCACGAAGCCGGACTCCTGCTCCGTCGCCCGGCCGAGCAGGTCGCCGAGGATCTGCTTCCGCGTTGCCGCCGATCCGCTTCCCGTGGTCTCCTGGATCTCGGCGATCGCGCGGTCGAGCTCGGCGATCTTGAGCGACGGGTCAGCCGCCGGCGGGCGATCGATGCCGTAGACGGTCGAGTAGCCGACGCCCACGCGACCCTGCCGAGGCATGCCCGCGAGGTAGCCGACGGCAAGCGGAACCTCCTCCGCTTCCAGCCCGCGCAGCAGCTCGGCGAGAATCGCGACCTTCGCCGAGCGCGAGCTCGTCTCCGTGACAGCCTTCGAGGCGTTGACGACGTCCGCGAGCAGGCTCACGGTCGCTCATCTTGGCTCAGGCGACGTCGCGGCGGCGGAGCAGCCAGCCCGAGACCAGCAGGAAGACAGCCGCGTACGCCGCGAGCACGAGCAGCGCCTGCCCGCCGCCCACGAAGGGCCCGGAGAAGGAGCCGGGCCCGTTGTTCGCGACGTCGTCGGCGGCGACGCCGAGCGTCGTGACCAGCGAGTAGGCATTCGCACGCAGGAAGAACTCGACGATCCGGTCGACGGCGCTCACCTGGCTCGCGAGCGCGCTGAGCAGGCCTTCGATCACGAGCGCGTAGAGGATGCCGATGCCGACCGCGAGTGCGGTGCCGCGTGAGAAGACGGCGAGCATGACCCCGAGCGCCGTCCACACGGCGAGGATGAGCCAGCCGGCCGCGAGCCCTCGGACGAGGAGCGCCGCCGACGGCAGGGCGATGTCCACGCCTTCGCGCAGCGCGATTGCGGAGCTGGCGAGCGCTCCCACTGCGAAGACGAAGAGAACGAAGGGGATCAGCGCCACGGCGAGCGCGAGCAGCTTGGCCGCGAACACTTGGAGCCGGCCGGGTCGCTGGATGAAGAGCGTCCTCAACGTGCCCCAGCCGTACTCGCTGCCGAACGTCAGCACTCCGAGCATGAGCGCGAGCACACCACCGAAGAACGGGAATCCGCCCATGAGCTCTCCTACGAGGTGCCGTGGCAGGACATCCGCGAGCGGCTGCTCCGCCGGGTTGTTCAGGTACGTCACGTACGGGACGACGTACGCGAAGACAAGTGCGAGGGTGGTCCAGATCCCGAGGAGGATCCACGTACTCGTCCGCTTGCGCAGGACAAGAAGCTCTGCCATGACGCTGCGGGTCATGCCGCCTCCTTCTGTTGTTGTGTCAACTCGAGGAAGACCTTCTCCAGCGAGGCGCGCTCGTGGCGCAGCTCGCCGACGTCGATGCCGGCTTCGACGAGCGACCGGTTGATGCCCGCCGCGGCCGCGGGATCGGCCGCGATCCTGAGGCCGCCGTCGACACGGGAGACCTGCTCGACCGCCTGAAGGTTTGCGACCACCCGCTCGGCTTCCTCCAGCGGCTCCGCGCGAATCCAGAGGCTCTCGCGCCCGCGGAGCTCCTCCACCGTCCCTTCCCCGACGAGCTTGCCGCCGCTGATGACTCCGACGCGGTCGGCGATCTGCTCGACCTCCGCCATGAGATGGCTCGAGAGCAGCACCGTTCGCCGGCCGCGGCCGAGATCGCGAATAAACGTGCGCATCTCAGCCATCCCGGCCGGGTCCATCCCGTTCGTGGGCTCGTCGAGGATCAGAAGCTCGGGTTCTTTGAGCAGAGCCGCCGCGATGCCGAGCCGCTGCTTCATCCCCAGCGAGTACGTGCCGAAGCGATCGGACCCCCGGGCGGCGAGGCCGACCTCCTCCAGGATGGGCTCGATCCGCGTCTCCGGAGCTCCGGCGTATCGCGCGAGCACCCGCAGGTTGTCCCGACCGGACAGGAATGGATAGAAGGCGGGCGTCTCGATCAGCGCACCGACGCGCCCCAAGCTCTGCGGCGAGCCGGGCCGGGCGCCCAGCACGAGCGCGGTCCCCGAGGTCGGGTGGACGAGACCGAGCAGCATGCGCAACGTGGTCGTCTTCCCCGCCCCGTTGGGGCCCAAGAAGCCGTAGACCTCGCCCCGCCGGACACGGAGCGCCAAGCCGTCGACGGCGAGGATGCGCTCGCCGTAGCGCTTGCTCAGGTCGTGGGTCTCGATCACCAAGCCGTCGTTCATGCCTTCCACGGTACGGATGCCGGGTGTCCCTCCACAACGCCCACAGGGAGGAACTTCGATCTCCTCCTGGAGGGGGACGCGGATCCTCCTCCGGGGAGACTCGGCAGAGCGTTTCGCTCGCTACCTTCCGTGGCGATGGCTGGGCGCAGACAGCTCGTGATCGACGCGTTGATCGCGGTCGCCGTCTTTGTCTTCGCGCTCGGCGCTCTCTCCCACGGAAACTTCGACTCGGGGAACCGCGACCTCGACGCCTTCGGCGTCGTCCTCGCGGCATTGGCTTCGTTGCCGCTCGCCGCGCGCCGGCTCTCTCCGCTTGCCGTACTGGCCCTCGTGACGGGTGCGACCGCGGCGCTGTATGGGTTCGATTACGGGCTCGGCCCGCCGGTCGGCTTCGCGATTGCCCTCTTCACGGTCGCCGAGAACCGTGATGAAGCGCGTTCTCGCCTCTGGAATGGCGCCGCCGTGCTCAGCCTCTTCGTTCTGCTCGCGCCGCATGTCCTCAGCGGCCGGTTGGGGCCCGAGCTCCTGCTCGGGACCGCAGTCTGGGCGGCAGCCTGGTTCGCCGGCGACCGCGCACGGCTTCGCCGGGAGCGGCTCACGGAGCTGGAGGAGCGCGCGCTTCGGGCCGAGCGCGAAGCGGAGCGCGAGCGGCGTCTCGCGGCGGCGGAGGAGCGCACCCGCATCGCCCGCGACCTGCACGACTCGGCGGGCCATGCGATCAACGTGATCCTCGTCCAGGCCGGCGCCGCACGCCTCTTGCAGGAGCAGGACCTCGAGCGCTCCCGCCAAGCGCTCGAGACGATCGAAGAGGTCGCGCGCGATACGCTCGGGGAGATCGATCAGCTGGTCAGCGCCCTGCGCGAGGACGGTTCGTCGCAGGACGTGGAGCCGCCGCCGGGCCTCGCCGCGCTCGATACGCTGGCCGAGCGGTACCGCGCCGCGGGCCTTGCTGTCACGGTCAGGATCGACGGTGCCCGCCGGGCACTCCCTCCCGGCGTCGACCAGGCGGCCTATCGGATTCTCCAGGAAGCGCTGTTGAACGCCGCGCGGCACGGGACCGGCAGCGCCGAGGTCGAAATCGACTTCGGGCCGACCACGCTCGAGGTCCAGGTGAAGAACTCCACCCCGCCTGGTGCTCAGGTTCGCAACGGCGGGGGGCACGGAATCGTCGGCATGCGCGAGCGGGCCCAGCTGCTCCGCGGCACCCTCGAAGCCGGCGCGAGCAACGGCACGTACCACGTCCATGCCCGCCTGCCCTACGGCGAGGAGCAAGCGTGAGCGCCGACACGGTTCGCGTGCTGATTGTGGACGACGACGACCTCATGCGCGCGGGCCTCGAGGCTGTTCTCTCCAGCGACAAGACGGTCGACGTCGTCGGTCAGGCGTCGGACGGACGTACCGCAATCGATGAGGCACGAGCGCTGCGACCCGAGGTCGTCCTCATGGATGTGCGGATGCCGGACCTGGACGGCATCGCGGCGACCCGCGAGTTGGTCGCCGCGGCTCCGGAGACGAAGGTCGTGATCCTCACCACCTTCGAGCGCGACGACTACATCTTCGGAGCGCTCAACGCAGGCGCTTCAGGGTTCTTGCTCAAGCGGACGAGCCCGGAAGAGCTGATCGCCGCGATCCACGCAGTCGCCGCAGGTGATTCCCTTCTCTCCCCCTCGGTCACCCGCCGGGTGATCGACCGCATGGCACAGCAGCCGGCCGCCGAGGTCAGCTTCGACGAGCGACTCGGCGAACTGACACCGCGGGAACGCGAGGTGCTCGAGCAGGTTGCCCGCGGCCTCTCGAACGGCGAGATCGCCGCTGCCCTGGTGATCGAGGAATCGACCGTGAAGACGCACCTGAAGCGGATCCTGATGAAGCTCCGTCTCCGCGACCGCGTCCAGGCGGTGATCTTCGCGTACGAGAGCGGGCTCACCAGGCCAGGCCCCAAGACGGCCGCCTGAAGCTCCGAGTCGTCCCCCGGACGACGGAAGGATCATCCTCGGGCCGGATGCAAGATCCCTCGGCTGGGCGACGAAATTGTCGCGTTCGCAGCGCAACCTGTCTCTCAAGGAACGAACCCCAATGAGAGGAGCAACGATGATCCACCCAGGAGACAGGCTCGAGAATCCGGTGACCGGCGAGGTGCTGATCTTCCATCGCACGGCCGCACAGACAGAAGGCGAGTATGTGCTGGTCGAGACGATCGTGCGGCCTGACGGCTTCGTCGCCGCCGCGCACGCACATCCCTACCAGACCGAGCGCTTCGAGATCCTCGAAGGGCAGCTCGGGCTCCGCGTCGGCGACGAAGAGAACGTCGCTGGACCCGGAGACGTCGCAGTGGTCTCACCCGGTACGGCGCACCGGTTCTGGAACGCCGGCGAGACCGAGGCGCGCTTCATCTGCGAGGTGCGTCCCGCGCTCCGGTTCGAGTCGCTGATCGAGACCATGTTCACGCTCGCAGCCGAGGGGAAGACGAACCGCAAGGGAATGCCGAACCCGCTCCGGCTCGCGGTGATCGCGAAGGCGCACTTCGACACCGTTCGGCTTCCGTTCCCGCCGGTCTGGATGCAGCGTGGGGGGCTCGCACTCGCGGCGCCGCTCGGGAAGGCGCTGGGCTACCGCGAGACGGTGCCCTCGCCGGTAACGTCCACTTGATGGACGGCGATCGAGCCCGTGAATTGCTGGCGGCCGAGCGCGAGCGGATCAAGCGGTCACTCGCTCGCCTCGGCCACCAGGCTGACAGCGAACCGGACGACGAGTACGACCCCGCGAACCTCGCCGCCGACCTCTACCAGGACGAGTTCGACCAGGGCCTCGCGGAGGATCTGCGGGAGCAGCTCGCCGCCGTCAAGCGAGCCGAGGAACGCCTTGCGGCGGGCACCTACGGCCTCTCGATCGAAAGCGGCGAGCCCATCCCGGACGAACGACTCGAGGCTCTGCCGACGGCGGAGCTGACCGCAGAGGAGGAGCGGCGGCGGAGTTCGTAACGGGCGAGATCGAGACGCCGGAGGGCCTCGCGCGCGCCCATGTGTACGCCGTCGAGGAGCCGCGCGCGGGGCTCGTGCTCGGACACGGAGCCGGCGGCGGTGTACAGGCGCCCGACCTTGTGGCGGCAACCGCCGCGGCCGCCTTGCAGGGCATCACTGTCGCTCTCGTCGAGCAGCCGTACCGTGTCGCCGGCCGCCGGTCTCCCCCACGCGCCCCGCACCTCGACGCCGCCTGGATCTCGGTCGTCGAAGAGCTGCGGACAGACGAGCTGGCCGGCCTGCCCTTGATCGTCGGCGGTCGCTCGCTCGGCGCTCGGGTCGCCTGCCGCACCGCGGAGGCAACAGGCGCAGTCGCCGTCCTCTGCCTCGCCTTCCCGCTGGAGCCGCCGCGCCGTGGAGGGAAGCCGCCCGAGAGCCGCCTCCCTGAGCTCGACGCGGTGACCCTGCCGACCCTGGTCGTCCAGGGCGAGCGCGATCGCTTCGGAATCCCGCCGGCGAGCGCGTTGCGCGAGGTGGTCGAAGTGCCGGGCGACCACGGCCTGAAGGCCGACCCGGAAGCCGTGGCCGCGGCGGTGCGCAACTGGCTGGCGGGCGTCACCGCCGAGGCGGTACCCGCCAAGTAACACTGTGTTACTTGGCGTGAGGCTCGGCTAGCGGCTCGAGCTAGCTAGCGCCGGAGCTCGGGCACGCCGACGCCCGAGATGTGGTCGAGGATCGCCTCCGGCGGGCGGACGCGGAAGGCCACATCGACGAGCACGCTCGTCGTGCTCGGCCCGCGCCGGAGGCGACGGGACTGATGGACGAGCTCGCGGATGCGCTGATAACTGGGCCGCGTCAAGCCGAGTCGTTCGGCGTCACGGCCGACTCGTCGACAGGTCTCGGCGATCGGGTGCGTGCGCTTGTCATGGCGGACGATCGCTTCGAGGAGCTCTTTGCGGATGCGGGGCGCCATCGTCGGCACGCCGCTCAGTGTCGCCTACCGTCGGACCCTTCTTCGTGCCGACTCTGTGCCAAGTAACACAGTGTTACTTGGCTCGAGGTGGCGCGACGCTTCGGCTCGGTCGCCTGGAGCCGAGCCCTCGAGAACCGGGCTAGGTCTCTGACTCGGCCGGGGCGTAGGTCGCGAGGATCGCGCCTGTCGTCGTCACCTGGCTGTCGACCAGCCGCCATGGACGGAGTGCGCCGTCGTCGTTGAAGACGCGCTTGCCACCCCCCACGACCAGCGGGTCGATCATCACCCGGAGCTCGTCGACGAGGTCGTTCGCGATGAGCTCGCGGACCAGCTCACTGCTGCCGATCACGTGCAGGTCGCCGGCGTCGTCTTCCTGCTTCAGCGCGGGGACGGCCTCGGCGATGTCGCCCTGGAGCACGGTCGAGTTCTGCCACTCGAGCGGCTCCGAAAGCGTCGTCGACGCCACGTATTTCGGCTTCGTGTTCAGCGGCTCCGCGACTACCTGCTCCTCCTCGGGGGCGTTCGGCCAGTAGGCCGCGAAGATCTCATAGGTCCGGCGCCCGAGTAGGAAGCCGCCCGCCTCGTTGATGCCCTCGAGTACCTCCTTCTGGGCGACCTCGTCCATGTACGGCATGTGCCAGCCGCCGTGCTTGAAGCCGCCGCTCGTGTCCTCCTCTGCACCGCCGGGCGCCTGCACGACCCCGTCGAGGCTCATGAACTCGTTGACGATCACCTTGCGCATCTGATCTCCTCCAATCTCAGGCTTCGCTCGGAGCCCTCTCCACGGCCGGCGGGACCGGAGTCTCGCCCTCGTGCGGCGGCTCGATCGTGATGTTCGGGAGCAGCCGGTCGAGCCAGCCCGGGATGTACCACGTCTTCTCACCCAGCAGGGTCATGAAGGCTGGGATGAGCGTCATCTTCACGACCAGCGCGTCCGTCAGGATCGCCACCGCGAGCAGCAGTCCGAACTCCTTGGAGATTCGGTCGGGGGTGAGGATGAAGGCCGAGAAGACCGTGGCCATGATGATCGCCGCCGCAACGATGACGCGCCCGATCGCCGCGAGCCCGTGCTCGACCGCCTCCCTCGTGTTCAGCCCGTGGACGTGCTCCTCCCGAATGCGGCTCGCGAGAAACACCATGTAGTCCATCGACAGGCCGAAGAGGATCGCGAACGCGATCGGCGGAACGAAGGTCTCGATCGGTCCCTTCCGGTCGAGCCCCGTCAGGCTCATCCCGTATCCCTCCTGGATCACGAGCGTGAGCACGCCGAACCCGATGAACGCCGACAGAATGGTCGTGATCGCCGCCGTCAGGGAGATGACGATCGACCGGAAGGCCATGGCGAGCACGATGAACGTGACGCCGATGATGTAGAGCAGGAAGAGCGGCAGCCGCTGCATGATCCGGTCGGCGATGTCGATGAAGGCCGCGTTCAGCCCCGACACATAGACGGCAGCGGCGCTTCCCTTGGTCGCCGCCGGCACGACGTCGTCGCGCAGCCGATGGACGAGCTTCGCGGTCTTCTCGTCCTGTGGCGCCGAATTGGGCGTGACGAACACGATCGCGACGGTCTTCGCATCGTTGAACTGCGGCTTCGCGACCGAGGCAACGTCGTCGAGCCCGCGGACGCCGTTGTAGACCCGTTGCGGAGCGCCTTCGTCTCCCTTTACGTCGACGACGATCGGGATCGGGCCGTTGAAGCCCGGTCCGAAGCCCTCGGCGAGGAGGTCGTAGGCTCGACGTGCGGTCTGGTTCTTCGGCTGGGTCCCCTGGTCGGAAGCGCCCAGTCGCACGAGCGCCGACGTCCCGGCCAGGATGAGACCGGCCACGAGCAGGATGACGAAGATCGGCCTGGCGTGACGGGTCACGAACCGGCCCCAGCGCCCGAGCAACGACTTCTCGCGGCCGGCCTCGGAGTCGTCGATCTGCTTGAGGAATGGCACCTTCCACCGATCGATCTTGTGCCCGAGCTTCGCGAGCACCGCGATCAGGAGCGAGTTGGCGATCAGGACCGTCGTCAGCACGCCCAGGGCCGCGCCGATGCCGAGCTTGGTCACGAAGTCGAGCCCGAAGAACGCGAGGCCCGTGACCGAGATCGCGACCGTGAGGCCCGCGAACAGCACGGCCCGGCCGGCGGAGGCGCCGGCCTCCGCGGCCGCGTCGACCGGCGACAGCCCTTCGTGCAGGAACTGTCTGAACCGCGTGACGATGAAGAGCGAGTAGTCGATCCCGACGCCGATGCCGATCATCGACACGAGGATCGGCGTGATCGTGTTGATGTCGGTGAGCCCGGCGAGGATGAACAGGAGGAGGAACGCCGTTCCGACGGCCATGAGCGCCAGCGCAATCGGAATCGCGGTCGCGACGAACGTGCGGAAGACGATCATGAGCACGATGAACGCGGCCATGAAGCCGAGCAACTCCTGTATTCCCTGCTGGATGGGCGGGGCTTCGGCCTCGCCGTTGAACTCGGCGGTCACGCCCGCCGGCTCGACCGTGTCGCGGACCGCATTTTCCACCGCAACGACCTGAGAGCGATCTGCGGTTTCGATCGTCTCCGAGAACTGCGCCTCCGCGTACGCGATTCGTCCGTCGTCCGAGAACGTCTGGTCGGAGAACGGATTGCCGACGCTCTCGATGCCGGCCTTGCCATCCTTGGGCTTGAACTCCGCGGTCTTGAGCTTCGCAACGGCGGCATCGACTGCGGCCTTGCGCTCGGGCGTGTCGAGACGCTCGCCCTTCGGCGCGGCGAAGACGAGGTTCAGCACGGAGCCCTGCTCGGAGGAGAACTCCGACTTGATGAGGTCGGTGGCCTTCTGCGTGTCCGAACCCGGTATCTCGAACTCGTCCTTGAGGCTGCCGCCGACGGTCACCACAAGAACGACTAGCAATGCGATCGACGCGAGCGAGCCGACAATCACCCGCCAGGGGTGCGACGCACACGCCCGCGCCCAGCGCGCCAGGGCGCCGGTCGAAAGCCGTTCGTGGGCCGCGCGCCGCTGCTGCGTATTCGTCCCTGGCCTCTGCTCCGTCATGCGTCTCAACCCTCCGTGGTCTCGGATTTCAAGTAAGACCGCCTGAGACCCCAGAACTCATCGCTCGGCGACAGCGGCAAGCCGGAAGCAGCACGAGCGTCCCTCGGTCGAGCTCGTACCTCATCACAGAGGCTAGCGAATCGAAAACGGCCCTCCAGGGGGTTCGACACAAGCCGGCTTGACGTTCATCGGGTCGTTACTATAGATAACCAGTTGGTTAACTAGCCGATGGCCACCGATTCCCTAAGCGTCACGTTCTCGGCCCTTGCGGACCCCACCCGACGGGCGATACTCGCCCGGTTGGCCGGCGGCCCGGCGACGGTCAAGGAGCTGTCGGCGCCGTTTCGGATCAGCAGTCCCGCCGTCTCGAAGCACCTCCGCGTGCTCGAGCGGGCCGGCCTGATCACTCGCGGCCGACGAGCGCAGTGGCGGCCCTGCCGGCTCGAGGCGGCGCCGCTCAGGGACGTCGCCGAGTGGGCCGAGGGCTATCGCCGCTTCTGGGAGGAGAGCCACGACCGGCTGGACGAGTACCTCCGACAGCTGCAACGAAAGGAGCCGGACCATGTCCGAGATGAATAGCGTTGGCGAGACGACGATCACGACGCCGTCGGATCGCGAAGTCGTCATGGCGCGGACATTCGAAGCACCGCGCGCGCTCGTGTGGGACGCGTACACGAAGCCGGAGCACCTGCGGCAATGGCTGCTGGGCCCGGAAGGATGGACGATGCCGGTCTGCGAGGTCGATCTCCGCCCGGGCGGCGAATGGCACTTCGTCTGGCAGCGCTCCGGCGGCGACGACCTCGAGATGCGCGGCGTCTACCGGGAGATCGTCCCGCCCGAACGGCTCGTCAACACCGAGGCCTGGGGCGGGGACTGGCCCGAGACGGAGAACACGGTGCAGCTCTCCGAAGAGAACGGTGCGACGACCGTGACGACCACGATTCTCTACCCGTCGAAGGAAGCCCGGGACGCCGCGATGGCCACCGGCATGGAGGACGGGGCCGAGCGGAGCTACGGTCTGCTCGACGAGTATCTGAAGACGATGGGCTGAGAATGCCGCCGGAAGGAGAGCTCGAAGCCGCCGCGAGAGCGATCATCGACGAGAACCGCTACATGACGCTCGGAACGGCGGATTCGACCGGCCGGCCCTGGGTCTCGCCGGTCTGGTATGCGCCCGAGGCGTATCGCGAGTTCTTCTGGGTCTCGTATCCGGACGCGCGGCACTCGCGCAACGTCGCCGCGCGTCCGGAGATCGCCATCGTGATCTTCGACTCCCGAGTGCCCGTCGGCAGCGGGCAGGGCGTGTACATGTCGGCGGTTGCTGAGCAGGTGGCGGACGCCGAGCTCGAGCGGGGCATGGGAATCTTCTCGCGGAGGTCCCAGCTCCAGGGTGCTCGTGCGTGGACGCAGGCAAACGTTCAGCCGCCCGCAGCCCTTCGTCTGTATTGCGCGAAGGTCTCCGAGCATTTCGTGCTGGACACCGGCGACCGGCGGATCTCGGTCAGCCTCGAGTAGCCAGCCGCGCGTCGATCCGGTCGAAGAAGGTCGACCATCCTTGTCCCGCGCGCTCGTACTCCTCTGCCGACATGCGCCCCTGCTGCTGGAAATGCATCTCGGTCCGATCCTCGCCCAGGTCGGTGAGGACGACGGATACGAGCTCGTAGAACTCGTCCCCTGGCTGGTCGGAGACGGTGAACACGAGCCGCTCGGGCTCCACGACCTCGCGATATTCGCCCTTCCAGTGAATCTCGCCGCGGGCAGCGAGCATCGTCAGCCGCCAGGAGCCGCCCGGCCTCACGTCCATCGACACCGATGTGAGCGGCACCTCGGACTCGGTGCCGCCGAACCAGTCGGCGAAGCGCTCGGGCTCGGTCCACTCCTTCCAGACACGCTCCCGCGGGGCGTCGAAGACCCGTGTGATCGTGATTCCTTCAGCCACGCAACCGCTTCTCGAGCTCGTCGAAGCTTCCCTGCCAGAACTGACGATACGTCTCCAGGTAGTCAACGGCTTCCTTGAGCGGCGCCCCTGCGAGGCGTGCGGGTCGCAGCTGCGCTGACCGCCCACGCGTGACGAGGCCGGCCCGCTCGAGCACCTTCAGATGCTTGGAGACGGCCTGAACGCTCATCGGGAAGGGCTCAGCGAGCTCGTTCACGGACGCCTCACCCTGCGCCAGCCGTTTCAGGATCGCACGCCGTGTCGGATCGGCAAGCGCCGCGAATGTGCTGTCCAGGTGGTCGGCCGCCACCTGCTATTCACCCATCTGGTTTAGCAACTGTATCGTTGAGTATGGTACCCAGGCATCCCGACGGAGAAGGAGGATCACATGGGCAGGATCGTCGTAACCGAGTTCGTCTCGCTGGACGGTGTCATGCAGGCCCCCGGAGGCGAGGACTTCAAGTACAAGGGCTGGAGCTTCGAGTTCGAGCGCGGAGCGGAGGG
>DATGDB010000016.1:0-9143 GCA_035311205.1 Gaiellaceae bacterium | reverse complement strand
CAGCTTCAATCGGCCTCGGTTCGGGGTGGAGGTTCCCCCGTCTGTCCGCGGCCCGGTCAGGGCACGTGCGTGGATCGACGGCAAGGAAGCAAGGGTCGTGCGCACGCACGGGACCCCGCCGACCTTCCGGATCCTGCCCGGTACGGGCAAGCACAACGTCATCGCCTTCGCCGAGGCCGGAGACAGCACCGGCGCAGCCGCCTGGACGATCGGGGCCTAGCGCCTAGCCGCCGAGCCGTTCTCGCCACGCCTCGCCGGCGGCGCGGCCTTCGGGCGTTCGCAGGAAGTGCTCCAGCGAGACATGGACGAAGGAGCCCTTGGCTGTTGCGAGCAGGTCGTCGCCGTCGCTGAGCTCACCGCCAATCTCCAGTCGGCGGCCGCGATCGTCCTCGAGCCGGGCGGAGATCGTCAGCGTGCGGTTGATGTGGACCGGCTCGAGGAAGCGAATCTCGAACCGGGCGGTGACAGACGGGAAGCGGTACCACGTCGCGAGCAGGCCGCACGCCTCGTCCAGCGCGGCGGCGACAAGGCCGCCGTGGACGAGCCCGGGCGCCGCCTGGTGGTGCTCGGCGAACGAGAAGGTCGCTTCGTAGGAGGTCTCGCCCTCAGCGTGCGGCGCCGGCAGCCGGATCCCGGTCGGATTGTCCCCGCAGCCCCAGCAGGCCGGGTCGTGGTGGGGCGGAATGTTCACGTGGGGTCAGACCCCGCGACACCCGGGCCCGACCCCACCTGCGAAGCGCCCACCCACGCGCTAGCGAAGCCCGCCGCGCTCGAAGTGGGCCTTGAAGAAGTTCTCCGAGCCGGACGTGGCCATCGCGGCTGACGCCGAGATCTCGAGCGCCAGCGTCGCCGCCGCGACGATCTGGGCGAAGCGGTAGACCTTCCCCGGGCCCGCGCACCCCAGCAGAGCCAGCCACGAGCGCGCGTAGGGAAGGGTCGTCCCGCCGCCGACGGTCGCAACCTCGAGCCCCGGGAGCCGGATCCCCGCGTTCAGCCCGCCCTCGACCCGCCTGCCGGTCCCGTGCGCCATCGAGCTCGTCCCGACCATGCCGAGATCCTGGCCCGTCGCCGCGAAGATCGCCGCGATCGCCGTGGCGGGCGTGAAAGCGACTCCCAACATGCCCGAAGCCACCGCGCCGTGCGTTCCGGCCCACGAGAGCTCGAGGAGGTCGTCCACCGTCGTCCGCAGCACGCGTCGCACGGCGTCGTCGGTCAACGTGCACTCCGCGATCACGGTCTTCCCGTGGCCGCCGCCCTCGAAGTATCGGTGGGACACCTTCTTGTCGCCGCCCATGTTCGCCTCGAGCATCGCTCGGTCGGGCTTGACCGGAGCCTGCTCCATGACGAAGCCCATGTTCAGCGCGTAGGCGTTGCGCGTCATCATGTTCGCCCCGACCGCGTCGCCGGTCGTGAACGCCCACATGACGTGGCACATCGGCCCGACCACGTGCGTCTCGACCTCGCGCAGTTTCGCCCAGCGCGAGACCCATGCCTCGTCGCGCTCGGCCAGCCATTGCCGCATAGCCGGCGCCTCACCGTCGATCCACCGCGCGAGCTGGGCCGCCTCCTCGGATGAGCGGCAGACGAAACATGATGCCCGCGTGATCCGGTCGCGCAGCACCTCCGTCCGAAAGCCACCGGACTCAGTCCCCGCCCTCGCTCCTCGGTAGAGCGAGTCGGACATGGACCCCTCTGTGTGCGCGAGCGGGACGAAAACGTCCTCAGTCGAACGACCCCGCTCCACGACCTCGCCGTCGGCCTCGGTCAGCTCGTAGTCCCCGAGCGAGATCGTCAAGGGCCCGATCACCGCCGTCGGGATGACCGAGATCCCGGTCAGGGCCTCCTGCGCCTTGGCCCACGGGGTCAGGTCGTCACCGAAGACCTCGCGGTCGACACGGCCGTCGAGCGCCTCTTGGCGCGCCTTGATCGATGCAGCATCGTTCTTGCGTGGCCAGCGTCGGAGTTCCACCGGCGCAGGTTAACCTCGCCCTCGTGGCGGCACGACTGATGGACGGGAAGGCGCTCGCCGAGCGCATCAGGGCCGAGGTGGCCGCAGAGGTCGAGGAGCTCGGCGAGGTCGGCCTGACGACGGTGCTGGTCGGCGACGATCCGGCGTCCGAGATCTACATCCGGCGGAAGCAGGAGGCCGCCCGTGAGGCGGGGATCCTTTCCCGCGACTACCGACTCGCCGAGGACACGACCGAGGATGACCTCCTCGACCTCGTCGCGCAGCTCAACGCCGACGCCGCTGTCGACGGGATCCTCGTCCAGCTTCCGCTGCCCTCGCAGATCGACGAGCAGCGCGTGATCGACGCCGTCGACCCGGCCAAGGACGTCGACGGCTTCCATCCCGTGAACGCGGGCAAGCTCTTCCTCGGCCAGGAAGGGCTCGTCGCCGCGACCCCCACGGGCATCCTGACGCTGCTCGACGAGTACGACGTGCCGCTGGTCGGTGCCCGCGCCGTCGTCGTCGGCCGGAGCAACATCGTCGGCAAGCCGGTCGCGCTCCTCCTTCTGGCGCGGCATGCCACGGTCACCATCTGCCACTCCCGGACGTCAGACCTCGCCGCCCAAACGAGCGAAGCCGACGTGCTCGTCGCGGCGGTCGGACACGCCGGCCTGATCACTCCAGGCATGGTCAAAGAGGGCGCGACGGTGATCGATGTCGGTATGAACCGCACGGACGAGGGCCTCCGCGGCGACGTCGACCCCGCGGTGGCCGAACGCGCGGGTTTGATGACTCCGGTCCCCGGCGGAGTCGGGCCGATGACGATCGCTTCACTACTTCGCAACACCGTCAAAGTCGCCCGGGGTCAGACGCTGCTAAGGTCCCGCCGTTAGTGCAAGTTGTTCGGCGGCTCGGTGCCCGGGCCGTCGTTCGTTGTTTGAAGGAGGAACGATTGCCTGAGGGCACCGTGAAGTGGTTCTCGAACGAGAAGGGCTATGGATTCATCGAGCGTGAGGACGGCGACGACGTCTTCGTCCATCACACCGCGATCCAGTCGGAGGGCTATCGCTCGCTGACCGAGGGTCAGCGGGTGTCGTTCGAGGTCGTGCAGGGCGATAAGGGCCTGCAGGCCGCGAACGTCCAGCCAGTCTAGGCCCGGACAGTTTCGAATGCGAGACGCGGGCCGCAAGGCCCGCGTTTCGTTTGGGAGGAGTTTGAAAGCCCGCGCGGTGCCAGACTTCAGTCTGGCTCCGCCGAACTCAGAAGAATGGCGATCACAAGAGAAGAGGTCCTGCACGTCGCGCGGCTCGCGCGCCTCGAGCTTCGCGACGAAGAAGTCGAGCGCTTCACGCAGCAGCTGAGCGCGATCCTCGAGGCCGTCGCCAAGGTGTCGGAGCTGGACCTCACCGACGTGGAGCCGACCGCCCATCCGCTCGATCTCGTGAACGTCTGGGCCGAAGACGAGCCGCGACCGTGCCTCCCGCAAGACGAGGCGCTCGCGAACGCCCCTGAGCGCGACGCCGGATTTTTCAAGGTGCCGCCCATATGAGACGTCGCTTGCGATGTCTCATTCAGGCCGTGCGGCCAAGGCATCGCTTGCGATGCCGTTTAGAGGGCATGCTGGCTCTGCCAGCGTGCCCGTCTCTTTTGCCCGTGCGGCCGTCTGCAATGACCGGTCGACGCGCCGGAAGCAGGCAGGGGCGCGCATGATCGACACGCTTCGTCTCAAGGCCGAGGAGGCAATTGGCCTGCTCGAGCGCCGCGAGGTCTCGGGCGCCGAGCTCCACCGCGCATACATCGACGCGATCGGCGTGCGCGACTCGGGGCTCCACGCCTATCTGCGCACGGTCGACGAGCCCGACGGCGAGGGCGTGCCCATCGCCTTCAAGGACCTGATCTCCACCCGCGGCGTGGAGACGACCGCCGGCTCGAACATTCTCTCCGGTTACGTCCCGGTCTACGACGCCACTGTGGCGAGACGATGCAAAGCGGCAGGCATGCCCCTACTCGGCAAGACGAACATGGACGAGTTCGCGATGGGCTCGTCCACTGAGAACTCGGCCTTCGGCCCGACGCGAAATCCGTGGGATCCCGAACGCGTGCCCGGAGGGTCGTCGGGAGGCTCCGCTGCCGCTGTCGCCGCCGGCCTTGCGCCCTGGGCGCTCGGCTCCGACACCGGCGGGTCCGTCAAGCAGCCGGCATCTCTGTGCGGAATCGTCGGCCTCCGCCCGACCTACGGGACGGTGTCGCGCTACGGGATCGTCGCCTTCGCCTCGAGCCTCGACCAGATTGGCCCGATGACGAAGACCGTCCGCGACAACGCGCTCCTCTACCGCACCCTGGCCGGCCGTGATCCCGAGGACACGACGACGGTGGAGCTCCCCAACCCGGTCGAGATTCCCGAACGCGAGGACCTGCAAGGCATCCGGGTCGGCGTCCCTCGCGAGCTGAACGAGGCCGAAGGGATCGAACCGGGGGTCAAAGAGATCACGCAGCGCACGATTGAGCTCTGCCGCGAGCTCGGCGCCGAGGTGGGGGAGACGAGCCTGCCTCGCTCCGTCGACTACGGCATGCCCTGCTACTACCTCATCGCACCGGCGGAGGCTTCCTCGAACCTCGCCCGCTATGACGGTGTCCGCTACGGCCCGCGCGTGAACGGCTCGAACGTCCGTGAGATGTATGACAAGACGCGTGACGCCGGCTTCGGGGACGAGCCCAAACGGCGAATCATGCTCGGCACCTACGCGCTCTCGGCCGGGTATTACGAGGCCTACTACGGACAGGCCCAGAAGGTGCGGACCGTGATCGCGGACGAGCACGCCGCCGCCTTCGAGAACTTCGACGTGCTCGTCTCGCCGACCTCACCGACGGTCGCCTTCAAGCTGGGCGAGAAGGCCGAGAACCCGCTCGCCATGTACCTCTCGGACGTGTTGACGATCCCGTCCAATTTGGCCGGCCTCCCAGGGCTCTCGATCCCGTGCGGGCTCTCCGAGGGCCTCCCGGTTGGCTTCCAGCTAATCGGCCCGCAGTTCGCCGAGAACACGCTCTTCCACGTCGGCCACGCGCTGGAGCGAGCGATCGGATTCGACTTCGTTCCCGAGAGGTTGAAATGACCTGGGAACCGGTCATCGGGCTCGAGATTCACATCCATCTGAAGACGCGGACGAAGATGTTCTGCCGCTGCGAGGTCGCGTACTTCGAGCCCGAGAACACGCGCACCTGTCCCGTCTGCCTGGCTCATCCCGGCTCCCTGCCGGTCCCGAACGCGACGGCGGTCGAGTGGACGATCAAGCTCGGGCTCGCGCTCGACTGCGAGATCGCCGAGCACGCCGTCTTCCACCGGAAGAACTACTTCTATCCGGACAACCCGAAGGGCTACCAGATCTCCCAGTACGACGAGCCGCTGTGCGTCAACGGCCGCCTCACGCTGCCCGGGCCGGACGGAGACGCCGAGATCGGCATCGTCCGCGCGCACCTGGAGGAGGACGCGGCGAAGAACGTGCACGTCGGGGGCGCGGAAGGCCGCATCGGCGGCGCCACTGCCACGCTCGTCGACTTCAACCGCGCCGGCACACCGCTGGTCGAGATCGTCACCCAGCCGGACCTGCGCTCGGCCGATCAAGCGCGCCGCTTCCTCCAGCTGCTGCGCCAGACCGTCATCGAGCTGGGGATCTCCGACGCAGAGATGCAGAAGGGGTCGCTCCGCTTCGACGTGAACGTGTCGGTGCGGCCCGAGGGCTCGGACGAGCTGCGCACTCGCACGGAGCTGAAGAACCTGAACTCGTTCGCCTTCGCCGCCAAGGCGATCCAGCGCGAGGTCGAACGTCAGGCCGCGGTCTACGAATCCGGCGGCGAGGTCGACCAGGAGACGCTGCATTTCGATCCGGGCGCCGAGTCCGCTCCGCCGCTGCGCTCGAAGGAGGAGGCGAAGGATTACCGCTACTTCCCCGAGCCGGATCTCGTCCCGCTCGAGCCGCCGCGCGAGCTCGTCGAGAGGATCCGCGAAGAGCTACCGGAGTCGCCCGCGACGCGGATCCGGCGGCTCGCCGCCGGGCTCGACCACGACCTGGCCGAGGGCCTCGTCACAAGCGGGCGGGACCGCCTCTACGAACAGGTGCCGGGCGACCGGCGCGCCGTCGCGAACGTGCTGATGAACCAGTTCGCGGCAGCGGGAGCTGATCCTGAAGGGGTGAACCCGGAGGAGCTGGGCAGGCTGATTGAGGCGCGCTCGCGTATCCCGCGCGAGAGGCTCACCGAGGCGCTCGCCGCGAGCGGGGATCCCGGCTTCTCGGCCGAGCCATACCTCGGCGACGGCCTCGTCGCCGACGCGGCGGAGCTGGAGCCGGTCGTCGAGCGGATCCTCGAGGCGAATCCCGGCCAGGTGGAGGCCTACCGCGGGGGCAAGGAAGGCCTGCTCGGCTTCTTGGTCGGTCAGGTGATGAAGGAGACGGAGGGCAAGGCCGACCCGCGGGTCGTCAACGAGCTCCTACGCCAGAAGCTCAGCTAGAGGCACTAGACCGCCGGCGACGCGGCTGCGCCCTCTGGGCCGCCTCGGCCTTCTCCCGCGCCTTCTTCTTGCGCTGCCGATCCCTCCCCCAGCGCACTTTGCGGCGGTCTCCGCGTCCCATCGCGCAGAACCTTACGCTGACCGAATGAAAAGCGCGACGGATTACCTGTGGTTCGAGACGCCGAACCGGCGTGACTACGTCAACATCACGCGGGAGGTCGAGGAGTTCGTCGGCCGATCGGGCATCCAGGAAGGCCTCTGCCTCGTGAACCCGATGCACATCACGGCCGCGGTTTACGTCAACGACGCGGAGTCAGGCCTGATCCAGGACTTTGACGACTGGCTGGAGCGGCTCGCCCCGCACGAGCCGACCGATCAGTACCGCCACAACAACGGCGAGGACAATGCCGACGCACACCTCAAGCGGCACCTGATGAGCCATCAGGTCGTCCTTCCGATCACCGGCGGCAAGCTCGACCTCGGCCCGTGGGAGCAGGTCTTCTACGCGGAGTTCGACGGCCGGCGGCGGAAACGCGTGGTGCTGAAGGCGATCGGCGACTAGATCAAGCCGCAAATGCGGGCGGCGTTCGGCCATGGGTAGAAGCCGCGGCCCGCGCGGAGAGCGCGCTCGCCGACCCACATCTGCTCCACCGCCGACCACCGGTCCGCCCACCCTCGGCGCAGCAGGTGATGCGGTGCGTGCGCGCTCATGAACGAGCGGTCCATCTGGAGGCCGCCCCAGTACGGATCACCCGAGTCCGTCCACGCCCCCTCGTAGCTCTGCAGGCAGCGCCATGCACGCTCGTGGGGAGGGTTGTGAACCCGGTGTCTCGCATGGATCGCCCGGCGACGCCACTGGGCGAGAACATGGAGGCGGTAGTCCAGGTCGCGCGTCCTCAGGTACAGGCGTCGGGTTGGCGTTCGTCGAACGCCCATCAGGCGCTGCCAGCCCCACGTCGCGCGCTCGTAGCGGCGGATCTTGCGGACGATCGCCTGGCCCTCGTCGAGCCGCGCCTGGGAAGGCTGGACGACGTTTTCGGTCGGAAGACCGGCTGCAGCAATACCGAACAGAGCGACCGCGAATGCAGCCGCGCGCACGAGTTGTCGACGCACGAAGTTTCCCCTCCTTGTGCTGGAGCCGGCCCCATACGCGGGAACTGGGCCGCAGTACCGCGTTATCGGAGCGCCTGAGGCTCCCTTTAGCTCGCTTCCGGGCGGGTCCGACGCCCTTGCGGCGCCACTTGATAGCAGACCTACGTGCCTAAGCTGGCAACGGGCGCCGTGGTTTTCCGCTGGAAACCGTAAAACCTGTGTAAAGAAAGACGGCACCAAGTGCAGAAAATGCAGCGGTTTCTGTCGCGCCCAGCCCAGCCAGCGCGCTGCCTGCCGCGGCAACGGCCACACCCGCAAGAATCAGCCCGGTACCCAGGGGTCGACGCCTGATCGTGAGCACTGCAACACCGACGACGGCGGCGGTTCCGCTGATGTTCCCGATGAGGGCCAGGAGGCGGGCCGGGAAGAAGTCCAGGTGCGCTTGTGCCTCGGGAATCGAGCTCCCCGACACGCCGGTCGAGAGCGGCTCGGCGAGCATGATCCCGATCGCGATGCCGGCATAGACGAGCACGATGGGAATGACCCAACGCTTGCCCAGCAGCAGCAGCGAGCCGCCGCCGAGCAGCGGCGCCGTCAGCAGCCCGCCGAAGAGGTAATAGAGCCGAAACGCCGTGTCGTTCCAGCCCGCGGCGGAGCCCCCGGCGAGCGCCGCCGAGGCGAGCGCGTAAGAGCCCAGCGAGGCCGCCCACATCGCGAGTTCCGGGGCGCGGCGCGTCCGCCAGCGCCCGACGAGCCGCCCCGAGAGCCGGAGCGAGATCAAGGCGGCGGCGAAGGCGAGCAGCGCGTCCATTCGATCGCGCGCTGACGTTATCGGGAGGCTGAGCTAGTGTCCGAACAGAGTGGCCGAGAAGCGCTACCTGTTCACGCCGGGGCCGACGCCGGTGCCGCCCGAGGTGCTGGAGGCGATGAGCCGCCCGATCATCCATCACCGCAGCTCCGACTTTCGGGAGATCCTCGGGCGCACGCTCGACCGGCTCCACGAGATCTACCGAACCCAGGGGGACGTGCTCCTCTACACGGCCTCGGGAACCGGCGGAATGGAGTCGGCCGTCTCGAACCTCACGGGCATGGGCGACCGCGTCGTCGTCGTCTCAGCGGGACATTTCGGTGAGCGCTGGACGAAGCTGGCGCGCAACTTCGGGTGCGAGGTCGACGAGCTCCGCTACGAGTGGGGCGAAACGCCGGCGGCCGAGGATCTGGTCGCCCGCCTGCGGGAGCTTGGCGGCGCCAAGGTCGTCTTCATAACGCACTCCGAAACCTCGACGGGGGTGGTCGCCGACGTTCAGGCGCTAGCCGCCGCGGCGAAGGAGGCGGGCGCGCTGGTCGCGGTCGATGCCGTCTCGAGCCTCGGCGCCGTTCCGCTGGAAACCGATGCATGGGGTCTCGATGCCGTCGTCTCGGGCTCGCAGAAGGCGCTGATGACAGCGCCGGGCCTGGCCACCGTGTCCGTTTCCGCCGACGCGTGGAGCGCCGTCGAGGTCGATGGGCGGCCGCGCTACTACTTCGACTGGGCGGAGACGCGGGAGAAGCAAGAGCGGTTCGATCCCTCGTTCACCCCCGCCGTCTCGATCGTTG
>DATGDB010000015.1:0-2036 GCA_035311205.1 Gaiellaceae bacterium | reverse complement strand
GCTGCCGAGTACGCCGTCGTCCCAGCCGATGTGCTTGCACCGAAGCCCTTGCGGCTGAGCCACGTCGAGGCGGCAGCTCTGCCGATGGGCGGGCTGACCGCCTGGCAAGCACTGTTTGTGCACGGGCGGCTCGCCCGAGGCGAGCGGGTGCTGGTCACGGGCGCCTCGGGCGGGGTTGGGCACATCGCCGTCCAGCTTGCGCGACACGCCGGCGCAGCGGTCGTGGAGAGCGCTCCGGTCGATCTGGTCTTCGACACTCGTGGCGGCGAGATCCCCGCCGGCGAGCGCGTGGTCACGATCGCAGAGGAGATGCCGGGTGCGATCTATTTCGTGGTCGAGCCCGACCACGCCCAACTGCTGGAGTTGAGAACGCTCGTGGACGCAGGCGAGCTTCGGACGGAGGTCGACTCGGTTTATCCGCTCACAGAGGCCCAGGCGGCATTCGAGCGAGTCGCCGGCCACGGGAAGCGTGGCAAGGTCGTGCTCGAGGTTGGCACTGACTAGCCGCGGGTTCGGCCATGACCTCTGCCGTGGATGCATCGAACTCCGAGCATCCACCCTGACGACGCAAGAGGCACAGCTCCATCCGCGCTGCGTCACCGACACCAGAAACGTGGGCTGAACAGGGTGCGAGCGGCCGGGATCACAGCACTCGGCGAGCCCGTCGAGATCTTCGAGGTGGACGAGCTGGCGACGCCCGCCGCGAGCGAGGTCCTCATCGACGTCGTCGCCGCCGGCATCGGCAACTGGGACGAGCTTGTCAGGATCGGCAGTTGGCAGATCGGCGGCCCGACTCCGATGGCGCTCGGGACGGAGGCGGCCGGGACGGTCGCAGCGACCGGCTCCGGCGCGGTCGAGCTACGCGAAGGCGACGAGGTGATGACACATCCGCTGCCGCTCAGGCGTCACGGGACGTGGGCGGGGAGGGTGCTCGCGCCGGCGGCGACCGTCGCGGCCCGGCCTCCAGAGGCGCCATGGGAAGCCGCCGGAGCGTTTCCCATTCCGGCGCTCACTGCCGCTCAGGCACTCGACGAGGCCCTCGGGATCGAGAGCGGCGGCTGGGTCGTCGTCAACGGGGCCGGCGGAGTCACTGGTGGCTTGCTCGTCCAGCTCGCCGCGGCCCGGGGCGCCCGCGTGATCGCGACAGCAAGCGCGAGGAAGGCTGAGCGCATCCAGGACTACGGTGCGTCGGAGGTGCTCGACTACCACAGCGACTGGCCCGCGCTCGTTCGCGAGATCACCAGCGGCGGCGCCCCCAAGGCAGTCAACGCTGCCCGCGGACAGGCGGCCACGACGTTGGAGGCGGTTGCTGACGGCGGCCGCCTCGCAACGATCACGGGCGACCCTCCGCGGGAGGAACGGGGCGTCACAGTATCCGACGTCTACGTACGGCCCAATGGTCGGCAGCTTTCCGCCCTCGCGGAGCTGCTGGCCCACGGCACCCTTAGCGTGCCGATCGCGTCCGTCCGTCCGCTCGAACAGGCGGCACAAGCGCTGCACGATGTAGTCGCGGGAGCGGACGGCGCAATCGTCCTGTCACTCCGAACCTAGCCTGGCCCGCCCCCTGACGATCTACCAGACTGAGCTAAGAGGGCGAATCCGCCCCTAGCTGGGGAGGCCCAGTCCTCGGCCAGCGTGGTCGATGTCTCGGTCGCGGGCTAGAAGCTCACTCGGCCGCGCACGTACCACGCATCCGCGACGAGACGGAAGGCTCCTCTCGGGTTACCGAGGTTGTTCCCAATCTGGGTCTTCATCCGTGCTCTCGCATCGCCATCGAGGGACTGAACGAAGCGTCCTACTCCGCCGACGCCTGCAGCGAACGGGAACCAGAGATCGTCTAGATCCGCGTAGTCCGCGCCGGCGGAGATCTTGCCGACTTCCACCTCCTCGAGGTTGGTTGAACGCCAGAGCTCGTCGAGCTCGTCCGGGCGTGAGAAAGGGAGTCGGCGGTCGGCGCCCAATGAGCGGGCAAGTTCGGCGTCGATCGCGAGTGCGGCGTCCCAGGCCGCCCGGAGTAGCGGCATTCCGCTCTCGAA
>DATGDB010000014.1:0-16051 GCA_035311205.1 Gaiellaceae bacterium | reverse complement strand
GGCCCGGGGTACAACGGGCCACTCCTCGTTGCGACCGAGCTTGGCTCGCCGGCCCAGCCGAGCAGCCAGTTCGAAAGTCAGAAGAAGCAGGCGCAGCAGCTCCAGCAGCAGCTCGAGCAGGAACAGACGCAGGGGAAGAGCAAGCAGCAACAGCTGACGGATCAGGCGGACGCACTGACTCGAAAACAGAACCAGCTCGAGCAGCAGCAGAAAGCGCTCGAACAGAAGCAGAGCACCCTGAAGAAGGAGCAGACGGACCTCGAGCGCCAGGCGAGCGATCTGTCAAAGGAGCAACTGGAGCTTCAGGCGACGAGGGATCGGCTCCAGGAGAAGCAGGCGAGCCTGACCGCGCAGCTGAAGGCGCTTGGCGTCGAGGCGAAGGAGCTCGCACGCGAGGGCGCGAGGCTGGCGAAGGAAGGCTCGACGGTCGTGCGGAGGCTTGCGCGGACCCGGGCCGATGAGCGGGTCGTCCAGGCCAGGCTCGATCGCGACCCGCGTCCACCCGAGCGTGCGCGGCTCGAGGTGAAACAGCGAAGCCTCCAGAGACGCGAAGATCGGCTTCAACGCGAGCTCGAGCGCGTCATCCAACAGGAGCAGAGCCTTCGGACACAGTCGCGAACGCTCATCGCCCGCTCCGAGACGCTGCGGGCCGAAGAGGCTGACTTGGCCGACCAGGCCGGGTCGCTGGGCGCTCAGGCCGTGACACTCGCGAAGCAGGCGGCGGAAGTCGTGGAACAGAAGCAGACCCTCGTGGAGCAAGCGGCCGACCTCCAAGTGCAGGCGGCCAATCTGCAGACGCAGGCGGCGCATCTCCAGACGCAGGCCGCGAACCTGCAGACGCAGAAGGTCGGGCTCCAGGGGCAGCAGCAGCAGGCCCAGAGCCAGGAGCAGCAGGCCGAGCAGCTTCAGACCGAGCTCACGAACGAACTGACCAAGGCCGGCGGCGACGAGCGCGGAACGGACCCGCGCCTCGTGAAACTCCAGGACGGCCTCACGGACACGATCGCTGTGGCCGTGGTGTCGCCGCCTCGGATCAACAAGTCCGGCAACGCCGCGATCTACACCGTGATCGCCACCACGGCTCCCGCAGCAACCGAGACGGCCGACCTGGTGGGCACGCTGCGCACCTACACGATTCCCCAGGCGACGACGGGCACGAATGTCGAGGCGTTCGTCGGCGGCCAAACGGCGAGCTACGTGGATCTCGCGAGCGCGATCTCGTCTCGGCTCCTGCTCGTGATCCTCGCGGTAATCGCGCTCAGCTTCATCGTGTTGCTCATTGCGTTCCGCTCGTTCGTGGTTTCCACACAGGCCGCCGTCGCCAACGCCCTGTCTGTCGCGGCGGCGTTCGGCGTTCTTACCGCGGTCTTTCAGTGGGGCTGGGGGCTGAGCCTTGTCGGCCTCGACACCGCGAGTGGAACCGACCCGATCGCGAGCTATGTGCCGCTGATGACGTTCGCGGTCCTGTTCGGTCTCTCCATGGACTATCAGGTCTTCCTCATTAGCCAGATCGAGCATCACCGCGCCGCCCACGAAGGAACCAGGGAGGCGGTGGCAGGCGGCCTCGCTGCCGGAGCTCGCGTGATCACGGCGGCTGCGCTGATCATGATGTCCGTCTTCGGCAGCTTCGTTCTCAACGACGATCCGACCGTGAAGCAGTTCGGGGTGGGGCTCTCGGTCGGCGTCGCCTTAGCGGCGATGACTGTGCTCCTCTTGGCGCCGGCGCTGCTCGTCCTCGCCGGGGCAGGGAGTTGGTGGATGCCGGGCTGGCTGAATCGGGTCCTTCCGCACGTCGACATCGAGGGCGCGGGGGTCCGTCCAGCGGCCTCGGACACGGTTGAGGCGGCGCCGGCGCAGGCGGAGCCGTGACGCAAACCGAGCGTGGTGTAGCTTCGATCCGAACCAGCGGGAAAGGAGGAGTCATGGCGGAGAGCGTCCTGCCAGCGGTTGGAGTGGAGGGACGAAGCCACCAGTTTCCTGCGGACCGTGTCCACTTCGCCTGGGACGTCGGCAACGACCCGGTACTGACAATTGCCAGCGGCGACACCGTCGTCGTACAGACCCGCGATGTCAGCGACAACCAGATCACGCCGGACTCGACGGCTGATGTTTTGTTGGACATCGACTGGGACCGGGTCTATCCGCTAGCGGGGCCGATCGCGGTCGAGGGTGCCGAGCCCGGTCACACGCTCGCGATCGAGATCCTAGACCTCCACACGCTCGGCTGGGGCTGGACGGGCATTCTTCCCGAGCTGGGGCTGCTGCCCGACGACTTCCCCGATCCGTACCTGAAGATCTTCGACCTGACTGGCGGCGACGTCACGTTTCTCCGCGAGGACATCGCCATCCCGATCGCGCCGTTCTTGGGCACGATGGGGGTCTGTCCCTCGGGCGCGAGCCAGCAGGCGGTCATGCCGCCCGGGACATTCGGCGGGAATATGGACACGCGACAGCTCGTCCGCGGGACGACGCTCTACTTGCCGGTGCAGGTAGAGGGAGCGCTCTTCAGCTGCGGGGATGCGCACGCCGCGCAAGGTGACGGCGAGGTCTGTGTGACCGGTATCGAGTCTCCGATGTACGCCGCCCTTCGCTTCACCCTGGGTGCGGAGCGCTCGATTCCCGCGCCGCAGTACCAGACCGCTCCCGGCCCGCTGACACCGCAAGTCGACACCGACGGCTTCTACGGCACTACGGGCGTTGGTCCCGACCTCTACGTGGCGGCGCAGGAGGCGGCGCGCGCGATGATCGACCACCTCTCCGAGAACTACGACCTGAGCCGAGAGGACGCGTATGTGCTGTCCAGCCTGTGCGTCGACCTGAAGATCTCGGAGATCGTGGACGCTGGGCAGTACATCGTCAGCGCGGTGCTGCCGCTGGCGATCTTCCGCAGCTAGGCCGGCGCGATTAGCTGCAGCCCGTGTTCGTGCCGCAGTCCCGGCAGGTGTAGCACGAGCCCGTCCGGATCATCCGGCCGCCGCAGCGGGCGCACTCCTGCGCGTCGTCCCACTGGTTGAACAGCGCCGTCTGGCCCGGCGTCGCAGCTTCCTCCGCAACGTTCACGCCCGGCGTCGTTCCGCCGTTCGCGTACGCTGCCGCCAGGCGCGCCTTGATCTCCGGCGTGAGGATGCCAGCCTCCTCCTGCTGGTCGGCGGTGAGGAACTTCTTGCCCATCCAGCGGAAGATGTAGTCGACGATCGACTTCGCGACGCGGATGTCTTCGTCGTTCGTGAGCCCGCTTGGCTCGAAGCGCATGTGGCTGAACTTCGAGACGTAGACCTCGAGCGGCACGCCGTACTGGAGGCCCAGCGAGACCGAGATCATGAACGAGTTCATGAGGCCGGCGAGGGTCGTTCCCTCCTTGGCGATGTCCACGAAGATGTCGCCGGGGGTGCCGTCTTCGAACAGGCCCACGTGGATGTAGCCCTCGTAGTCGCCGACGCGGAACTTGCGCCCGACCTCGGTGCGATCCTCGGGCAACCTCCGACGCCGTGGCGCCGCAACCCCGCCCGCGGCGACCGTGGCGGGAGCGATCAGCGTCGTCGCACCCTTGTCGGTCTTTCCGGACAGCGGCTGCGCGACCTTGCAGTTGTCGCGGTAGATGGCGATCGCCTTGACGCCGAGCTTCCAGGCATCCGTGAAGAGCTGGGCGACGTCGTCGACCGAGGCCTGCTCCGGCATGTTCACGGTCTTGGAGATCGCCCCGGAGATGAACGGCTGAACCGCGCCCATCATCTTCACGTGGCCCATGTAGTGGATCGCCCGGTCGCCGATCGCGCAGTCGAAGACCGGGTAGTGCTCGGTCTTCACGTACGGCGCGCCAACGACGGTGTTCTTCTCGTCGACGTAGGCCTCGATCTCGGACGCCTCGTCCGGCGAGTAGCCGAGCTTCTCGAGCGCCATCGGGACGGTCTTGTTGACCATCGTGAGCTCGCCGCCGCCGACCAGCTTCTTCGACTTCACGAGTGAGAAGTCCGGCTCAACCCCGGTCGTATCACTGTCCATTAGGAAGCTGATCGTTCCGGTTGGGGCCAAAACGGTCGCCTGGGCGTTTCGGTACCCGTTCACCTCTCCGGCGTCGAGTGCCTCGTCCCACGCGCGCCGGCACGCCGACAACAGCTCCGAGGGAACGGAGTCCGAGTTCTCGATGTTCCCGACCGCGGCCCGGTGCTTCGCGATCACGCCGATCATGGCCGCGGCATTCGGCTGATATCCCGCGAACGGGCCCATCCGCTTGGCGATCTCCGACGACTTGCGATACGCACGGCCTGTCATCAGGGAGGTGATCGCGGCGGAGTACGCACGACCTTCGTCCGAGTCGTACGGCAGGCCTCGCGCCATCAGGAGCGCGCCGAGGTTCGTGTAGCCGAGCCCGAGCTGGCGGTAGTCCTTCGCGTTCTGCTCGATCTCGGGCGTCGGGTAGGAGGAGAACCCGACGAGGATCTCCTGGGCGAGGAAGACCGTGTCGACCGCATGCTCGAACGCGTCGATGTCGAACTCGCCGTCCTCGCGGCGGAACTTCATAAGGTTTAGTGATGCAAGGTTGCACGCACTATCATCAATGCTCATATATTCGCTACAGGGATTGGACGCGTTGATTCGAGACGTGTTCGGAAGCGTGTGCCACGAGTTGATCGTCGTGTCGTACTGGACGCCCGGGTCCGCGCAGCGCCAGGCCGCCTCGGCCATGTCGTGCATGAGCTTCCGCGCCTTCACCGTCTCGACGACGGCCCCGTCGGTGCGCGCGGTCAGGTTCCACTCGGCGTCGGCCTCGACCGCCTCCATGAAACTTTCGGTGACGCGGACTGAATTGTTCGCGTTCTGGTACTGAATCGACGCCCAATCGGGCGAGTCCAGCGACATGTCGTAGCCGGCCGCTTCGAGCACGCGAGCCTTCTCCTCCTCGCGCGCCTTGCACCAGATGAACTCGTCGATGTCCGGATGGTCGACGTCGAGCACGACCATCTTGGCCGCGCGCCGCGTCTTCCCGCCAGACTTGATCGTCCCAGCCGACGCGTCGGCGCCGCGCATGAACGAGACCGGACCGGAGGCATGGCCGCCCTTGGAGAGCTGCTCCTTCGACGAGCGCAGCAAGCTCAGGTTGACGCCGGAGCCCGAGCCGCCGCGGAAGATGATCCCCTCGCGGCGGATCCAGTCGAGAATCGACTCCATCGAGTCGTCGATCGAGAGGATGAAGCACGCCGAGCACTGCGGGCGCTCCTCGAAGCCGACGTTGAACCAGACAGGGCTGTTGAAGGCCGCGAGCTGGTTGACGAGGATCGCCTTCAGCTCGTCCTCGAAGGTGACCGCCTCTTTCTCGTCCGCGAAATAACCGCCCTCGCGCCCCCACCGGGAAATCGTCGTCACGACGCGGCCGATCATCTGCTTGACGCTTGTTTCCCGCTCCGGCGAGCCCAGCCGCCCGCGGAAGTACTTCTGGCTGACGATGTTCGTGGCCGTTTGCGACCAGAACTTCGGGAACTCGACGTCCTTTTGCTCGAACGCCGGCTTGTCCTTGCCGGGGATGAAAGCGTCGCGCTGCTCCCATTCGATCTCTGCGAACGGGTCGCGCCCGGGGATGGTGAACAGGCGGCGAACGCCTAGCTTCGCGTCCTCGTCGGCGACGGAATCGGGAGTCTGAATCTTCTCGGCGGATGCCATGCGAATACCTCCGGACAGCTTAGTTTCGGACTCGCTCCCGGGGCTTGGGGCGCTCCGCGGGCGGACCAGCCAATCTAGAAACGCGGTCGGACGGATTGAGGTCAGCGGCTGCGGCGGGCCTGCACCTTGCGGGCGACAAGCCCCGTGGCGCCGGCGGCCATGAGCAGCAACGCAAGTCCTGCGAGGATGATCAACGGCAGCGGAATCGAGTTCGCGTCGTTCGTCCCGGTGCTGAGAACCGCTGAGATCGGCCCCTCGTCACGAGGCTTGGAGGCCGGGTCAGCCTTCGGGAGCGGCTCAGGCTCCGAGCTCGGGCTCTCGTTCTTCCCGGTGGGAGTCGTCTCGGGCGGAGGGGGATTCCCTCGGCTGGCGCTCTGAATCGCCCGAGCCTGCATTGCCTCGTCGATCCGGTCCTCGAAATCGCTGTAGGCACGGATGTCCTCCGGTACATGCTTGCGGGCGGCTTCCAGGCAGCTGGCTGAATAGACGCCGTCGATTCGGCCGTTGTCGACCCAGTCGTCGAGCACGCGCTCCCAGCACGGCTTAGCCGCGTTGGCGGCAGGAGCGGCGACCGCCAGCGCCGCGCCTGTGGCGGCCAGGATGGTGGCGGCGAGGGCGGCGAGCGATCGAGCAAGAGGAAATGTCGTGATGCCCGACATAGACAACAGTGTGACAGGAGTCTTTCCCAGCATGGTGATCCCAACCTCAAGCGGGTGTAAACCGTTTGTTAGGGGCCACCGCAGGCTCGTTCGGTGGTAGCTTCGCCGTCGATGCACGCGGGCCTTCTACGCGGCGCCGCCGCGCCAGGCCCGGCGTTGCTCCTTGGCTCTGGCGTCCTTCTTGCGTTTGCGCTTTTGGGAGGCGACGGTTCGTCCTACGGCTCCCTCGTGTGGATCGGTGCGCTCGCGCTCCTCGCCGCCGGCGTCCTCCTCGCACTGAGTCTCTGGGGAGTTCTTCCCTGGCCTCGCCCGAATGGCGCCGGCCTCCTCTGTGTCGTCCTGCTGGCTGCGCTCGTCGTCTGGATCGGGCTCTCGGTGCTCTGGTCGGTCGTGCCCGACCGCTCCTGGGAGTACGCCAATCGGGGGCTCGTCTACCTCGCCTTCCTCGTCATCGGCCTGGTCGTGGGGGCCGTCGACCGGCGAGCTGTGCAGGCGGCCGCCGTTGGGCTCGCGGCGCTGCTCGCCGCCGTGATGGTCTGGGCCCTGGCCGGCAAGGTGATCCCGAGCCTCTTTCCGGACGGGGCGCGGATCGCGCGGTTGCGGGAGCCGATCGGCTACTGGAACGGGCTCGCGCTCTTGGCGGCGATGGCGCTCCCGCTCGGGCTCTGGCTGGCCGTCCGGCGTGAGCACCGTCGGATCCTGCGCGCTGCAGCGGTGGTGCTGCTCTTCCTCGGCGGGGTCACGCTGCTTCTCACCTACTCGCGCGGTGGCGTCGTTGTGGCGCTGATCACGGTGGCCGCGTACATCGCGCTCACTCCGTTGCGTGTCGAGGCGATCGCGGCGCTCGTCATCTCGATGCCTCCGGCGATCGCGCTTGCCTTCTGGGCGTTCTCGGAGCCGGGTCTCGTCGAGAACCTGCAGCCCTACGACGACCGGGTGCGCGCCGGCGCGTTCTTCGGGGTCTTCCTCGTCCTCGGCGCGGCCCTGGTCGGGGCTGCCGCCTACTTGGTCGCGGGTCGCGAGGAGCGCTGGCGGCCGCGTTTCCGCTGGAACCTCTCCGGGCCGCGGCTCGCGGGCGGCGCCGCGGCCGCGCTGCTGGTGGTGGTTCTCGCCGCCAGTGGCGGTCATCCCGTCGACTGGGTACGCGACGGCTTCAGCGAGTTCACGAACCCCGCCAGCGGGGCCGGATCGGGCCCCGGACGCCTAGGCAACGTGAGCTCCAACAGCCGCTGGACGTGGTGGGAGGAGGCCTGGAAGATGTTCGAGGACCAGCCCGTCGGCGGGACGGGCGCGGCGTCCTTCGCGGTCGCCCGCCGACCGATCCGGACCAACACGACCGTTGCCACGGAGCCGCACAACCTCGCGCTGCAGTTCCTCGGCGAGACGGGAATCGTCGGCTTCCTGCTCTTCGGCGGAGCCGTCGTCACAGCCGGCCTGGGCGTCATCGGGGCGATCAGGCGCCTCGACGAGCCGGACGCCGCGGCAGCGACAGCGCTCGCCGTCGCACTCCTGGCTTACCTCCTCCACGCCCTGATCGACTACGACTGGGACTTCGTCGCCCTGACCGCTCCAACGCTGCTGCTCCTCGGGATCCTGCTCGCCGCCGGGCGCGCGACGCGTCTGCGCTTTCGGGCCCCGGTCTGGGCGGCCGGAGCCGTCCTCTTCGCCGCGGCGGCGGCGTTCTCGTTGACGGCGCCGTGGCTCGCTGCACGCGACGTGGCGGACGCGTACGCAGCGCTCGACCACGACGAGATCGGCCAAGCGCTCGACGAGGCGAAGAGCGCCCGGGCACTGAACCCGCTCGCGATCGAGCCGCTGTTCGCGACGGCCGCGGCCGAGGAGGCTCGAGGCGACGACCGTGCGGCGCTCGAGCGCTACGTCCAGGCGGTGGACCTCCAGCCGAAGAACTGGCGGACGTGGTACGAGCTCGGCCGCTTCGAGCTCGGCACGGGACGGCGCGCGCGCGGCATCCGGCATCTGCGCGAGGCGCGTGAGCTCGACCCGCTCGGGCCGGCGAATGATCTCCTCGTCTCGCTGGGATTGTGAGACGCCACGGCGATCTGCTCTTCAGCACCGCGGCCGCGGTGCTCGCTCTCGTTGCGGCCGCTGTGTTCCTGAAGCTGTGGGATGCCGACCTCGGCGTCCCGTTCGACTACTCCGGAGACACCGTCCTGAACCTGACGCTCATCAAGACGGTGATGGAGCACGCCTGGTACCTCCACAACCCCGACCTGGGAGCACCGCACGGGCAGGATCTCTACGACTACCCTGTCGCGAGCGCCGACACGCTCAACCTCGTCTTCTTCCGGCTCGGCGGGCTCTTTGCCGACAACGCCGCGTCGGTGATGAACGTCTTCTACGTGCTGACGTTTCCGCTGACGGCGGTGACGGCATTCCTGGTGCTGCGGCGGCTGCCGGTGTCCCGCGGAATCGCGCTCGTGTGCGCGCTGCTCTACACGCTGCTCCCGTACCACTTCCTCCGCGGCGAGGTGCATCTGTTCCTCGCTGCGTACTACGCGGTGCCGATCGCGGCCTACCTCATGATCGCTGTGTTCCGAGGCGACCGGCTGTTCGGCCGCTGGCAGCCGACGCTCATCACGGCGGCGCTGTGTGTGGTCGTCGCCGCGGCCTCCGGCTCGTTCTACTACTCCGCGTTCACGGTGTTGCTCGTCGTCATGGCGGCGCTCCTGCGCTTCCTCTCAGAGCGAGACCGGGAGACGCTCGTGGCGGGTGGAGGGATCGTCGCGCTGATCCTCGCCGTGTCGCTGGTGCAGTTGGCACCGACGATCGTCAACCGGATCGACCACGGCACAAACGACCAGGTCGCGAAGCGCTACTGGTTCGAAAGCGAGGTCTACGGCCTCAAGCTCACCAATCTCCTGCTGCCCGTCGACCACCATCGCATCGGCGTCCTCGCACGCCGGAAGGCCGAGTACGGGCAACAGATCCCGCAGACCGAGGGACAAGTGGCGACGCTTGGCGTCGTCGCTTCCGTTGGGTTCCTTTGGCTGATCGGCGTGGCCCTGGCCGCGTGTTTCGGCGTCGGGCGGCGGTACTCGCTGGGGTTGCACGGCGGGCTCGCGGCGCTCACTGTCCTTTCGGTCCTGTTCGCGACGACCGGAGGCTTCTCGACGTTGCTGGGCGTCGTCTGGCCGCAGATCCGGTCGTGGAACCGCATCTCGATCTTCATCGCGTTCTTCGCGCTCGCCGCGGTTGCGCTTCTGCTCGAGACACTGCGCGTGGCGCTCGAGCGGCGGCGGGTGTCGGCGATCGTCTTTCCGGCGGTGCTCGCAGCGGTCCTGGCCGTGGGCGTCTTCGATCAGACGACGCCGGCGTACGTCCCGGCCTACGACGCGCTCAAGAGCGCCTACCGAAACGACCAGGCGCTCGCGGCGTCGCTCGAGAACCAGCTGCCCGCAGGTGCAAGCGTCGTCGAGCTTCCCTACGAGCCGTTTCCGGAGCCCTCGCTCGGCGGTCGAGCTCCCTACGACCCGGCCAAGCCCTACCTCCACTCGCACGACCTCCGCTGGAGCTGGGGCGCGATGCGTGGCCGTCCCGAGGACTGGGCCGCGACGATCGCCGGCAAGCCGGCGGCACAAGTGGTGCCCGCCGCTCGGCAGGCGGGGTTCTCCGGGATCCTCATCGACCGCCTCGCGTATGGCCCCGCGGCCGCCTCGGTCGAAGCGGACTTCGGCAAGGTCGTGGGCAGCGCGCCTGAGCCAAGCCAGGACGGACGCTATGTCTTCTTCCGGCTCTAGGCGGGTGGTCCTAGGCCACGACGACCGCGAGCTGCGCGCCCATGAGGTCGCGCAGGCGGAGACCGTCGAGCGGGCCGACGACCTTGATCCCCAGGTCACGCGCAAGGCGCAGCGCCTCGCCGCGGTACCCGGGCCGGTACATCACGACGCTGCGTGGGTAGTCCGCGCGCTTCGCATTACCGACTCCTCCGATCGAGTAACCGTGCGCACGCACGCGCGATGCGGCTTCGTGCGCCGCGCCGGTCACGCCGTTTCCGTTCAGCACGAGGACCGAAGTGTCGGAGCGGGCGACCCGCGGTGCGGAGGAACCGATCTTTGGCTTCTTGGGCTGAGCGGCGGTTGGGCCGAGGGCCCGCTGCCGGGCGGCGTCGCGCATCTTCTCGGAAAGCGGCTTGCCCACGACCGCGACGCCGGCCACGAGTAGGATGACGAGCTCGACCGCAGCGACGGCGCTCGCGACGAGGGTCGCGGTGCGCCAGGGGCGAACGAGATCGACGGCTGCGGGCTGCTCCACGGGGCGGACGACTTTTTCGCCCGAAGGGCGCACTATCCTCCCGCCGTGTTCGTGACGTTCGAGGGCATCGACGGCTCGGGGAAGTCGACGCAGGCCGAACTCCTCGCGAAGTGGCTGCAGGAGGAGGGCCGTACGGTGGTCGCAACCCGCGAGCCGGGAGGCACACCTCTGGGTGAGCGCGTGCGCGAGCTGCTGCTTGACGGAGACGCCATGTCCCCCTGGTCGGAAGCTGCCCTGTTCGTCGCAGCGAGGTCTGAGCTCGTGGAGCGGGTGATCGCGCCGGCGCTTGACGCGGGCGCGGAGGTCGTCAGCGACCGCTACCTCGATTCTTCCCTTGCGTACCAGGGCGTGGCGCGAGGGCTGGGTGTCGACGAGGTTCTCGCGCTGAATATCGATGCGATCCGCGGGCTGCTTCCGCACGTCACGTTCCTCCTCCTTGTCGACGTGGAGGCGGCGCGCAATCGCTCGGCTGCCGCACGCGACCGGATCGAGCGTGAAGGTGACGCCTTCCTCCGCACCGTCGACGCCGGGTACCGGGAGCTCGCCGAGCGGTTCCCGCAGCGGATCGTTGTCATCGACGGCGACAGGCACGTCAAGGACATCGCTGAGGAGGTTCGTCAGCACGTTCGAGAACGTGCCGGAACAGGCTGAGGCGAAGAGCCTGCTGAGCACGGCGCTCGAGGAGGGGCCGGCGCACGCCTACCTCTTCCACGGGCCGGCCGGGGTCGGAAAGCGGGCCGCTGCGCTGGCGTTCGCCGCCGAGCTGCTCGGCGAGCACGATCGCGTGGGGCGTCGCGCCCATCCCGACCTCTACGTCCTCGAACCGCTGGGTGACCAGATCCGCATCGACGCGGTCCGGGAACTGCGCCACGACTTGCACATGCGCCCATTCGAGGCGCAGCGTCGCGTGTACCTCGTCTTCGGGGCGCACCTGATGAACGAAGAGGCGGCCGACGCGCTGCTCAAGGATCTCGAGGAGCCGCCGCCCTACGCCGTCATCGTGCTCGTGGCCGACGACGTCGGCCCGCTACCGGAGACGATCCGCTCGCGCTGTCAGCCGGTCCCTTTCCGGCGGCTGTCGGAGCGGGCCGTGCGCGAGGTGATCGCGGAGCGCGCGCCAGGCTTGAGCCCGAACGAGGAGGCGGCGCTCGCCCGCGTCGCCGGCGGACGGCTCGACCGCGTCGACCGGCTGCTCGACCCGAGGGCGGCCGAGCGGCGGACGCAGCTGCTCGGGCTTGCGAGATCGGTCTATCGTGACCGCGAGTTCGTCCCGGCCGAGGCTGCCAAAGCCGTGGTCGAGGCCGCAGGCGAGCGCTCGCGCGAAGCACGTGCGCTCGCGGAACAGGAGCTCGAGGGCCAGGATCTCCCGGACCGCGAGGCCGACCAGCGTCTCAGGCGAGCCCAGCGCGGCGCCGAGCGCGAGGAGCTTCTGCTCGCGCTCGAGGAGCTCGCTGCGTGGTACCGCGATCTCGTCGCTGTCGCGGTGGGCGCCGAGCAGGCGGCAATCCACGTCGACCACCTCGATCAGCTGCGCGAAGACGCAACGCCGGAGCGCTCGCCGGCCGCCGAGACAGCCGCCGAGCTCGTCCGCCAGACGTGGCGCGAGCTGCAGGAGCTACAGCTCCAGGCCCCGCTCGCATTCGAAGCGCTATTCGTGCAGCTGAGGCGGACCTTCGCGGGCTCGCTCGTTACGGCCTAGCTGCTCTCCGCCGTCTCCTTCAGCCGTTCCAGGGCCGCAGCGTAGCCCTGCTCCAGCATCGGCAAGAGCTCCACTTCCTGGCCAGTGTCGGGGAATTCCACCTCCGCGTTCCAGCGCACGCGCGAACCTCCGTCGCCGTCGGGCTCGACGGCGAGCGTCCCCTGCGAGCGCCTCAAGCCCAGCGGGTGAACGGTTTGCTTGTAGCTGTAGCTCCGCTCGGCGGCCGAGAGCTCCGTGATCTCCTCGTGGATCTCACCGCCGTCCGCGAGGGTGCAGATCCGGCTCGTCCCTTCCATGCGCGCAGCCGCGACGCCCGGCACCCAGCGCGTAACGCCGGTCAAGTCGCCGAGGATCACCCACGCTTCTTCGGGCGGGCGGTCGATCACTATGTCGTTGTCGATCGTTGGCATCGTTCTCCTTTCGTCGGCGCGGACGAGGACGAGACCCGATTCGCGGGCGAATTTCATCGCTCGCTCCGATGACAGCAAGGGCGTTTTAGGGTCTAGTCGTCGGAATGGCCGAAGTGACACTGCTTGCAGCCGCCCGCCGCGGCGACGAGCATGCATTCGCACGACTGACGTCTCCGTATCGGCGCGAGCTTCAGGTGCACTGCTATCGCATGCTGGGGTCGATGGACGATGCCGAAGATGTCGTCCAGGAGACAATGCTTCGGGCCTGGCGGCGGCTCGCCACGTTCGAGGGACGGACGTCGCTGCGCCGCTGGCTGTACACGATCGCGACGAACGCATGCCTGAACTTGCTGGAGCGGCAGCCGCGTGTCGTGCTCTTCCCGAGCGGAGACGCGGCCGAGCAACCCGCGTTGGCGAGGGTCAGCTGGCTTGAGCCCTACCCCGACACGCTGCTGCCGGATCGCGGCCAAACCGATCCGCAGGCGCGCCTGGATCTCCGTGAGAGCGTTGCCCTCGCCTTCCTCGCTGCGATCCAGCATCTCCCGGCAAGGCAGCGCGCCATGCTTCTCCTCTTCGATGTTCTCGGCTGGTCGGTGCCGGAGATCGCCGGGCTTCTCGACACCTCCATTGCGGCGGTGAACAGTGGGCTCCAGCGGGCGCGGGCGAAGCTCGAGACTCACCCCGCACCGCGGCCGACCGAGGACGAAGAGCGCGCGTTGGTCGAGCGGTTCGTCGAGGCGTGGGACCGGGTCGACGTCCAGGGCATCGTCGAGCTGCTGAGGGAGGACGCCGTCATGGCGATGCCTCCGGAGCCGGTGTGGTTCGACGGCCGTGACGCGGTCGGCGAGTTTTTCGCGACGGTCCCGGCCGAAGGCGATCTGTCGCGGATCACCCTCGTCCCGACCCGAGCCAATCTCCGTCCTGCACTCGCCGCGTACTTCGACGGCGAGGCGTATGGGCTCATGGTCTTCAAGGTCGCCGGCGGACAGATCGCGGAGATCGTCGGTTTCGCGGACGCAGCGAGGATCTATGACCGCTTCGGGCTGCCCGAGAGGTTCGAAGAGCTGACGTAGTCCTCTTTCTGCTGATACTGGGCGGCGGTGATGATCACCGAACGCTCGAAGCGTGTAATTCCGTTTCGCCCACATGACGCCAAACGGGTCGGCGAGGGCTGCTTCTACCTCGACCTGATCGTCTGGCTGAACGGCGGCGAGATCGAGCTCGGCGACAAGGTCGGCTTCAACTACGGCTGCTACGTCAACGGCTACGGGGGACTAAGGATCGGCGACCGGACGATCATCGGCCCTTACTCGATGATCCACACTGCCAACCACGAGAAGGACCTCGAGCGGCCGATTGTCGACCAGGGCTGGACCAAGCGGCCGGTCGAGATCGGCGCCGACTGCTGGATCGGCATGGGCGTCTGCGTCCTGCCGGGAGCACGCATCGGAGACAGGTGCATCATCGGTGCGGGAAGCGTCGTCGTCCCCGGCGAGATCGAGCCGAACCACATCGCCGTGGGCAATCCTGCGCGCCCGATCAAAAAGCGCTGATGCGCATCCTCTTCCTTCAGCAGCAGCCGTGCATGAGGGCGTTGAAGTATGCGGCCGCGCTTCGCGCGGCCTTTCCGAGCTTCAAGCTCGGCTTCGCCTACCAGGGAAGGACACTGACGGAGTGGTACGGCTCCGGCGACGAGCTGTTCCACCGCTGGTGGAAGGTTGGTTCTGAGCCACGCGAGAACCTCGAGACCGTCGCCGCGGAGTTTCGGCCCGACCTCATCCACAGCCACAACCTCCCCGACTCACTGACGGTGATCGCCCTCGAACTGTTCGCCGGGCGGATACCGGTGGTCCACGACGTCCACGACCTGCAGAGCCTCCGGCGGACGCCCTATGAGAACGGTTTTCCGGAGCCGCGCGAGCCCCTCGCCCTCGAGCAATTGTCCGTGGGTCAATGCTCGGCGCTCGTGACGGTGTCGGAGGAGCTGGTGGAGGAGATCCGGGCCCGCTACCGCCCCAGCGCGCCGATGCTCGCCTTCCCAAACTACGCGTTGCGCCGCGACCTGCCGGCGGTGCTGCCGCCCGCCGACCGCCGGAACGGACATGTCCCGCGGCTCGTCTACCAGGGGACGCTCTCGACGAACGGCGGCCACTACGACCTGCGCGAGATCTTTCGCGCGATCGCTCGCGAAGGCGTCGCGCTCGACGTCTATCCCTCGCGCCCCGTGCCCGAGTACGCAGAGGTCGCCGGCGTGCAGATGCACCCGACTCTGCCTCCGTCACGGCTGCTCGCCGCGCTGCCGGGTTACGACTTCGGCTGGGCGGGGTTCAACGCCCACCTGAACGCGGCGCACCTCGACACGTGTCTCCCGAACAAAGCCTACGAGTACGTCGGCTGCGGCCTTCCAGTGCTCACGCTGCAGCACCGCGCGCTCTCGCGACTGGTCGGCGGCGGGCTCGGCCTGAGTCTCGCGACGCTTGACGACCTCTGTGGACAGCTAGCCGCGGTGGACCTCGTCGCGGTCCGCCACCGCCTCGCGGCAGCGCGACTCGAGCTCACCTTCGAAGCGAACATCCACCAGCTCGTAGACCTCTACGAGGCGGTGGCCTAGCTCACGGAGACCTGGGCTAAACTGATTCGCTTCTGCCGACGTAGCTCAGCTGGTAGAGCACTTCACTCGTAATGAAGGGGTCCCCGGTTCGAGTCCGGGCGTCGGCTCTCACGAAGCCCGCTGGAAACGGCGGGTTTTTCTGTGCCCGGTCCACACGCGTGCGAACCGGCGTGTCTACAAAATCAGCGTTTGTGTCTACAGCAAAGGGGCGTGGGTCGAAGTCCGCGGCCCTTCCCACGCCCCGCGCTTGAGCCTAGGACGTCGGCGTCGGGCCGGGAGGCCCACGGTAGATGGCCGAGGTCCTCGACGCGAGGATGACACTAATGTTGGCCTGGTCCAGTCTTGGAGAGCGGAGGTAATTCGTGCGATTGGAACTCGGCAGCCTTGTGCATTGCACCGATGGGCCCTTCGGTGAAGTCGCCGACGTCGTCGTTGATCCGACCAAGCGGCGCCTCACCCACTTGGTTGTCGAGCCCCACAACGATCACGGCTCCGCGAGGCTCGTGCCGATCGAGCTCGTCAGCGCCCAAGAGGGGCCGCCTCCGGGCGTCGCGCTCCGATGCACCGTGGAGGAGGCCCGCAGCCTCGAGCCTGTGAATGAGTTCGCCTACCTCCGACTCGGCGAAGCGCCGAAAGAAGATCCGGGATGGGACATCGGCATCGAGAGCGTGCTCGCGCAGCCGTACTACGGCTACGGCCCCGGCTACGGCTACGAAACGGGACCGATCGAGCCCGACCCCCA
>DATGDB010000013.1:0-13468 GCA_035311205.1 Gaiellaceae bacterium | reverse complement strand
TGATCGCCTTGGTCGACGCCTTGAGCGTGTTCAGCGCAAACGAGCCGAACGGCGCGTTGAGCTGCTTGTAGGTCGCTCCCAGGTCACCGATCGTCCCGCGGTGCTCGCGTAGCTCCCGCGGCACGGCACCGCGCTGGAGCTGCCCGGCGAGGACGCGCCCGTCGTGGACGTAGCGATCCTCGAGACCGAGCACAGCGAGCATCGTCGGCCGCACGTCAGTGTGGTCGGCCCAGGTCGTGTCGTCGTTGTGCTGTTGCCGTATGCCCGGACCGACCATGCCGAGCCAGGTGGTGGCGATCTCGGGTTGGATCCCACCGTGGTTCCACGCGAAGGAGGAGTTGCTCGCTGGCGGTACGAAGATGCACGGTGACGAGCAGTTCGGCGCAGCCGCGAAGAGGAAGTAGTCGGGTAGCGCGAACATCGTCAACGTCGGGGTTCGCTGCGGGTCGACCGTGATCATGTGCAGCGCCTTCATCTCGACCGGATCCGCGAGGGCCTCCGTGATGTTGTCCGTCAGGCCGGTGTACGGGTTCACCGCCGTCAGCTTCCCGAGCGCGCGGCCGAAGTCGCGGGTCACGGCCGCCGTCCGTGACGGGTTGCCCGTGATGTAGATCGTCGGCGCCATGTCCGAGTGGACGGTGAAGGGCGTCGTGATCCCCTGCTGGGTCGCCATCAGGCCGCTCAGGTTGCCGTTGATCTCGCCGATGAGGCCGTAGGTGCACGGCGTGTTCACGCCGTCGCAGCCGGCCGGTGTCGGCTGGGAGCCGGAGAAGTGGTCGCCTTCCTCGTTGGTGAAGACGAAGAGCGTGTTCTTCTTCGTGATCCCGTCTGCGGCGAGGCGCTCGAAGAACTGTCCGAACGCCTCGTCGTAGGCCTTCAGCTGCGCGACGTAGTCGGATTCGCCCGGCCCTCGGGTCGCGTGGATCTCGCCGGAGACGCCGTGCTGGTCGTGGGCATCCGAGATGTACCCGAACGTGACCGGGATCCCGGCCTCCTGCATCGTTGCGACGTACGCGAGCGTCGTTGTCGCGAAGAGCCCATCGAAGCCTGGGAAGCCGGGCTGGCCGAACTGGTCGCCGATCGCCTGGCCGTTCAGCTTGTTGACCACCGGGCTCCCGCCGGTGATCGCCGGGTTCACGTACTTCGCGCCGAACAGGCCCTGGAACCCCGTGTAACCACCAGGCTCGTCGGGCAGGAGATCGGGCCTCGCCTTCGGGTTGGCCGCGCAGATGCTCTTCGAGGTCTTCGCGCAGTGGATCGCGACGCCCACGAAGTCTGTCTGCGCGAGGTTCCGCGCCGCTGTGCCGGGCGGAGCTGCGTTCGAGGCCTGCGCCTCGAGCCACTCCGGCGAGCCCGCTCCGAACACCTTGGTCATGTCGCCGGCCGGGCCGGTGCCCGTGTTCTCGAGGACGACGTTGGCGAGCGCCGTGGCGCCCCAGTCACACCCGGCGCGCGTGTACGGAACCCACGGAGCCGGCGTGTTCTTCGGGGTGCCGCTGTCGCCGTTCGCCATGTTGAAGTTGGGGTTCGTCGGCGTCGTGTTGACGTCGTCCGTCAGGTCGGTCCAGTACTTGAACGAGGACGAGGATGCCGTCGACCCGTCCGCCCGAAAGTAGCGGTACGAATTCGTCACGGCCTGCCCGTGCCGGTCGGGGTACATCCCCGTCAGGCTCGTCAGGATCCCGCCTGCGGTGTGCGAGATCAGGACCGTGTGGTTGTTGCTCATCATCCGGCCGTTGCCGCGGATGAAATTGAGCAGGTTCGGCATCTGCTCGACGTCCGACGGGACGTTCGGATTGTCCCGCTGGAAGTGGACGTTGTCGAAGATCAGGTAGATGACGTGCTTGACGCCGTTGTCGAGCTTGCACTTCCCGGAGCCGTGTTGCGCTGACCGCCCGCCCTTTGGATGCGTCGCGGAGCCGCCGTTGGCTGTCTGCGTCGCGCCCAGGACCGCGGCCGCCGTCAGGAGTCCGACGGCAAGCGTGGCGAGGACGCTTCGAGGTGCTCTAGCCTTCATTGCCCCTCCCTTTGTGGGTTGTCCTCGGGGGCGAATCTAAAGGAGTCCGATAGAGGACTCAACGCGTGACCGGATGGCTAGCTTCGAAGGTTGAGTTGAAGAACCAGATATTGGCCGGCCGTCTACATCGCCGATCCCCAAGGACGAATCCGGCACCACCGCTTCGGTGAGGGCGGATACGAGGAGGCGGAGAGGATCATCCAGCGGTTATTGCGCGAGGGCGGGCACGGCGACCTTGGTGACGACCTAGGCTCCGTCGCCGCCGGCGGTTTCGAGGCTCAGGCCGATTTGGGCGAACCTGGAATCATCCGAGACGTACCTCGGTTACGAGCAAGCCCAGAACTTCGCGTCTCCGGGTGGCGTCTCGCCCGGGCGAGGGTCGCAGCTACGTGGCGCCGGACCGGCTGAGGCTCTACCAGTGGGCGCTCGCGGGCGATTGGACGGTCAGTGCCGCCGACGCCGCAACCGTCGTGGTGCGAGTCGTCGGCACTTCGGGCGACCCCGCCGCCCCGCGATCAGTGCGTGACGGTCACCGGCACGTTCCAGCGGGAGGCGCGGGTCTTCCCGAGCTGGCGGCCACGAGCCTGGCCGAGATCCGGGCGCCGAACGACCCCTATGAGTGAGCAGGTGCTTCTGCGGCCGCCTGCAGCTCGCGCCGAAGCTCCTTGATCTCGTCCCGTAGCTTCGCGGCGTACTCGAAGCGGAGCTCCTCCGCGGCGGCGAACATCTCCTCCTCGAGCGTGACGACCAGCCGCTCGATCTCGTCAGAGCTCATCCCCTCGACCTTCTGGGCTCCACGCCGCCGCCTCGGCACGGTCGGAGCCTCCAGCGACAGGAACTCGGCGATGTCGGACACGCCCTTCTGGATCGACTCCGGCGTGATGCCGTGCTCCTCGTTGTAGGCGAGCTGGACGGCACGGCGCCGGTTCGTCTCGTCGAGCGCGCCCTTGATCGCCTCCGTCAGCTTGTCCGCGTACATCAGCACCTTGCCGTTCGTATTCCGCGCCGCCCGCCCGATGGTCTGGATGAGCGCCGTCTTCCCGCGCAGGAAACCCTCCTTGTCGGCGTCGAGGATGGCGACCAGCGAGACCTCCGGCAGGTCGAGCCCCTCACGGAGCAGGTTGACCCCGACGAGGACGTCGTAGTCCCCCAGCCGCAGCTCGCGGATCAGCTGGATCCGGTCGAGCGTGTCGATCTCGGAGTGCAGGTAGCGCGCCTTGACGCCCGACTCGAGCAGGTAGTCGGTCAGGTCCTCGGCCATCTTCTTCGTCAGCGTCGTGACGAGTACCCGCTCGCCCGCTTCCTCGCGGTGCCTGATCTCGTTCAGCAGGTCGTCGATCTGGTTCTTCGTCGCGCGCAGCTCGACCTCCGGGTCGACGATGCCGGTGGGCCGGACCAGCTGCTCGGCCACCCGGGTCGAGTGGCGCAGCTCGAACGGGCCCGGCGTGGCTGACACGAACACCATCTGCGGCACCTTCGCCAGGAACTCGTCGAACCGCAGCGGCCGGTTGTCGAGCGCCGAGGGCAGCCGGAAGCCGAAGTCGACGAGCGTCTGCTTCCGGGACCGGTCTCCTTCGTACATGCCCCCGAGCTGCGGCACCGTCTGATGCGATTCGTCGATGAACACTGCGAAGTCGGACGGGAAGTAGTCGATCAACGTGTACGGCGCTGACCCTGCTGGCCGTCCGTCGAGGATCCGCGAGTAGTTCTCGATCCCGTTGCAGAAGCCGAGCTCGACCATCATCTCGACGTCGTACTCGGTGCGCTGTCTGATTCGGTGTGCCTCGAGCATGCGGCCCTCGGACTCGAACAGCTTCACCTGCTCCTCGAGCTCGTGGCGGATCTCGTCCACGGCCCGCTCGATCGTCGGCTTCGAGGTCACGTACTGGGTCGCCGGGAAGATGTTCAGGTACTCGAGCCGCCCATAGACCTCGCCCGTGAGCGGGTCGAAGTGCGTGATCTGCTCGATCTCGTCGCCGAACATCGAGATCCGGTACGCGGACTCCTCGTACGCCGGCTGGATCTCGATCACGTCGCCCTTGACGCGGAAGCGCCCGCGGCCTAGGAACGCGTCGTTCCGCGTGTAGTGGATGTCGATCAGCTTCCGAAGCATGAGGTCGCGGTCCTGCTCCTCGCCCACGTGGAGCATCACGAGGCGGTTCTCGTACTCCTCCGGCGAGCCGAGTCCGTAGATCGCCGAGACCGACGCGACGATGATGACGTCTCGCCGGGAGATGATCGACGAGGTGGCCGAGTGGCGCAGGCGGTCGATGTCGTCGTTCCGGGACGAGTCCTTTTCGATGTAGAGGTCGGCCTGCGGGACGTACGCCTCGGGCTGGTAGTAGTCATAGTAGGAAACGAAGTACTCGACCGCGTTGTCCGGGAAGAACTCCCGGAACTCGTTGCAGAGCTGCGCGGCCAGCGTCTTGTTGTGGGCGATGACGAGGGCCGGCTTGCCGACCTGCTCGATCGACCACGCCATCGTGGCGGTCTTCCCCGTCCCGGTCGCACCGAGCAGCGTCTGGAACCGCTCGCCGGCGTTCAGGCCATCCGCGATCGTCTCGATCGCGTGCGGCTGGTCACCGGTCGGCAGGTAGGCGTCGGACGTCTTGAACTGCGCCATTATGGGAACAGGCTAGATGCCGCGTACTGCGCGAAGGTGAACCAGCTCAAAGAGCTCGCTAGGCGCCCGCAAGCGGGCCGGGCCTCTTCATCCACCACCCGTAGAGTCGTCCGAGGTCGTTCCCGTAGGCGGTCGAGTACACATCTCGCCGGTTGTCGGTCCACTCGATCGCGGCCCAGCCGTTCTGGCGATAGCAGAGGAACCGTCCATTCGGCTCCTCGCCCGGCCTGATCGGTCGATGTCCGGTCTCGCCCACGCGGCGCCACTCGGCAAGAGCAGGCGGGCTCCCGCAGTTGCTCTTTCTCTTCAGCGATTCCGAGGGCAGCACGAGCCCTTCGGCCAACGCGCGCTTCCTGAAGTGAGCGTTCATCAGACGTCCCGACTGCGCCTTGTTGTACTGAACCCTGTTCACGTCTCGGCCGCCGGTTCGGCAGACGATGCTCGAATCGAAGTCCTGTGTGAGCCGCTCGGTAGGACGACACGAGCGCTGTAAGGACTTCGGCACCAGGTCGATCAAGAGCTGGTCGTAAGCCGTGGACGGCGGCGTTCCCGTGGCAGCGATGATCCGCGTGTCCTCCGGCCGCAGGAGGGCCACGGCCACGCCGCCGACAACGGCGGCGACGACGAGTGCGGCCGCGGCCGACGCCCACCTCAGCCACCGGCGTGGCCTTTGCTCGCGCCCGGCAGGAGCCAGCCGCCCGGCTTCGGCCTTCGCGACAACGGCTGTCGGCGCCGCACGTGTGCGGCCGCGCTCGGCGCCCAGGGCCTCTCCCAGATCGTCGATCAATTCGCGGCACCTCGAGTAACGATGATCGGGGTCCTTGGCGACTGCCTTTGCGACCACCTGGTCGACCGCCGCGGAGAGCTCCGGCCGAAGCTCGGTGACAGGCGGCGGATCTTCCCGCATGTGTGCCCACAGGACGGCCACGTCGGTCTCGCGACGGAACGGTGTCGTACCCGCAAGGCATTCGAAGACGACGCAGCCGAGCGAGTAGATGTCCGTCCGCGCGTCGACATCGCGACCCTCGATCTGCTCGGGCGACATGTAGTCGATCGTCCCGACGAACTGGCCTGATGCTGTGATCCCGCTCCTCGACTCGAGATGCTTCGTCAGGCCGAAGTCGGCCAGGTAGGCGTGTGGCAGATCGTCCGGCTCCGAAGCAGGATCGAGGAGGATGTTGGCGGGCTTGACGTCGCGATGCAGAAGTCCCCGGGCGTGCGCCGCGTCGAGGGCGCTTCCGACCTGGGAGACGACCGCCAGGGCCGTGTCGATCGGGAGCGGGCCATCGCGCTTCAGCAGCTCCTTGAGGTCGCCGTCGACGTGGCGCATCGCGATGTAGAGCACGCCGTCCCAGTCGCCGGCGTCGTAGATCGTGACGATGTTCGGGTGGTTGATCGCCGCAGCAGTCCGTGATTCGCGGACGAACCGCTCTCGAAAGCTCTCGTCGGTTGCAAGCTCCTCGGCGAGGAGCTTGAGCGCGACCTTGTTTCCGAGGCGCGGATTCTCGGCCCTGTAGACGACGCTCATCCCGCCCCGTCCGATCAGAGCCTCAATTCGGTATCCCGCGAACTCAGTACCGATACGCGGGACAATCACCATCGACCGGTTTTAACACACTGATGAAATGTCGCTCTATGCTCGTGAAATGGCCGTCGACCTGCGGCCGGGAACAAGCGTCGGGCCGTACCGGCTCGAGGGCGTTCTGGGCGAAGGAAGCATGGGGATCGTGTTCCGTGCGGTGCGGGAGCCGCGGGGCGACGTGGTGGCCCTGAAAGTCTTGAAGCGGGAGCTCTCTGGCGACGAGACGTACAGGCGACGCTTCGCGCGCGAAGGGCGAATCGCTGCGCAGGTCGAGCATCGACACCTCGTTGGGGTCGTCGACGCCGGCGAGGCGGAAGGCCGGCACTACCTCGCGGCACGGTTCGTGGAGGGAGAGACGCTGGCCGACCGGCTCACCCGCTCCGGACCTCTCCCCCTCGCAGACCTGGTGCGCTTGACGGCCGAGCTCGCCACCGGACTCGACGCACTCCATAGCCACAACCTCATCCACCGCGATGTCAAGCCCTCCAACGTCATGCTCGGGCCCGAAGGCGCGGCGCTGACCGACTTCGGAGTCGCGCGCGGCCTCGCCGACACGGTCCTCACGGCACCCGGCCGAGTTGTCGGAACCCTTGACTATCTCGCTCCGGAGGTGATCCGGGGACAGCCTGCCGGCCCGGCCGCCGACCTCTATGCGCTGGGTTGCGTCCTTTACGAGTGCCTGGCCGGCAACGCTCCGTTCGCGCGACGTCCCTTCGCAGAAGCCGCGCTTGCCCACTTGTCGGAGGAACCAGAGGACCCGTGCGTTGGACGGCGCGAGATACCGGGAACCGTCTGGCTCGCACTTCGACAGGCACTGGCCAAAGACCCGGATGAGCGGCCGCCGACAGCGACCGCGTTTGCCCTCATGGTTCGCGTCTCAGCGGCGCCGAGCTAGCTCAGTTCGGACCTCTTCGAGCAGGGCTGAGATTCGGTCGGCCTCCTGGGCAAGGCGATCGGCGGCTCGTTGCAGCATTTGGATCGCTTCAGCTGAGTCGGCGGTGGCCTGAGGCTGCTCGTCGCCTGCCACGAAGTAGCCGAGCGGCTTCCCCGTCGCCTCCGCAACGAGCCGCAGCACATCGAGGTCGGGCGTGGTTGCCCCGCGCTCCCAGCGGGAGACGGTGATCGGCTCGACCTCGACCTCTGAGGCGAGCTCCCGCTGTTTCCAACCCTTTGATGCCCGCGCTTCGCGGATCCGATCTCCGAGCGCTGGTTGCTCTGCCATAGACAAGATCTTAACAGATAAAGGCTAGTCCTTACCTAAGCATTACCAGACTAGTCTTGATTATTCATTTTCTGCCTACCATACTGGCTAGACATGAAATGTCTAGAACGGGAAGGGAGGCAGTCGATGATCAGGCAGCTCCTCATCATCCTCGCCAGCGTCGCAGCGGCTCTGTCGATTGCGAACCTGGGCGTCGGCGGTGGGCCGTAGTTCGGCAACCTCATCCGGCCACGGAGAGCCCTGTCAGGGGCTTTCCGTGCGTGGTCAGACGACCGTCAGCTCCGCAAGCAGCGATCGTGCGAGGCGCGCCGACGCCGCGTTCTCCTTGGCGTCGAAGAGATCCAGCGCCTCCTCGATGCGCGCCGCAGCCTCTGCGTGGCGTTCCCCGAGCCGGAGAACTTCCGCGAAATCGAGGAGCACTTCGCCGTGGTGCGTGACCGCGTCCGTCCGCTCGGCGATCCGCAATGCATCGAGGACCAGCGCCTCGCCCTCCGCAATCAAGCCCTCGCGGGCCAGTAGCCGCCCTCGAAGTCCCCGCCAACCAAACTGCGCGGCCACATCGCCCGACGGAGCAGATTTCTCCGCCAGGCGGCACCAGTCTGAGGCTTCCGAGTAGCGCCCGTGGGCATAGAGGGCCTCGCCGAGCTCGGCGGCGACGCTGGCGAGGCCCGCCGCGTTGCCAACGCGCTCGAAGGTCTCGCAGCACTCGCGGAAGACGCGTTCCGCTGCCTCGGAGTCGCCCGCAAGCCGGTGGCTCCGCCCAAGGCCTCGGCTGTTGTCATCCGTCTGCATGTAGAGCGCGCCGATCTCGTGATAGATCGTGTTGGCCTCGGCCAGGAAGGCAAATCCGTCCTCGAAGCGGTCGGCGAGAGCGTGAAGGCCGCCGAGGAACGTGAGCACGTTCGCAGTGCCCAACCGGTCGGTTGTCTCCGTAAGAAGTTCCTCACAGCGATCCACGCCTTCTGGTACCGGCGTCGGACCGTAGTACAGCGCCGCGCCGATGCTCCCTAGGCAGCCGGCGGCCGACCAGCCCGACCGGCGGTAGTACACGAGGGCGCGTTCGGAAGCCTCCAGCCACTCGGCACAACGTCCCTCCATCGAGCCGCGCGCGTAGCCGATGTGGCGCCACGCACGGCCAAGTGCCCGATCGTCCCCGAGCTGTTCGAACACCGGGTTTGCCTCGTGTGCGAGCTTGAAAAGCTCGGTCACGTCGGCTTCGCGATCGGTGAACAGGCGCAGATACGAGCGCTCCATCCGCGCGCGCAGCTCGAATCTCCGATCCGCTGCCTCCTGAGCGCGCGCAACCGCTTCGCCGAGCGTCGCTTCGCCGGCAGCAACGTCTCCCGCTCCATGCTGGGCATTGCCCAATTCGCATAGCGCCTCCAGGCGACGAGGGTCGTCGCTTGGAAGCAATGCCACAGCTCGCCCGAGGAGGCTCACCGCCGCCGACGTGTCCGCCCGCTTGAATGCGCGGAGACCGGCATTGGCCAAGTGCTCCCCCGCGCGCTGGGCAAGCCCGGCAAGGCCGGGATCGCCGGGCCGTAGCTCGGAGCGATAACGGTGCGCTCGCTCTAGGTGGTAGCCGATGATCTCGTCCGGGCCGTTCCGCTGCTCCAGCCAGGCGGCATGGCGCTCGTGAAGCTCGGCGCGAGCCTCCTTCGTGATCCCGGCGTAGGCCACGTCGCGAATGAGCGCGTGGTGGAAGCGGAACGAGTCGTTGTCGTCTGACTGCGGCAGTGGCAGAGCGAGGATCAGCCCCTTGCGGCGTAGGGTCGCCAGGCATCCGTCCCCGATGGGGAGGTGGTCCGGCGGCGTCAGGTGGAGGACTGAAGAGCGCGTGAACTCCTTCCCAACGACCGCGGCGCGCTCGAGCACTGCGCGCTCCTCGGGCTCGAGCCGCTCGATCCGGCTGGCGAGGAGCGCGTCGATCGACGGCGGGAGCGACTCGATGGCCTCGGATGCCTCATTCTCGACGACATAAGCGAGCAGCTGCTCGAGATAAAGCGCATTCCCCTCGGCCACGTCCACGATCCGGGAGCGGACGTCGTGAGGGACCTCGGCCAGCTCCTCGACGAGCCTCGCTGATTCGTCCGCCGACAGCGGATCGAGCCTGATCGCATTCGCGTCCGCCCAGCCCGGGCGCTTCTCCAACACCTCAGGTCGCGCAATGCACAGAATCAGCACGGGGGCCTCCGGGGCCCAAGCCGAGAGGTACTCGATGAGATCCAGGAGCGTCGGCTCGGCCCAGTGGACATCGTCGAAGACGAGCAAGACCGGCCGCTCTCTTGCGAGCGCTTCGAAAAAGCGCCGCACGGCCCAGAAGAGCTCCCCCGTGGATGCCGTCCCCTCTGCGTCTCCGATCAATTCCGCGATCCGCTGGGCGACGAGTTCGGCGTTCTCGTCCCCCGCGAGCAGCGAGGCGACACTGGCTCGCACGCGAGTCGGCACGGCCTGGCGAACGGCCTGGACGAGGGGCAAGTAGCTCGCGCCCTCGCCGTACGGAGCGCAGCGGCCGACGAGGACGGTGGCGCCCGCCGACGACACGAGCTCCGCGGCAAGGCGGGTCTTGCCGATGCCGGCCTCGCCGAGCAGGGTGACGACACGGCTGCGCCGCTCGCTCTGCACGCCGGCGAAAAGAGCGCGCAACCGCGCGAGCTCGTCTGCTCGCCCCACGAGCGGGGCCGTGCGCCGTAGCTGCAGCCCAGCCGCGTCGTCCTCGAACCCGAGAAAGCGGAACGCAGGCACCCGGCCGAGCGCACGTCCCAGCTCGATCGGCTCGACGGCCTCGGCCGTGGCGGCATCCCGCACGAGCTTGTACGTAGTCTCGCCGACGAGCGTCTCGCCGGGCTGCGCCGCCTCCTGGAGGCGGGTGGCCAGGACAACCGCCCCGCCGGTGGCGAACGACTCGCCGGAGGATGGCTCGGCTGTGAGCACTTCGCCGGTATTCACGCCGACACGAAGCTCGAGCTCGACGCCGTGCTGGGAGTGGAGCTCGCCAAGCGCCTCGTGCAGCTCCGATGCAGCCCTCACCGCACGCAAAGCGTCGTCCTCGTGGACCTCGGGAATCCCGAAGGCGGCCATGGCCGCATCTCCGATGAACTTCTCCACCGTGCCGCCGTGACGCTCGACGACGGTGCGAACGACGTCGAAGTACGCGTTCAACACGCCCCGCAGCACCTCGGGATCGAGCTCGATCGCGAGCGAAGAGAAGTCCACGAGGTCGGCGAAGAGGATCGTGAGCGTCTTCCGTCGTTCGGGCTCGCGAGCCGTCTTCGCCTGCGGACGCTCGAGGTCGACCGACGGGTCGTGGCGGAGGATCGCCTGCTCCAGCTGTTGCAGCGCCGAGGAGGGCTCGAGCCCGAGCTCCTCGACGAGAGTCTCACGCGCGTGGCGGTACGCCTCAAGCGCGTCGGCTTGCCGGCCCGAACGGTAGAGCGCCAGCATGAGCTGGCCGCGTGGCCGCTCGCGGAGGGGATGCTCTCCGACGAAAGCCTCCAGCTCGGCCACGAGTTGAGCGTGGCGGCCGAGCTCTAGCTCCACATCGAAGAGCGCTTCCTTCGCTGCGGCTCGAAGTTCCTCCAGCCGTGCAACCTCGGCCTGCACGAACGGCTCCGAGGCCAGCTCTGCGAGCGGCGGGCCCCGCCAGAGCGCAAGCGCTTCGCGGAGCGTCTCCGCGCCGCGTTCTGGCGTCTCACGAAAGAGCCGCTCGAAGCGATGAGCGTCGACGAGCTCGCGATCGACTGCGAGGACGTAGCCCGGTGCTCGCGTCAGTAAGACGTCCGGCCCGAGTGCCTTGCGCAGCTCCGAGACGAGGTTCTGCAGGGAGCCCACGACCGCCTTGGGAGGCGCCTCGCCCCACAGCTCGTCGACAAGGCGATCAGTGGAGACGACCTCTCCGGCGCGCAGTGCGAGTAGCGCAAGCAGTGCGCGCTGCTTCGGGCGGCGCAGCTCGACTGGTTGGTCGTCGATCCGGACCTCCAGCGGCCCGAGGAGCCTCACCTCGACAGCGGACATCGCCTCCAATTGAACAACCTCAGCTTCGCTTCGTATACCCCCGTATGAGCGGCGTGTGAGCGCCCTGTGAGCGCCTCGGCGCAGGCTCGAGGGCATGAAGATCTTGCTCACAGCCCTAGCTGCACTCGTTTTCGCGGCTCCGGCATTCGCGGCGCCGCCGCCGAATGACAACCGAGCCGACTCTCAACTTCTGCCTACGTTCCCCGCAGCCGCGCACGGCACGACCGCGGAGGCAACGGTCGAACGCCTCGACCCTCAGGTCTCACCGTGCGGCCGCATCGACGGCACTGTCTGGTACCGGATCGAGGCTGCCCCGGACGGCACCATCGTCGCGTCGGTGCAAGGGGCGGGGCCGCTGGCCCCCATCGTCCGGATCTACCGGCGCAACTCCTCGAACATCCAGGAGATCAGCTGCGGCACGGCCAAAGCCGGTGGCAAGGCCACCGCGTCGGTGCAGGCGGTCCGCGGCGCCGGCTACCTGATCCTCGTGGGTCGCCGGCCGGGAGCGGCCGACGGCGAGTTCGACATCCGCGCCGACCTCTACCTCCCACCGCCGAACGACATCCGCGGCGATGCGGAGAGACTCGGCCGGCTGCCGGCGCACGTACACGGGTCGACGCTCGGCGCGACCGGTGACGATTTCCGCTTCTGCGGGCTGTCGGGCGGCGGTGTCTGGTATCGCCTGAACGGCCCGAGAAGCGGCCGCGCGATCGTGCAACTTGCGGTCGGCGAGCGCGACGCGGCCGTCGCAGCCTTTCACTCGGTCCGCTCTCGCCTCGATCCTGTCAGCTGCGCGGCAACAGACCGCAAGGGCAACGCCGTACTCCCCATCGCAACGAAGCCGGGAGCGTCGTATCTGCTTCTCGTCGGCGACAGGCGCGGCTCCAGTCCGGGAGAGTTCAGGCTCAGCGTTCGAGCCGGCGAGATGCCCGAGCGGTTGCCGGGCCGATCGTTGCCGCGTGGTGGGGTGCACGAGTCGGTCAACGGACTGACGGACGCGAACGACGTCTGGTCCGTCCGGCTGCACCGCGGCACCACCTACCGGATCGCGTACAGCTCGAGCCCTTGTGCCCGTGCGAGCCTCCGGACACGCAACACCGTTGTGAGCCTCGGCTGCGGGCGGTACATGTCCTTCACGCCAGGCCGCGACGGCGGCGGCAGGTACAGCTTCGAGGTCGAGGCTTCGTCCGCTTCTGGGCGCCAGTCGTACCGGCTGCGAGTTGCGCGCGCAGGCGCCGACGACCTGGGCGTCGGAATCAGCCTTGGGTCGACAGCCCGCGGCGCGCTTGCGCCATCCGGAGTCGACATCGTCGACATCTACCACTTCGATGTCGAGCGGCTGAGCGAGGCTCGCCTTCGGCTGGCCCAGCCCGCCGGCCGCTCCTTCTCGCTGCTCCTGCTGGACGACAGTGGCCGCCGAATCGCGTCCGATGCCGGAACGCTGCGCCGGCGGCTCGAGCGCGGGCGGTACGTCGTTGCCGTAGGCGGCGCGGTGGGAAGCCGCGGCGGTCGTTATCGCCTCGCGCTGCTCCTACGCGACGTGACGTCGACCTCGGTGCTCATCTCGGGCCAGAGCTCCGCGGAGGTGTCGCCGGGCGCCGTTGTAACGCTCGGCTGCGTCGTCTCGCCGCTGCCGTCAGGTGGCCGCGTGGAGCTCCAGATCGACCGGTTCGATCCCTTGACCGGCTGGCACTTCCATCGCGTCGTACGCCTCGCGGCCGGAGCGACGGTCTCGTGGCGGCCGCCGGCAGCAGGGCGCTGGCGCGTTCGAGCGCGGTTCCTCGGGACACACTCGTCGGCGCCCAGTCGAAGCGGCTACGCCCACCTCCTCGTCGCGAGGCCGATCCGATGACCGTCGCCGAGGAAGCGCAGCGGTACCTCGAGGTCGTCGAAGTCTTTCGCCGCGAGGGCTGCGAGCCGCACTGGCAGGCGGAATGGAGGGAGCGGCCCGAGCTGAGCCGCCGCTCGCGCCGAACGTCCCCGTACCTCCCACGAAAGAAGGAGAAATGG
>DATGDB010000012.1:0-13454 GCA_035311205.1 Gaiellaceae bacterium | reverse complement strand
AGGAGCCGCTCTTCCTTGCCTGCACCCACGGAAAGCACGATCCCTGCTGCGCGCGTCACGGGCGCCCGCTCTTCGAAGGGCTCCGCGAGCAGCTCGACGAGGAGTCGGCCTGGCAGTCGACGCACGTCGGCGGCGACCGGTTCGCGGGGAACCTGATCTGCCTGCCCCAGGGGGTCTACTACGGCCGCGTCGACCGAGACGACGTGGCGACGGTCGTGGACGAGTACCTCGCGGGACGGATCTCGCTGGCGCACTACCGCGGTCGCACGTGCTGGTCGTTCGCGGTCCAGGCGGCGGAGCGACGGATTCGGGAAGACGAAGGACTGACCGGCCTCGACGACCTATCGATGGCGCACGCCGACAAGGTCGGCGAGGAGCGCTGGATCGTCGCCTTCGACACACCGAGCGGCCGTCGGGAACAAGAGGTTGCCGTAGTGCTCGGCGAGCTCACCCAGCTGACGTGCAAGTCGGAGACCGCGAAGCGACCTCTCCGCTACGCGGCTACGCCCCGCTGATCCGGAGAAAGCCCTCGCGGACGAGCCTGCGAGCGAGAACGAGCCGGCCGTCGTCGTCCAGCGAGCCGGGCAGATCCGAGACGGAGAACGGCCCTTCGGAATCGGCGATGGCGACCACCTCGTCTCGCGCGTGCGCCGGAAACGTCAGCTCGCGGCCCTCGAAGACAAGCGCCGCAGAGCCATCCCGCTCGACCAGGTCGGCGAGCACCGTCGGGCGGCGCTCGAGCTCGGTCTCCGGCCGTAGGTCGTCGAGCGCCCGAAGCTGGGCGAGCTGGCCTTCGCGAATCGGCCGCCGCTTCCGGACGAGCTGATCGCGGGCCCGCCGCTCGACGTCGTCCGGGCCGAGCCGCTCGCGGAGTGCCTCCAGCAGCTCGTCGCCGCCGTTCCCCGACTGCCACGACCGCCGGAACTCGACGTCCTCGCCGCATTCCTCCAGGGCGGCGCGCACCGCGTCCAGCCGGGTCACGACGTTCACCCCGACGGTGAGGTGCAGCGAATCGGTGTCGGAGGTGAGGGCCTCGTGCAGCCAGCCGCGAGGCAGATACAGCATGTCGCCGGGCTTGAGGACGCGATCCTCCACCGGCTCTCCGGGCTCACCGAGCTCGGGCGAGTAGCGCTGGTTCTTGAGCGGAAGCTCGAGCACCGGCTCGTAGACGAGCCACCGCTTGCGGCCGGAGACCTGCAGGACGAAAACGTCGTGGGTGTCGTGGTGGACGGGCAAACCCTGCGCCGCGCGTGGCGTGTAGTACGCATTCGCCTGAGCCGGGTGGCCCAGCGTCTCCTCGAGCGATCGGCAGAAAGCGCCGACCGCCGGGTTCGTGAGATGAAGGCCCTGGAGCACGATCGTCGCGCCGCGTTCCCACTCGGCGAGCACGCGCTCGACGTTGGCCGTCCCGGTGAAGGGAGCGGGACGCCACAGAACGTCCTCGGTGTAGTAGCGAACGCTCAATTTCTCTCCCGCCTTGACGAGGCGGAAGCCGGGATAGCGCAGGCCGCCGGAACAGACGAGCTGCTCCACCTCGGCCTCTGAAAGTAGGTCGTCGTAGCGGCCGGGCTCGTTTCGCTCTACCGCGAGCGGCCCACGCTCCCAGTAGTCCTCGAGGAACTCCGCGGCGTCGAGCGGCTCGACGCAGCGCGAGAGTGCCTTAGGGATCCGTGTCGTCCGAGTCGGAATCGGTGTCGTCCGAGTCGGTGTCGTCCGTGTCATCCATGTCCGCGTCGGCGGTCTCTTCCCGGATCTCCTGTGCGACGTCGGTCCGAATCTCATCGTCGCTGAGCGTCGTGCGTTCGCTCATCTCGGCTCCTTCGCTCGGGGATGTCGAATCGAGTGTAGTGGCCTTCCCAGCGCGGCATGCCGTGAGGGTCACCTCAAACGCACCGAGTGATCGGTGACCCAGAAAAACTCGGTCGCCTCGCTGCGAAAACGCTCGCCGGCCGATGAATACGGACCGAAGAGAAAACGGACGACGCTTCCCTGGCGCAGCACCTCGCTCCCGACGATCGTTCCGCGCCAAAACGCGGCCGGCCCGAGCACGGAAGGCGCCGGAGGCCGAAGGCGGTCCGGCTTCAGCGCCGGGGGCGTGTGCTCGAGGTCTCCCGTGAGCCGGTTCAGCTCGGCCATCGTCCGGGTATCGAGCAGCACGAGCCCCACGCTTCCCTCCTGCAGCCTGAACGGGGTCTGAGAGCCGTTTCGCACCGAGACCTCAGCCCTCCAGCCGTTGTCAGCGATCACGAGCCGCTCGACCCGGAACGTGAAGTTGTCCTTGCGATCACGCTCGACCCAGCCCAGGTCGAGCGTGCCCGTTTGCGCGGGCGGCGCCAACTCGGGCCCCGGGGGCCCACAACCGGCGATCAGGAGCGTGACCAGAGCAAGGAGCGCTGGATAGACTCGCCAGCCGGTCAATGGATCTCTACGAGTACCAGGGCAAGGAGCTGTTTCGCCGTTTCGGGATCCCTGTCTCCGACGGCCGGGTGGCGACGTCGCCCGAGGAGGCGAGAACCGCCGCCCAGGAGCTCGGAGGACAGGTGGTCGTCAAGGCCCAGGTGCTCACCGGCGGCCGCGGAAAGGCCGGTGGGATCAAGCTCGCGGACGGGCCCGACGAGGCCGAGGCGCACGCGCGCGACATCCTCGGGATGGACATCAACGGCCACGTCGTGCGCAAGCTCTGGATCGAGTCGGCCTCCGACATTGCCCGGGAGTACTACCTGTCTTTGACCTTCGACCGGGGCGAGAAGAAGGCGCTCTTCATGTTCACGAAGGAGGGTGGCATCGACATCGAGGAGGTCGCCGCCGAGCGTCCGGAGGCGCTCGCTCGCTTGCACGTCGACCCGCTCGAAGGCTTCCAGCCCTACCAGGCGCGCCGGCTGATCTACGGCGCGGGCCTCGAGGACGAGGGCGAGCAGAGACAGATCGCGAAGATCGCCGAGCAGCTCTATGCCGCGTTCGTCGGCACCGACGCGATGCTCACCGAGATCAACCCGTTGATCGTCACGCCGGACGGCCAGGTAAAGGCGCTCGACTCGAAGTTCACCGTCGACGACAACGCGCTCTACAAGCATCCAGACATCGCCGAGATGCGCGACCTGGAGGCCTATCCGCCAGAGGAGCGCGCGGCGCGCGAGAAGGACGTCACCTACGTGAAGTTGGACGGCGACGTGGGCGTTCTCGGGAACGGGGCCGGGCTGGTCATGTCCACGCTGGACGTGGTCGCACTCGCTGGTGGTCGGCCCGCGAACTTCTGCGACCTCGGCGGCGGCGGCGATGCCCAGGGGGTCGTCGATGCCCTCGAGGTCATCACCGCCGATCCGCAGGTGAAGTCGATCCTCTTCAACATCTTCGGCGGCATCACCCGCTGCGACGAGGTCGCGCGCGGGATCCTCGCCGCACTCGAGCAGATGACGATCGACGATCCCATCGTCGTTCGCCTCGACGGGACAAATGCAGACGAGGGCCGTCGGCTGCTCCAGGAGGCCGCGCCTCCGAACCTGCACGTGGAGCCGACGATGCTCGACGCCGCGAAGCGCGCCGTGGAGCTGGCTGCATGACGGATCTCTGGAGCAGGCGTGCCGAGGCGTATCGCGGCTTGGCGGACCAGCGGGAGGGCGCCGACCTCGAGCTGCTCGTCTCCTGGGCCGAGGGAGAGACCGCCCTCGACGTAGCCTCCGGCGGCGGACACACCGCCAACCGCCTGCGCGCGGCCGGCTTCCGCGTAACGACCCTCGATCCGGCGCCCGGCATGCGGGCGGATGTGCTCGCGCCGGCCGAGCACATTCCCTTCGCCGACTCATCGTTCGACGTCGTCACGTGCCGGATCGCTCCTCATCATTTCGACGACGTTGAGGCCGCAGCGCACGAGATGGCACGCGTCGCCCGCCGGGTCGTCCTGATCGAGGACACACTGTTCACGAGCGAGCGGGTCGAGGACGCCGAGAAGCTCCGCGACCCGACGCACGTGCGCTCGTACAGCGAGGGCGAGTGGCGCGGCCTCCTCGAGGACGCAGGACTGCGGATCGAGCAGGTCGAGATCCTGGAGAAGCGCCGTCCGCTCGAGTCCTGGCTCGCGCGGACGGAGACGACCGGCCGGGAGGCCGAGCAGGTGAAGGCCCTGATCGCCGACGCGATCGACGACGGCGACTACGTCGACCGGAAGATCCTGCTGAAGGCCAGGAAGCCCTGATGGCGATCATCGTCGACAACGACACGCGGCTCGTCGTCCAGGGGCTGACCGGGCGGGAGGGCTCGTTCCACGGTGTGCGGAACCGCAACTACGGGACGCAGGTCGTCGCCGGGGTCACGCCGGGCAAGGGCGGCCAGGACGTCGAAGGGATCCCCATCTTCGACACCGTCGCCGAGGCGGTTGTGGAGGCCGGCGCGAACACGACGATGGTCTTCGTCCCGGCGCGCTTCGCGACCGACGCCATCTACGAGGCGGTCGACGCAGGCATCGAGACCGTGATCTGCATCGCGGAGGGCCTGCCGGCGCACGAGATGCTGCGCGTCTACAACTACATGCGTCCCAAGGGCATCACGATGCTGGGGCCGAACTGCCCGGGTGCGCTCTCGCCTGGGAAGGCGAACGTCGGGATCATCCCCGCCGAGATCTTCCGCGAGGGCGCGATTGGGCTCGTCAGCCGCTCGGGCACGCTCACGTACCAGATCGGCCACGAGCTGACACAGCTGGGGCTGGGCAACTCGACGATCGTCGGCATCGGTGGCGATCCCGTGGTCGGCTCGGGCTTCATCGACGTCCTCGAGCGCTTCGAGGCGGACGACGAGACCGAGATCGTCGTCATGGTGGGTGAGATCGGCGGCGCCGAGGAGGAGAAGGCCGCGGAGTTCATCGAGGCGAACATGACGAAGCCCGTCGTCGCCTACATCGCGGGCTTCACCGCGCCGCCCGGCAAGACGATGGGCCACGCCGGAGCGATCATCTCCGGCACGTCGGGCACCGCCCAGGCGAAGAAGGAAGCGCTGGAAGCCTGCGGGGTCCGGGTCGGCACGACGCCGACGGAGGTCGCCCGGCTGGCTGCCGAGGTCGTCGCCGTGACCTGACGCTTCGAGCTTCCGCCGAACCTCGCCGAGACGATGGCCAGGATCCCCGGCGGACCGGAATGGCTCGTCGAGCTGCCGGGCCTCGTGGCCGAGTGCGTTGCGCAGTGGTCGCTCGATCTCGAGGAGCCGGTCGACACCGGTCACTCGTTCGTCGCTCCCGCCGGTGACGCGTTCCTGAAGCTCAGCCTGCCCGACGAGGAAAGCGAGCACGAGGCGGAGGCATTCGCGCGGTGGAACGGGGTCGGCGCGGTGCAGCTGCTCGCTCGCGACGACGAACGGCGAGCCATGCTCGTCGAGCGGCTCCGGCCGGCAACGCAGCTCTGGGCGTTGCCCGACGACAACGCCACTGAGATTGCCGCCGACGTGCTCGAGCAGCTGTGGATCCCGGCCGGCGAGCCCTTCCGGCGCCTCGAAGACGCGGCCGCGCAGTGGGCCGAGGAGCTGCCGGAGCGCGGTCTCGACCGTCAGCTGGTCGACCGGGCCGTTGCGTTCCTACGGGAGGCGGGACCGACCCAGCGCGAATCCGTCCTGCTGCACCAGGATCTCCACGGCGGGAACGTGCTTCTTTCCGAGCGCGGGTGGCTCGCGATCGATGCCAAGCCGATGGTCGGCGAGCGCGAGTTCGACGTGGCCTCGCTGATCCGCGACCGACGTCCGACGTCCGAGCGCCGCATGGAGCGCCGGTTGGCCTACCTGGTAGAGCGGCTCGAGCTCGATCCGGAGCGGACGCGCGGCTGGGCGATTGCGCACGCACTCGCCTGGAACGGCGGAGCCGAGATGATCGCCTGCGCCCGCTACCTGAGCGCCGCGTAGAACAACAGCACGAGCGGCGGGACGAGGAGCGGGCCGATCGTCAGTCCCGTCAGGAGGGCGACGACCAGGACGATTGCAAACGACGCGCCGAGGAATGCGGTCCGCCGACGGACGAACGGCGCCGCGGCGGCGAGCACCGCGGCGACGCCGAGCGCCGTTGACACGACGGCGACATCCGCGGCGTCGCCGTGATGCCTCGCAACGAGGTATACGACGTCGAGCGCGGCGACGAGCACAGCGGCGGCCAGCGCGGCAGTGCGAGCAGCCATCCGCCGATGATCCTAGAGTCCGGTCTCATGGAGACGATCTCGCTCGCCCGCGGCGTGCCGGCCCCCGAGTGCATTCCGGTCGAGGAGCTGGCCGACTGCGCACGGTCGGCGATCCAGGAGGACGGGGCCACGGTGCTCTCCTACGGGTCGTCCGGCGGCTACGCGCCGCTTCGGGCCTGGATCGCCGAGCGACACGCTGTACCGCCCAGCCGGGTCGTCGTCACGAACGGCTCGCTCCAGGGGTTCGTTTTCCTGGCTCAGCTGCTGGCCAAAGACGGCGCGCGTGTTCTGGTCGAAGCACCGACGTACGACCGGCCGCTGCTGATCCTCGACTCGCTCGGCGCCGAGGTCGTCGGGGTTCCACTCGCCGAGCAGGGCATCGATCTCGACGCGCTGCAGGCCGAGCTGAAACGGGGCCGGACGCCGGCGTTCCTCTACACGATCCCGACCTTCCAGAACCCGACCGGCCAGACCCTCGGCGCCGATGGGCGGCGACGGCTCGTCGAGCTGGCCGCCGAGCACGATCTGCTCGTCCTGGAGGACGATCCGTACGGTCTCGTGCGCTTCGAGGGTGACTCGCTGCCGACGCTTCACGAGCTCGAAGGAGGCGAGCGCGTGATCTACTCCTCGTCGTTCTCGAAGACCGTGGCGCCCGGCGTTCGTGTCGGCTACCTCGTGCTCCCGGAAAGGCTCGCCGTGGCCGTCGAGTCGCTTGCGACCTCGACCTACATCACGCCGTCGCTGCTCTCCCAGGCCACCGTCTTCGAATTCCTACGCCGCGGCGCGCTGGAGCGCAATCTCGAGCGTGTGCGCTCGCTGCTGAAGGCGCGGCGGGATGCACTGCTGGCCGCGCTCGAGGAGCGTTTGGGCGGCGCCGGAGCACGGTGGAACCGGCCCGAGGGCGGCTACTTCCTCTGGCTCGAGCTTCCTGAGGGCCAGGATGCAAAGGCGCTCCTCGGGGCGGCGGAGGACGCCGGCGTGACCTTCGTTCCAGGCCCGGACTTCTTCCCGCGCGGAGGAGGCGGCGGCTCGGCGGCGCGACTCGCCTTCAGCTTCGCCTCGCCCGCAGAGATCGGCGAGGCGGTAGGGCGACTAGCGAGTCTGTTGTCCTCGTCGTCTTCGGTAGAGCTGGGAAAGCAACACGCCGCCTAGGAATCCGAGCGCAAAAACGAAGACCATCACCCAGATCAGGGAAACGCTCGCCGAAAACAGGACGAAGTCGATCTTGATCCGGTCGTCGTTCTTGACGACGAACGCGATCACGTAGACCGCCAGCAGCAGAAATCCGACGAGCACGGCCCACAGCCGCGGCTCCCAATCTTTGCTGTCGGGACGGCGAGCCACGCCGCCCGATTTTATGGCTCAGGCTGCGCGGTGCTGGGGAAGGGGAACGAGCCGAGGCTGCTGCGGCGGCCGCAGACTACGGGGCGTTGCGGGCCTGAACGTTGGACAGGGGGAGTCCAGGGGGAGGGCGCAAAGTCCCGCCCTGCGGAAATAGCAATCGCTGCAGCTTGCCTCGGCTCGTTTGCTCATTACCGAACGTAACCTTCCTCAACGCTGCCCGCTCCTTGGGCGGGGATACTGAGACGTTCGGCGCGAGCGTGCAAGGGGCTCGCGTACAAAAACGACGGAATTTCCGGCAAAAAAATTTACCGGAAATTCACGCTTTCTACGCGTTCGGCGTAAGAGTTGCCAGGCGCTGCAACGCCTGTTGAAAGCTGTCCACAGGGACTATCCGCAAACCGTCGGCATATCGGCGTGCCTCGGCCGCGTTATCCCCAGGCACGAGGAAGAAATCCATTCCAGCTCGCCGTGCGCCGATCGTTTTCTGCTTGATCCCGCCGACCGGCCTCACCGACCCGTCGAGCAGGATCTCTCCGGTAGCGGCGACCTTCCGGCCGTGGTCCACGTTGCGACCCAGCTCCTCCGTGAGGTCGAGGGCGAAGGCAAGACCGGCCGAAGGCCCGCCGACGTCGCCGATGTCGAACGCCACCTTGACCGGCAGCTTGACGTTCGCATCGTCGGAGATGACGACCCCCAGGAACGGGCGCTGGGCGTCCTCGGGGTTCTTGGTCGTTCGGATGGAGACCTCGTCCGTCTTGTTGCCGCGGCGAACCGTGAGCCGCACGACGTCTCCGGGCTTTCGCTTGTCCAGCTCGCCGGTCAGGTCTCTCGCGCTCCGAACCGGCTTTCCGTCGATTGCGATGACGACGTCGTCGGGGAGCAGCTTGCCCGAGGCCGGATATCCCTGTCCGACCGCCTCGATCAACGCGCCCTTTGGTTCCACAGAGACCTTGTATCCGGCGGCGCGCAGCGCCACCGCGGCCGCGTACTTCTGGCTGCGCGCCATCTCCTGCAACTCGCTCTGCCGGCGCTGGCGGTCGTTGACACCCTCGGGGTTCACCTGGTCTGCCGGCACGAGTGTCGCTCCGTCGTTGAGCCCAGGGATTGCCCTTTCGAGCAGGCTCGCCTTCCGCACGTCGACGGCGACGTAGTAGATCCCGCCGCCGTCCTTGTCCGGTTTCTCGCCCTGGACTTTCACGAGCGGCTCAACGGCCCGAGCGCGGTCGGGAAGGAAGATGTAGTCACCGGAGGGGGCGACGTAGAGGACGCCGACGACGAGCAGGAGGGCCGCTCCGAGACCGAGCGCCAGCGTCGGCCAGGAGAAGCGCCTCCGTCTCAAAGCAGTCCGTGAGTCATGCCGCCGTCGACCGGGATGACGGTTCCCGTGACGTACGACGCCCGGTCCGACGCGAGGAAACTGACCACCTCGGCGACCTCCTCGGGCCGGCCGAAGCGGCGGAGCGGGATCGCCAGCAGGTCCGCCTCCGTCGGGCCGTCGGGGTAGACCTCGACCAGACGCTCGGTTTCGATCCGACCCGGCGCGATCGAGTTCACCGTGACGGCGTCAGGGCCGAGCTCCCGGGCCAGCGTCTTCGCCCAACCGATGACGCCCGGCCGTACCGCGTTCGAGAGTGCAAGGTTGTCAATCGGCTCGCGCACCGAGCTCGAGGCGATGTTGATGATCCGGCCATGGCCGCTTGCGACGAGATGCGGAAGGCAGAGATTCGTTAGGCCGACCGCCGAGTGGAGCAGGAGCTCGACAGCTTCCTGAAGGACTTCGTAGTCGATCTCGACCGCCTTCGTGCGGGGTGGGCCACCGCCGTTGTTGACCAGGATGTCGATGCCGCCAAAAGCGTCCAGCGTCCGCTTGACGAGCCGTTCGCGGTCGCTTGGATTGGTCAGGTCGCCACGCACGGAGAGCGCGCCGATCTGCTCGGCTTCCCGCTCGAGCTCCTCCCGACGGCGCGCGAACATCGCCACGTTCGCCCCGTCCGCCGCAAACGTGCGCGCGATTGCCAGCCCCATTCCGGAAGAAGCGCCGCAGACGATCGCGGTCCGGCCGTTCAGGCCGAAGCTCACGGTCTTACGCGGAGAGGACGCCGACGACCTCGCGGACGGCGTCGGCCGATTCGCGCAGGAGCCGCTGCTCCTCCTCGGATAGGTCGAGCTCGACGATCTCCTCGATCCCGCCCGCGCCCAGCTTGACCGGCACGCCCATGTAGAGATCCTCGATGCCGTACTCACCCTCGAGGTACGCCGTGCACGGGAGGACACGCTTCTCGTCGAGCATGATCGAGTCGACGATCTGAGCCGCCGCGGCGCCGGGCGCGTACCACGCCGAGGTGCCGAGCAGCTTGACGAGCTCCCCGCCGCCCGAGGCCGTCCGGGCGACGAGCTCGCCGATCCGATCCTCGGGGACGAGCTTCCGCAAGGGGACCCCGCCGACGGTCGTCGCCGAGACGACGGAGACCATCTGGTCGCCGTGACCGCCGAGCACCATGGCGGTCACGTCCTTGACCGACGCTCCGGTTTCCCAGGCGATGAAGGTCGAGAAACGCGCGGTGTCGAGGATGCCCGCCATTCCGAACACGCGGTTCTTCGGCCATCCGGACACGTTCTTTGCGACGTGGCACATGGCGTCGAGCGGGTTGGAGACGACGATCAGGATCGCGTCGGGCGAAGCCGCCGCCACCTGTTGGGTCACTGAGCCGACGATCTTCTCGTTCGTGGAGACGAGATCGTCGCGGCTCATGTCGCCCGTGCGAGGAACGCCCGCGGTGACGACGACCACGTCGGACCCGGACGTGATCTCGTACTCGGTCGAGCCCTCGACGCGTGGCTCGTAACCCAGGACGGCGCCGGCCTGGTTGATGTCGAGCGCCTTTCCGGCCGCGAGGCCCTCCTTGATGTCCACGAGCGCGACATCGCAGTAATCCCGGCGGGCGAGCTCCTGCGCGCAGGTCGCGCCGACGTTCCCGGCGCCGACGACGGTGACCTTTCGCCGTCCCGCGGCCGGCGTGAACTCATGGCGGCCCAGGTCCATCAGATGGGTGATGCCATGAGATCGCAGGTTCGGGGCGTGAGCTGGCCCAGACGCGTCAGATCGCGCATCCGGGCGCGCGAGATCGTGGCATCAACCATCTATACCCGGACCCCGAGCTTGTCGATGATCGCGTCCGCCACCTCGCTCGTTCCGACGGCGGTCGGATCGTCGCGCGTCCGCTTCATGTCGTAGGTGACGCTCTTCCCCTCCCGGATCACGTCGGCGATCGCCGCTTCGAGGCGCTCGGCCGCATCATTCTCCTCCAGGTGGTGGAGCATCATCACGCTGGAGAGCATCTGGGCCATCGGGTTGACCTTGTTCTGGCCCGCGTACTTGGGAGCGGAGCCGTGGGTGGGCTCGAAGATCGCCGTCGACTCGCCGAAGTTGCCGCCCGGTGCCATCCCCAGGCCACCGATCATCCCGGCGCAGAGGTCGGAGACGATGTCCCCGTAGAGGTTCGGGCAGACGAGGACGTCGTACTCCTCGGGGCGCTGGACGAGCTGCATGGACATGTTGTCGACGATCCGATCGTCGAACGAGATGTCCGAGTTCTCCTCTGCGACCTCGCGCGCGACGCGCAGATAGAGCCCGTCCGTGAACTTCATGATGTTCGCCTTGTGCACGGCCGTCACCTTGCGGCGGCCGTTTCGGCGCGCGTAGTCGAAGGCGAACTGCACGATCCGGCGCGTCCCGGTGACGGAGAGGGGCTTGATCGAGATTCCGGCGTCCTTGTTGCGGAGCGTGCCTCCGTGCGCCTCGATCCACTCGATCAGCTCGCGTGCGGCGTCAGTGCCCTCCTCGTACTCGATCCCGGCGTACAGATCTTCGGTGTTTTCGCGAATGACGATGAGATCGACGTCGTCGAACCGCGAGCGGACGCCTACGTAGCTCTTGCAGGGGCGGACCTGGCCGTAGAGGTCGAGTGCCTTGCGGAGCGTGACGTTGACCGAGCGGAAGCCGCCGCCGACGGGCGTCGTGATCGGCCCCTTCAGCGCCACGCCGTTGACCCGGATCGAGTCGAGAACGTGCTCAGGGAGCGGGTTGCCGCCGTGTTCGTCCATGACGTCGGCTCCCGCCTGCTGGATGTCCCAGTCGAACTCGACTCCGGTCGCCTCGATCACGCGGCGAGTGGCCTCCGTGAGCTCCGGACCGATGCCGTCGCCGGGGATAAGGGTGACCCGATGAGCCATGCCGCGGCGACTTTAGCGGAGCGTTAGATGCCTCCGGTCCGGGTAGATTCCTCGCGATGAACGAGTTCAAGCCGGGTCTGGAAGGAATCGTCGCGGTCGAGACCGAGATCGCAGAGCCCGACCGCGAGGGCGGATCGCTCCGCTACCGCGGCGTCGACATCGAGGAGCTCGTCGGCAACGTCCCGTACGAGAACGTCTGGGGGCTCCTGGTCGACAACGACCTCGAGTCGAAGATGCCCGACCCGGAGCCGTATGAACCGGCGGCGCTGACGGGCAACGCCCCCGCCGACCTTCAGGCCGAGACCGCGCGCCTCGCCGGCGAGTGGAAGCTCGGCAAGTTGAACGAGATCTCGGACGAGCAGGCCCGGAAGGATCTCGGACGCCTCTCTGCGCAGATGATGGAGATCGTGGCGCGCTCCGCCGCGGTCGCGGACGGGCGCGAGCCGGCGCCGGACGACGTGGTCGCCCAGGGAGAGACGGCCGCCGAGAAGTTCCTGCTTCGCTGGCGCGGCGAGGCCGATCCCGACCACGTGAAGGCCATCGACACCTACTGGATCTGTACGGCGGAGCACGGGCTGAACGCGTCGACTTTTACCGCGAGAGTCGTGGCATCGACGGGCGCGGACTGCGGAGCGGCGCTGTCCGCCGCTGTGGGCGCTCTCTCCGGCCCGCTGCATGGCGGTGCGCCGGCCTACGTGAAGCCGATGCTGGAGGAGGTGGCCGCGATGGGCGACGCCGAGCGCTGGGTCCAGGAGCGCCTCGCCGCCGGGAAGCGGATCATGGGCTTCGGCCACCGCATCTACCGCGCCGAGGATCCGCGGTCGCGCATCCTCAAGCAGACGGCGAAGGAGCTCGGCGCCCCGCAGGTCGAGGTCGCGGAGCAGCTCGAGCAGGTTGCTCTGAAGGCGCTGCAGGAGAAGTCCCCTGACCGCGTGCTGGCGACGAACGTCGAGTACTACTCGGCGATCGTCCTCGACGTCGCGGAGATCCCGCCGCCACTGGCTCCGGCGATGTTCGCCTGTTCTCGCGTCGCCGGCTGGTCGGCGCACATCCTCGAGCAGAAGCGAACCGGCCGCCTCTTCCGGCCGTCCGCGCGGTACGTCGGCCCGGCTCCCCGGTCGCTCTCAACTGTCTGACCTCGCGGCAGCCGCGGCCGAGGCCGAAGAGCTGTCGGCGTCGGGATCGGCAAGCGAGCTCGCGAATCTGCGGGCTCGATGGGACGAGGAGCTCGAGGCGTCGGCTCGCAGCGCGGACTTTCGCGAGCGCGCGGTCGCCTATCGCGCGATCGGACAGTTCCGGTACCGCCAGAAGCTGGAGCTCCTTCGGCGGGGGCTGGAGGACGAGAGCCCGGCCGCTCGGGGCTCTGCGCTGCTCTCGCTCGAGCTGCTCTCACGTGACGGGCCGGCGCCGGTCAACGCCGATCGCTCGTTCCTCCACACCCTTGCAACGTCGGATCCCAACGCGGTTGTTCGCCGGCTCGCGATCCTGAGCCTCAAGAACGGCTCGCCGCAGCGAGACACGATCGTGATCCTCGAGGGGATCGCCGACGACGACGAGCAGACCAGGGAGCTGCGCGACGCCGCGAAACGCGTCGCTGCCCTGTTGACGAAGAAGTCGCGGGCGCGCTAGTCGGCGCAGCCGCAGACCGCGCGGCCCCGGATGGGCTTACCGCACACCGCGCAGACGCGCCGGCGACGGCGCCACTCGAGCGCCTTCTTCTGGATCCCC
>DATGDB010000011.1:0-10076 GCA_035311205.1 Gaiellaceae bacterium | reverse complement strand
TCGGAACGCTGCAGTCCCCGAACCAGGAGGCCGACGAGACGGTCACGCTGCTCCAGCGCGCGCTGCAGCAGTCGATCGAGGCCGATCGCCACTATCGTGACGGCTTCTTCAGCGTCGCGCGGCCCGGCTGCCCGCTGCCGCGGAACGCGAACTTCGATCTCGCGTCGAAGTCGGACGCGCAGGCAACCGCGGCCAAGCGTCGCTTCGTCGCCGCCTTCGACCCACTTGCCGAGCGCTTCGATCGCCGGGTCTGGTCGGCCAGCGAGTTCTGAGGGCGGCGAGCTTTTCCTAGATCGTCTCGAAGCTCGCGCGCCGGCGCCCTTCGAGCTCGAAGAGCTTGAAGAGCAGGAACGCCGCGGCGGCATAAGCGGCGCCGATCCCCAGCTCCGTCCAGACGAGCCCGGAGACGTCGGAGAGCGACGACCCGTTCGCGATCGCACGAGCCGCCTCGATCCCGTGCGTGAGTGGCAGGCGGTTGGCGACGTCCTGCATCCAGCCCGGCAGGGTGTCGAGCGGGATGTTCACGCCGCAGAAGAGCAGGAGCGCGTAGACCACGAAGTTGGCGAGGAAGAAGACGTCGCGCATGCGCAGTCCGAGCGCCCCGACGACGAGCCCCAGAGCGGTACACGAGAACGCGCTCACGGCGATCACGACCGCGAGCGCCGGGATCTCGCTCCACGTCAGCTCGAAATCGAGCAGCAACCAACCGACGAAGAACGCAAAGGCTGAGGTGATGATCCCGTTTGCGATCAGCGGCAGCGCACGTCCGAGGAAGAGCGGCAGCCGGTTCGCGGGCGTCGCGAGCAGCGGCGAGAGGGTCTGCGTCCAGCGCTCGCCGCCGACGGTCATCGCCATCCCGTAGATCCCGGCCATCGCCGAGAGCTGGACGGCGTTGCCGACGACGAAGAACTCGTCGCTCTCGACCTGGGCATACCGGCCGATGTACGCGAAGAAGAGGATCTGGAAAACCGGCGCGCCCAGCATCGTCGGGATGTAGTACGACCAGTGCATCCAGTTGAAGAGCGCGCGGTACGAGAGGTACCCGCCGATGAAGAAGACGCGCAGGTTCTCTCTCATGTCAGTGTGAGCGTCGCGCGCTCGCGCGCGAGCCGCTCGAAGTGCTGGAGCGCGAAGTACCCGATCACGAGGTAAACGGCGCTGAGGAGGAGACACATGCCGATTTCGGGCCACGCGTTGCCGGCGATCGCTGCGTCCCTCAGCGCGTTGATTCCCCAGGTCGGCGCGAGCACCCACGAGATCGGTCCGACCCAGACGGGCAGGAGCGACAACGAGACAAGCAGGCCGGTGGCGAGCCAGACCGGATACTCGAGCAGGTTCGAGAGCGCGTTGGCGTTCCGGTACATGATGAATGTGGAGGCGAGGATTAGACCGAGGAGCCCGAGCCCGACCACGGTGACCGGGAGCGCGACGATGAACGCGACCGGGTGGGCCACGTGCAGCGGAACGTCGAAGAAGAGCCGGCCCCAGACGAGCGTCGCGGTCAGCGAGTAGAGGCCGATCGTCGCCGTCGCCAGCGTCAGCGGGACGATGACGAGCAAAAACGGTGGTGGCACGGCGATGCAGTACTCGAGTGTTCCCTGCCAGCGCTGCCACTGGATCGCCCCGCCCGACCCGAAGAGCGTCGACGACCAGATGCCCATCATTCCCGCGCCGAGCGCGACATAGAGAAGCGTCCCCTCGCGCGCTCCGGCCTGGAACATGAAGTACGCGACCGAGGCGAAGATGATCGGCTGGAGGACGGAGGTGAGGATGAAGAAGCCGGACAGCGTCAGGCTCTTCACGTGGAACTTCCAGCCCACCCAGATCAGGCGCAGCGTCTTCACTCTTCTGCCACCAGCGTGACGTAGGCGTCCTCGAGGGTCGGCTCGCGGCGGGAGATTCGTCCCACGCTCGCCCCGTCCAGGGTGCCGAGGATCGACTGCGTGAGCTCCACCTCGGGCTGGGTTTGCACGATCAGGAGCTGCGCCTGTTCGCGCTCTTCGATCGATACGGAGGTCACGCCGTTGAGGTCGCGGACGCGCTCGACGGTTCCATCGGGAAGGCCGAAGACCTCGACCTCGACCACCGCTCCTTCGACCACGTCTCGCTTGAGCTCGGCGGGTGTTCCGTGGGCGACGATCTCGCCTCGGTTGATGACGGCGATCCGGTCGCAGAGCGCATCGGCCTCGAACATGTAGTGCGTCGTGAGGAGGATCGTCTTGCCGGCGGAGGTGAGCGACGCGATCGTCGCCCGCAGCTCGCGAGCGCCCACCGGGTCGAGGCCGATTGTCGGCTCGTCGAGGAAGACGACGGGCGGATCGTGGAGCAGGCCGCGGGCGATGTGGAGCCGCTGCTTCATCCCGCGGGAGTAGCCCTCGGTGCGTTCCTGCTCGCGGCCCTTGAGGCCGACGAGGTCGAGCAGGTAGTCGATCCGCGGGTGGATCTCCTTCGGGGGCACGCCGTAGAGCTCGGCGAAGTAGCGCAGGTTGTCGTAGCCCGAGAGCCGTTCGTAGACGCCGCGCTCGCCGCCGAAGACGTAGCCGATCCGCCTGCGCACCTCGCGCGCGTCCTTGACGACGTCGTATCCGAGCACCCGCGCGGTGCCTTTCGTCGGGATCAGGAGCGTGATCAGCATCTTGATCGTCGTCGTCTTGCCCGCGCCGTTCGGTCCGAGCAGGCCGAAGAGCTCACCCTCCTGGATCTCGAAGCTGACGCCGCGGACGGCCTCGACGTTGTGCCACTTGCGGCGCAGCGTTCCGGTGGACGTGCGATAGGTGCGGTGCAGGTCGTGGGCCTCGACAACTGCCACGCCGCCAGCCTAGCGACGGCCGAAACCGCCACCTCCGGGCGTCTCGATACGGAGGAAGTCTCCCGGCGAAAGGTCGACGGTGGTCTTCGCCGGTAGCTCCTCGCCGTTGAGGAGATTCCGTCCCCGGGCGCCCGGCTCGCCGCCCTGGGCGCCTGCCGGCGCGTGTTTACGGCGCTCGCTGAGGATCGAGGCCCGGCACGGCTCGAGCGCCTCGAGCTCGCGGACGACGCCGTCTCCGCCCTTGTGTAGGCCGGCGCCGCCGGAACCGAGCCGTAGCTCGTGGCGGCGAACCCGGAGCGGGTACGCGAGCTCGAGCGCTTCCACGGGCGTCGTGAGCGTGTTCGACATCGTCACGTGAACCCCCGAGGGCCCATGGGCGTCGGGGCACGCGCCTTGACCGCCGCCGAGCGTCTCGTAGTAGGTGAAGCGGTCGTTCCCGAGCGTGAGGTTGTTCATCGTCCCCTGGCCTTGAGCCGGCACCAGGAGTGCTTCGCCCAGGGCACGGAAGAGCACGTCGACGATCCGGCAGGACGTCTCGACGTTTCCGCCGGCCACGGCTGCACCTGGTCGGGCGTTGACAAGCGATCCCTCGGGAGCGGAGATGCGAACGGGCGCGAACGCACCGGCCGAGGCTGGCACGTCCGGGTCGGTCAAGCAGCGAACGACGAAATAGGTCGCCGAGCGCGTGACGGACAGCGGGCAGTTCAGGTTCCCGCCGTGCTGCGGTGCCGTCCCGGCGAAGTCGACCTCGAGCTCGTCGCCGGCCACAGTGACCGCGGCTCGAAGCTCGAGGTCTCCTTCGGCCGCCTCGAGCACGTCGCTTGCCTCGAAGCGACCGTCGGGTAGGCGCACGATCCCGGCGCGGACGACCCGCTCCGAGTAGGCGAGCAGCTCGTCCATTGCCGAGCGGATGCGGTCGGCGCGGTGGCGGGCACACAGGTCGGCAACCCGCTCCGTCGCCAGGCGATGTGCCGCCAGCTGAGCGCGGAAGTCGCCGCGCCGCTCCTCGGGGTTCCGCATCTGCGCGACGAGCGAGTCGAGCGTTTCGGGCGTGAGCGGCGTGGGCGGGATCACGACGCCCTCCTCCTCCAGCGTGCGCGAGTGAGCGGGCATCGACCCGGGCTCGGCGCCGCCGACGTCGGCGTGGTGAGCGCGTGTGACGGCGAAGCCGACCTCCGTGCGGGAGACGAGCGTCATGTCAGGGAGGTGCGTGCCGCCGGCGAACGGATCGTTGAGGACGTAGACGTCGGTCGGCGACGGACGGTGTTCCATGACGGCGGCGACGGCGTCGGGCATCGCGCCGAGGTGGACGGGGATGTGCTCAGCCTGGGCGACCATGCGCCCGCGCTCGTCGAAGAGGGCGGTGGAGCAGTCGCGCCGCTCTTTGATGTTGGCCGAGAACGCCGAGCGTATAAGCACGGCGCCCATCTCGTCGGCGACGGCCCGGAGCGCGTGTCCGAGAACTTGGAGCTGAATGTTCACGCGCGCGTGAGCCTCCAGATGCCACCATCCCTAACCCCCACCCACCCAGGGGGCAGCCAGCAGGTGGCGCCGTCGAGCTCGACCACCGCGGGGCCCGCTGCCGTCTCCCGCTCGTCAGCCGGAAGGACCAGGTGGGGGCCCGGCCGGCGCTTGGCGGTTCGAACCGCGACGAGCTCCAGCTCTCGATCAGGGTCGGCATAGCCGTAGCGCTCCTCGTGGAGCCGGTGAAAGCGATCGGCGAGGCCGAGCCCGAGCGGCACCGTCAGCTCGAACGACTGGCCGCTGTACCGCAGATCCGCCTCACCCTCAGCAGGAAGCTCGCCGACCTCGCGGAGCGGCCGCACCTCCGAGCGAACGTGGTCGCGACGCTCCTCCCCGACGGCCAGGCCCAGCGCCGAGAGCACGCCGGCCGCGGTCGGCGCGAGCACTGTCTCGATCCCAAGCTCATCCGCGAGCGAGCAGGCATGAAGGGGCCCGGCCCCGCCGAAGGCCACCAAAGCGAAGTCTCGTGGGTCTCGTCCGCGCTCGACGGAGACGACGCGGATCGCCCGCAGCATCTCGGCGTTCACGACGTCGATCACGTCAGCCGGCTGCAAGCCCTCGAGCGCTTCCTCGGCAGCGGAACGATCCAGCTCCAGCCCGCCAGCGAGCCGCGTCGGAAGCCGGCCGAGCAGGAGATTCGCGTCCGTGACCGTCGGACGGCGTCCACCGAGCCCGTAACACGCAGGGCCGGGATCGGCACCGGCGCTCTCCGGCCCTACACGCAACGCGCCGCCGGCATCGACCCACGCAATGGAGCCGCCGCCTGCGCCGACCGTGTGGACGTCGACGCTCGGCAGCCGAATCGGGAAGCCGGCGATCGTCCGTTCCGTCGACCGCTCCGCCGCACCGCCTGAGATCAGACAGACGTCGGTCGACGTGCCGCCCATGTCGAACGAGATTGCGTCGGAAAACCCGGCCCGCTCGGCGATCTTCGCCGCACCAACCACGCCGCCGGCGGGTCCTGAGAGGAGCGCCCACGACGCGTGGGCCGCAGCCTCCGCCAAGCTCGAGACGCCGCCTGACGACCGCAGCACGAGCGGCTGAGGGAGGCCCGACTCCTCGCACCGCCGCCCGAGCGCGCCAAGGTACTTGCCGAGCACGGGCCCGAGGTACGCATCTGCGGCGGCCGTCGAGGCTCGCTCGTACTCGCGAAACTCGGGCGCGACCTCGTGCGAGGCGACCACGTGCGCACCCGGCAAGCGCCGCCGCACCTCTTCAGCGACAACTCGCTCGTGGCGCGCGTCGCGGAAGGAGAAGAGGAGGCAGACGGCAACGGCCTCCGCCTCGAACTGAGGGATCGACCCGAGGTCGACCGCCGCCAAGAGGCCCTCAGGCCCGATCCGTTCGTGCACGCCGTAGCACCGCTCGAGCGGGACGAGCGGCTCGGGATGGTCGGCGCAGAGCCGGTAGAGGTGGGCACGGTTCTGCCGCCGCAGGTGGAGCATGTGCTCGAACCCCGCGGTCGTCACGAACGCCGTCTGCGCCCCCTTGCGCTCGAGCAGCGCATTCGTCGCGACGGTCGTGCCGTGCGTGAAGCGGTCGATCTCCGCCGTACCCAGTGCGAGCGCGGCGGCCAGGACGGACTCTTCCTGCCGAGACTGGGTCCGCACCTTCGCCGTTCGAAGCTCGCCGGCTCCGATCAGGACTGCGTCGGTAAAGGTCCCGCCGACGTCGACTCCGAGCACAGCCACGGCGCGACTCTAGGCCCACGCGTGGTCGATAGGCTCGGCGAGATGGCCGGCACGATCGAGATTCCACTGCGTGGGCCAGGCGGCGAGCCGGTCGACCTCTGGAGGACGATCGTCTCGCACGGCGTCGCATCGCTTCCCCCGGCTGACGTGGACGAGGAGACACGGGTGATGACCGTGACCGTGCCTCTCTGGGGCGCCAAGCCGCGGACGATTCGGATCCGTCAAGGACCGCGAAGACGAGCGCGTATCGACGTCCTCGGCCCGCGCCCGGGCAGCCGCACGGAAACCGGGATCCGCCAAGTCGTCGCGCAGATGCTCAACCTCGGCGAGAACCTCGCGCCGCTTTACGAGGTCGCGGAAGCGGACCCGGCGCTCTCGTGGGCCGCGAGCGGGGGCGGCCGCATGTTCCGAAGCCCGACCGTCTTCGAGGACGTCGTCAAGACGATCTGCACGACCAACACCACGTGGTCGGCGACCGAGCGCATGGTCGGAGCGCTCGTCGAAAACCTCGGCGCGCCGTCCGCCGGAGGGCACGGCCGCGCCTTTCCGACACCGGCCGCGATGGCATCGGCGTCGGAGGTCTTCTATCGAGACGTCGTGCGCGCCGGCTATCGGGGCGCCTACCTTCAGACGCTCGCCACCGACGTCTCGGCGGGTGCGATCGATCTCGAGGAGCTGCGCGAAGCACCGCCGGAAGAGCTTTCCGACGAGGAGGTTGCGGCCAGGCTGCTCGCGCTTCCGGGCGTCGGTCCCTACGCGGCGGCGCACGTGATGATGCTCCTGGGCCGCCATTCCCGGCTGATCCTCGACTCGTGGACGAGACCCAAGTACGCGAGGCTGAACGGCGGCCGGAAGGCGGGAGATCGGCAGATCGAGCGCCGTTTCAAGCGCTACGGCCCCTACGCAGGGCTCGCGTTTTGGCTCTATCTGACACGGGATTGGGTGGAGGACTCGACCGACTAACGCAGAAATAGGAACGTTTTTCCGCCGCGTGCCGTATCGTTCACGGCGTGGTGAAACGCCTGGTCGCCGCCATCTTCCTGCTGCTCGTCACGCTGGGCGTCGCAGCTCCTGACGCCGCGCGCAAGCCGGTCATTATCGCGCCCGGCGTGACAGTCTCCGGAGTCAGGGTCGGCGGCCTCACCTCCGAGCCGGCCAGGACACGCGTCGAGAAGGCCTTCGGCCGCCCACTCCGCCTCGCATTCGGAGACAAGCGGTGGCGGATCAGCCCGCGCTACCTGGGTGCGAGCGCCTCGGTCGACCAGGCCGTCGCGAAGGCGCTCCGCGCCGCGCCACGCGCGCGCGTGTCACTCCAGGTCTCAGCAACCAGCCCGCGGATCCGTCGCTACGTTCGCCGGCTCGACAGGCTCTTCTCCCGCGAGCCCGAGGACGCCTATGTCGTCGGTTTCGACGGCAGTCGGCCCTCCTTCAGCGAATCCAAGGACGGTCTCAAGGTCTCGATCGACCAGATGACGAATGCGATCGCTTACACGCTGCGGACGAACCGGCGAACGCCGCTGCACGTCATCACCGAGAGCGTGCCGGCCTCGAGGACGGTCGAGAACTTCGGGCCCGTGATCGTCGTCTTCCGCGGATCGAACAAGCTGACGCTCTTCAACGGCCGGAGCAGCGTTCGTACGTTCGGCGTGGCGACCGGGCAGGCCGCGTATCCGACCCCCCTTGGCGTCTACTCGATCGCGACGAAGCAGCGAGACCCCTGGTGGATACCACCGCCGAACTCAGACTGGGCGCAGGGGAAGAAGCCGATCCCGCCGGGGCCGGGCAACCCGCTCGGAACACGCTGGATGGGGACGACTGCCCCACTCGTCGGGATTCACGGGACGCCGGATGCCGCGTCCATCGGCTACTCGGCGTCACACGGGTGCATCCGCATGCGCGTGCCGGACGCCGAATCGCTCTTCGACCAGGTCAGCGTGGGCACCCCGGTGGTGATCGTTTCGGCATAGAGGGAGTACGAGCGGCCGCGCACAATCGCTACACTGCGCGCGCCCCGGCGGCGTAGCTCAGTTGGTTAGAGCGGCGGACTCATAACCCGCAGGTCGGTGGTTCGAATCCACCCGCCGCTACCTCCCGAGGGAAGAACGAGGAATGGCTACAGGAGTCAGAGTCGGAATCACGCTTGCTTGTACCGAGTGCAGGCGCCGCAACTACCAGACAACCAAGTCGAAGCGGAACACGCCCGATCGGTTCGAGGCGAAGAAGTTCTGCCGCTGGTGCGGCCGCCACACCGTGCACCGGGAGACCCGCTAAAAGTGCCCCATCCAGCACTACATGCCGGCTTCTGGCCCGCGATCACACGGCGCCAGGGCCCACCCTCCTCCTCACAAAGGTTCTCCAACCTTTGCTCGTCCGAGTGCGGCTCCTGGCTTGGGACGGTCGCGCCGGCGAAGCCGGCACCTTCGGCTCGCGACCCAGAATTCCGGCGGCATTACTGGAAGGAGCACTAATGGCCCGCAGCACGCGCCAGCAGCGCCGTCGCCGTCGCGAGAAGCGGCAGGTTGCGACCCCTGAGGAGCAGCAGCAGCAGGGCGTCGCGCAGCGTGCGCGTGCGCGTCAGCAGCAGGTCCGTCCCGCCCAGCAGCCGCCGAAGACGCAGACTGGCCGACGCGGCGGTGGCGGCGGGGGCCGTCGCTTCATCTCCGAGTCCTGGGCCGAGCTGCAGAAGGTCGACTGGCCGAACCAGCGCCAGGTTTTGACGGGCACGGTCGTCGTGATCATCGCCTGTGCGATCGTGGGCTTCTACCTGTGGCTCGCCGACCTGGCGATCCAGCCGTTCGTCGAGAAGCTGCTGCTCGGCACCTAACGCAGGAAGGTCCGTCCTGATGTTTCGCTGGTATGTGATCAACACCTACTCCGGGCACGAGAACAAGGTGAAGACCAATCTCGAGCACCGGATCATCTCGATGAACCAACAGCCGCGGTTCCGTCGAGTGGTGGTCCCGACCGAGCAGGTCATCGAGACAAAGGACGGCCAAAAGGTCCAGGCCGAGAAGCGCGTGCTGCCCGGTTACGTCCTCGTGAACATGGATCTCGACGACGACGCCTGGTCGGTCGTGAAGAACACGCCCGGCGTCACCGGCTTCGTCGGCGCCGCCGGCAAGCCGATTCCGCTCTCACAGCCCGAGGTGGACAGGATTCTCCACACAGGCGCCGCCATCGCCGAGCGCGCGCGTGCCCAGGTCGAGTTCTCGCTTGGCGAGTCGGTGAAGGTAACCTCCGGGCCGCTCTCAGACTTCGACGGCGAGATCGTCGACGTCCAGCCCGACGCCCAGAAGCTCAAGGTGCTCGTCGACATCTTCGAGCGGCAAGTCCCGGTCGAACTCGCTTTCGACCAGGTCAAGAAAATGGATTGATGCAGCACAAACCCGAAAGCGAGTTCGCAACTCAGTGCGGTGCCAGACTTCAGTCTGGCTTCACCGAACTCAGAAAGAATTAGAGAAGACGCTCATGGCAAAGAAGGTTCTAACCCTGATCAAGCTCCAGATCCCGGGCGGCCAGGCCAACCCGGCGCCGCCGGTTGGTCCCGCGTTGGGCCAGCACGGGGTCAACATCATGGAGTTCTGCAAGGCGTTCAACGCGCAGACGCAGCAGGAGAACGGCCGGATCATCCCGGTCGAGATCACGGTCTACGAGGACCGGTCCTTCGACTTCATCACGAAGACGCCGCCGGCCGCCGTCCTGATCAAGGAGGCGCTGCGGCTCGAGAAGGGCTCCGGCGAGCCGAACCGGGAGAAGGTCGGGCGGCTGACGCGCGCGCAAGTGCAGCAGATCGCCGAGACGAAGATGCCCGATCTCAACGCGCGTGACATCGACGCGGCGATGCTGATCATCGCGGGAACGGCACGAAGCATGGGCGTGGAGGTGGAGCGATGACCCGCCACGGCAAGGTTTATCGGCAGGAACGGGCGGAGATCGACCGGGAGGAGCTGTACAGCCCGGCGCAGGCGATCCGGCAGATCAAGTCGTGGCCGGAGCGCAAGTTCGACGAGACGGTCGAGGTGCATTTCAACCTCGGGCTCAACGTTCGTCAT
>DATGDB010000010.1:0-13396 GCA_035311205.1 Gaiellaceae bacterium | reverse complement strand
GGCGCGGGCCGCCCGGCCCTTCGGCTTATTACTTCAGAGAGACGTCGTCGATCCTAAAGCTGGTCGGGAGTGAGAAGTCGGTCGTGGCACGGAACTGGAGCCGCACCGTCTGACCGGGCCAGCTCGCGAGGCTGAACGACTTCTGTGAGTAGTTGCCGGGCGTCGTCTCGTCCGCGTTGCTGTACGTGGCGAGCGTTCCAAGCGACGTTCCCGACGTGCTTCGCACCTCGATGAAGAGGCGGTCGTAGATGGTCGGCCCTGACTCGCTCGACGTGATGTTGAGCCAGAAGGTGTAGTTCGCCGGGGCGTTCGACGGGATGCTCACCGTCTGGTAGTCGCTGCCGCTCGCGTTGTTGTAGGCCCCGAGGATGCTGTAGCCGGTGCCCGAGTGCGGATAGGCGCCGGTCGACCAGTACGCATTCCCCGAGAGCACCCACGGCGACGCTGAGCCCTCGAAGCCGCCGTTCACGACCAGCTCGTTGCCGGGCGGCGGAGGAGGAGGCGGTGGGGGTGGAGGCGGCGGAGGAGCGCCGCCGACGATCGAGTACAGGAGCCGGTTGGGAGAGCCGCTGCCAGGGTTCGACACGTGGCCCGTCGTCGAGTTGTTGACGAGCGCCGAGGTCACGGTCGCCGGCGAGGCGGTGGGGTTCGCCTCCAGGTAGAGGGCGATCGCGCCGGTCACGTGCGGCGTCGCCATGGAGGTTCCGCTGATCGTGTTCGTCGCGGTGTTGCTCGTGTTCCACGCCGAGGTGATGCTCGAGCCCGGCGCGAAGATGTCGAGGCAGGTTCCGAAGTTGGAGAACGACGAGCGCGCGTCGGTGCTGGTGGTCGCGCCGACGGTGTTGGCGGTGGAGACGCGCGCGGGCGACGAGTTGCACGCATCGGCGTTCGAGTTGCCCGCGGCGATCGCGTAGCTGACGCCGGAGTTGATCGAGCTCGCGACGGCGTTGTCGAGTGACGTGCTCACGCCGCCGCCCAGGCTCATGTTCGCCACGGCAGGCGAGGCGTGGTTCGCCGTGACCCAGTCGACGCCCGCGATCACTCCGGACGTCGTCCCGGAGCCCTGACAGTTGAGGACGCGGACCGCGTGGAGCGTGACCTGCTTGGCCACGCCGTAGGTCGTACCGCCCGTCGTGCCGGCGACATGGGTGCCATGGCCGTGGCAGTCGTTCGTGCCGTTGCCGTCGCCGACGAAGTCGGCCCCGTTGCCCATCCTGCCGCTGAATTCCTGGTGCGTTGCCCGCACGCCGGTATCGATGATGTAGGCGTGCACGCCCTGTCCGGTCTGGTTGTAGTTGTAGGTGTTGTTCAGCGGTAGATCGCGCTGGTCGATCCGGTCGATCCCCCACGTCGCGGGGCTTTGGGTCGCGTCCGCGTGCACGATCTGGTCGCGCTCGACATAGGCGACACTAGGACTGGCGGCCAGCGCCGCGGCCTCACCGGGAGCGAGTCGGACCGCGAAGCCCTTGAGCGCGTGCTGGTACACGAACTCGACGTTGCCGCTGTTCGCTCGCGCGAGCTCCTGCGCCTTCGCGGCAACCAGCGGTCGCTGCGAGCGCGCTTGTGACGCGGTTCGAACGGCGTCGGCCTTGAAGACGACGATGTACGAACCTGAGGTGGCTGCCCGGACCTCGCCCGCTGCGGATGCCCCCGCAACGGCGAGACAGACGAGCAGCCCGACAAGAAGGGGTCTGGTCATGCGTGCCTCCTTGGCGAAGCTTCTGACGACCCCCGAAGTAAAAGCGATCACGGCGATCGTGTCTACACCGGTGTCGATTGGCAATGCGCCAACAAAAAGGGGACCGCTGTATGAGCAGATCCATACGTGGGCCGGTTGTCGCTTCTCGAGAACGTTGCTACTTTCAAGCTTCGACCGAGGACTGGGGGTTTTATGGAGAGGAACAGACGGCGTCTCCGATTGTGGGGCCTTGTGGCCGTCATCGGAGCCGCAGGAACCGTGCTTGCGGCGGTCGCATGGGGCCAGCCGCTGGCGTCAAGCCAGGAGTACCAGTACGACAAGAAGGTGACGATCTGTCACCACACCGGATCGCAGACGAATCCAACGGTCACGATCACGGTCTCCCGGAACGCGTTGCCTGCTCATTTCGCGCACGGCGACACGCTCGGCCCCTGCTCATAGGAGAACGGAACGCAGTGCCCGGCTAACGGCCGGGCGCTGCCTCCTACCAGCCCGAAAGCCGGAGGCCCCTAGGCTGCGTGGCTGTGAACCGCGAGTCGTTCGCCGCGCTCGGCGTCTTCACCCTGGTCGCCACACTCGGGTTCGACAGCGGCGGCTACGCGGCAACCGCCTGGGGCTGGAGCGCCATCGCCCTGTTCGCGGTGCTCACGGTCCTCATCGCGCGCGGAATCGGCCGGCCGGGACGGGCCGCGGTGGTCTTTGTCGGCGCGCTCGCCGGTCTGGCCGTGTGGATTGCGGCGTCGCTGATCTGGTCGAGCGACGTCTCGGCGACGGTGCTCGAGGTCCAGCGGGCGCTCGTCTACATCGCCGCGGCGGCGCTTTTCGTCCTCGCAGGCCGTGGGTCGGCGCTGCTCACCGGCGTTCTCGGCGCGGCGACGCTCCTCTGCGGATACGGGCTCGCGAACTGGCTGCTCGGGAATCCGGAGGTACCGGCCTCGGCCGACCCGCAGTCGGCAGGACGCCTCTCGGAGCCGATCGGCTACGCGAACGGCGTGGCGATTCTCGCCGCGATGGGCCTTTTGCTGTCTGTCGGCTTCGCGGCACGGGCTTCGCGCGCTCCCGCCGCAGCAGCCGCGGCTGCGACCGCGCCGCTCTTTGCCGCGACGCTCTACTTCACCTTCGGCCGAGGGGCGTGGCTCGCGCTCGCCGTCGGCCTCGGGGTGGCAGTCGCGATCGGCCCCGGTCGGCTGCAGCTCGCGGCGGCTGCGCTCGCACTCGCAGTGCCGGGTGCGATTGCGGTCGTATCCGCCGATCTGCTCGGAGCATCCGGCTGGCTCGCGGCCCTCGTCGTGCTTTTGTGCGCCCTCGCGTCGGCCGTCCCATACGTTCTGCGTTCGACGGAAGCGCGCTACCGCCCCTCAGTGAGGGTGCGGCGAGCATTCGCTGCCGCCCTGATCGCGCTTCCAGTGGTCGCAGTGGCCGCCGTGCTGGTGCGGCTGGGTGGCCCCGCGGCGGCCTACGACTCCTTCAAGGCGGCGCCTGCGCCTACCCACGGCGACGTGCAGGGCCGCGTCTTCAGTCTCTCCGGCAGCAACCGCGCAGACTATTGGCGCGTCGCGTGGCGCGTCTACGAAGACCATCCGGCGCTCGGCGCCGGTGCCGGAACCTACTCCCGCTCGTGGCTCCGCGAGCGGCCGGTGCCGCAGCCGGTGCAGGATGCTCACAGCCTGTACCTCGAGACACTGGCGGAGCTGGGGCCGATCGGGCTCGCCCTCCTGCTCATCGCCCTGGCCGCGCCGTTCGCCGCTCCTCGCTCGTGGTGGACACCTGTCGCGCTTGGCCCGTACGTCGCGTTTCTCGCCCACGCCGCGCAGGACTGGGACTGGGAGCTGCCGGCCGTCACTGTCGCAGCGCTCGCCTGCGCCGCCGCGCCGATCACGTCGTCTGACGGCCGGCGCATACCGCGTTTCCTTGCCATCCTCCCGGCCACACTCGGCCTTCTCGTCGTGCCGGGGTTCCTCGGCAACCGGGCCGCCGCCGAGGCGCAGTCGGCCTACGACCGCAGTGCCTGGCGGGACGCGGAGGACGCTGCCCGCTCCGCACGTTCCCTCCAGCCGTGGTCGCCGGAGCCCTGGCGGCTGCTCGGAGAGGCGCAGCTCGCCCAGGGCGCCCTCGCGCCCGCCCGGAACAGCTTCCGGAAGGGACTGGCCGAGGATCCCGACGAGTGGGAGCTCTGGCTCGACCTCGGCCTGGCGAGCGAGGGCCGGGCGCGCCACCAGGCGTTCGAGCAGGCAGCGCGCCTGAACCCGCTAAGCCCAGAACTGGAGGAGCTCGGGTTCAAATCCGAATAGGCGGGTACACTCGCCCCGTCCTGCCGTCCCGTGGAGCCCCCGCGGGTGATTCAACCGAGGAGGAGGTCCGACAGGAATGAGACGACTTTCGAGGTGGCGCGTGGGCTTGGCGGCGCTCGTGGGCGTGGTTGCCGCGTTCACCTTTGCCGCCCTCGCGTCAGTCGGCGCAGCCGTCTCCCCAGCGAGCCCGCCTTCCGTCGCCGCCCAGTACCCGAAGAAGGTGACGATCTGTCATCGGACGAAGTCGAAGAAGAACCCGTACGTCACGATCCGGGTCTCCCGGAACGCCGTCCCGGCGCACCTGAAGCACGGCGACGGGATCGGGCCGTGCCCGAAGGCCGTCTTCACCGTCTGCCATAAGGCCAAGAACGGCAAGCAGAAGACACTGAAGGTCAAGGGTGCAAAGGCTCACCAAAAGCACCTGAAGCGCGGAGACAAGATCGGCGCCTGCAAGACGAAGAAGCACAAGGCTAAAGAGAACGAGAAGCACAAGGGCAAGGGCAAGAAGGAAAAGAAGAAGAAGAAGGGCTAAGCCGGAAAGCCGACGAAGAGGCCCCGCTCCGGCGGGGCTTCGTCGCTTCATGCGGGATCTCGGTTGGATCAGCCGCAAGCGCGGCTGCAATCCGTTCATGCGATCTCTGCGTACAGCCACCGGGGAAGGAGCAACGCCAATCAAAGGGAGCGTGATGATGGGACCCCATCCATCCCGACGTCGGCCGGGCGCCTTGCTCGTGCTGGCGCTCGTGCTCTGCTCGGCACTCGTGGCGGCCTCGCCGCTGGCGGCTGCCGAGCGCAACTCGTACACAGTCACACCGCTGGTCTCGGATCAACCCGGGGTAGCGCCTCGCACTGACCCGAATCTCGTCAATGCCTGGGGCCTGACGGCGAGCGCGACCTCGCCGTGGTGGGTCTCGGACAACGGGACCGACCTCTCGACGCTGTACCGCGGCGACGGGACGGTGCAGGGGCTCGTCGTCCACGTCGACGGAGGCCCGACGGGCACCGTCTTCAACCCGACGAGCGGTTTCGTCCTGCCCACCGGCGGCAAGGCCCTGTTCCTCTTCGACAGCGAGGACGGCATCGTCCGCGCCTGGAACGCGGCGCAGGGAACGACTGCAATCGTGGTCGCCGATCGCTCGAACGTGGGAGCGATCTACAAAGGCCTTGCAATCGCCGACACGGCGGCGGGGCCACGGCTCTACGCTGCGGACTTCCACAACGCGCGGATCGATGTCTTCAACGCGAGCTTCGGGCTCGTTCCGGGCGGCTTCGTGGACTCGTCGTTGCCGGCCGGGTACGCGCCGTTCAACGTCCAGACGATCGGCGACCGCATCTTCGTTGCGTACGCGAAGCAGGACGAGGCTGCCGAGGACGAGGTTGCGGGCCAGGGAACCGGCTTCGTCGACGCGTACGACCTCGCGGGCAACCTGCTTGGGCGGGTCGCTCAGCACGGCCAGCTGAACGCGCCGTGGGGGCTCGCGCTCGCACCGGAGGGCTTCGGCCGTTTCGGCGGCGACCTGCTCGTCGGCAACTTCGGCGACGGGCAGATCAACGCCTACGAGGAGCTCCCGAACGGGCACTTCGAGCACCGCGGCGAGCTGCGCGGCTCGGACGGAAACCCGCTCACGATCGACGGGCTGTGGGCGCTTCGCTTCGGCAACGGTGCCAACGCGGGGCCGACGGGAACGCTGTTCTTCACCGCCGGCCCGGACGAAGAGACCCACGGGCTCTTCGGGTCGATCACAGCAGGCTGAATCAGTAGCGGCGGCGCGCGCTCGCGCGCGCCGCCGCTCAGCTAGTCACAGGCACTGAGGCCGGCAGCCGATAGGCCGGCTGCGTTCCGTCGAAGCCCTTCAGCTCGAGCTCCTCCGGCTCCGCCGTCATGCCGCGTTCCGTCAGCCACGACGACACGCGGCGGAACGCCTCGTCGCTGAGGAGAATCTCGCCGCCGGCCGCGGACTGCTGGAGGCGGGCAGCGAGGTTCGTCGCCGGCCCGAGAACGCTGATGTTCGCTGCGTCGACGGACCTCGAGACCACGGCCGGACCCACGGCGATCCCGATCCCGACCGGGAGATCCATGAGCGCGGCCTTGTCGCGGAGCGCGAGTGCGGCTTCGAGGGCGAGCACGGCATGATCGACCCGAGAGCCGGCCACGTTGAAGGTCGCCATCACCGCGTCGCCCGCGAACTTGTCCACGATGCCGCTCCGCCGGCCAACCTCCGCCGCAGCCCAGCGGTGCAGGGTCAGCAAGCGGTCCGCAAGCTCCTCCGGCGCGCTGGCCGAAGCCAGCGGCGTGTAGCCGCGGACATCCGCGAACATCGACGTCACGAGCCGCTCGCCGGCCTGTATGACGGAAGGCTCCCTGGCCTCGGCGGTGGGCTCTTCGACCAGCTGCGGCATGTCCAGGCCGAGCCGGTCTGCCGCGGCGCGCCCCTCGTCGCGAACGCGAGCGGCGCCGGCCGCATGAGCGTCGCGAATGCAGGACTCGAGCAGTGAGCGCGCCGTATCTCGGTCTCCGGTTGCCGCTGCTGCCTCGGCGGCGAGGGTGCGGGCCTGCCACGTCCAGATCCGCAGGTCCGAGCTCTCGAGCTCGCGCAGCGCGCCCTCGAGGAGCGGCCGGGCCTCGGTCGCTTTGCCCGAGGCGAGCAGGATCCGGGCTTCGGCGATCGCAAGCGCCGCTTGCCCCAGCTCGGTTGCTGCCCGCTTCGCCCGGCGGAGAAGCGCCGCTGCCTCGTCCGTAGCGCCGCCGGCGACGAGTGCCTCGACTCCGAGTGCCACAGCCTTCGGGAAGATCAGCACCCGATCGTGCGCCGCGACTCGGCGGCCGAGCTCGAGCGCCTTGTCGACCTGTCCGAGCGCCAGCGCGACTCGCACGCGCGCCGGGGTGTCGTACACGATGTCTTGCAGCTCGTCGGCCGGCGAAGGGTGCGGAAGCTCCACCTCGGCCTCGGTCGTGTGGCCGAGCTCAACGAGCGCCTCCGTGGAGGCGAGCCGGCCCCGCCACTCGAACTTGGGAGCACCGAGACTCTCGTGTCGTTCTGTAGCTCGACGTCCCTGTTCGAGCGCCTCGCTCAGCTCTCCGCGTTCGATCAACGCCCAGCTCTTCGCGATCTCCCCGCCTGCCGTAACCCAGGTCTGAAAGATCATTCGCTCCTGCTTCTCGAGGGCTCCGTCGAAGCCGCCGGCGACGCTGTGCACGCGGTCCCAGATCTCGTTGTAGAGCGTGTTCGAAGCGATGATCGCGTAGCCCTTCGCATAGGCCTCGTTGAAACACTCGTCCAGCAACGCGAACTCCCGGGCGGTGCCGTAGCTCCCGACGCCGACGAAGCTGAGGGCCCAGAGCCGCTCGAAGTCGGCCGACGCCTGCTCGGCGATCTCGACTGCGCGTTTCGCTGCAGCCAGGCACCGGTCGTACTCCAGCTGGAACGCGTGAATGCCTGAAATCCGCAGGTAGACCAGTGCGAGGTCGGCGGACGGCCCCTCGTTCTCGAGCGCCGCTCGCGCGTGCTCGAACTGCTCCATGGCGGCCGACGTCTGGTCGAGCTCCCACTGACTCCGGCCGAGGTGGATTCGGGCCTGCGCCGCCTCGATCGGGTAGCCGAGGTCGCTGAGCTGCTGGACGGCCTCGACGAGGAGCTGGTCGGCGGCAGCCGGCTCGCCGTTGTACCAGCGAAGACGGCCCATGCGAGAGAGGAGCAACGCGCGCTCGTGCGGATCGGCGACGTGCGGGAGGACGTGCTCGAGCAGTTCGGCCGCCTCCCTGAACGCAACCGAGCGCTCGGCCTCCTCGGCGGCGCGGAGACAGGCTCCGGCGGCCTCGTTCGCCCGTCCGGCGTTCAGCAGATGGCTCGCAACGGCCATGGCGCTTCCACCGCGACGCTCGAGCGCATCGGCGGCGCGCGAATGGATCCGCTGCCGCTTCGGCAAGACCGTGTCACTGGCGATCGCCTCCTGCGTGAGCGCGTGTCGCCACGTGTAGCGATCCCCGGCCCCTTCCTCCTCGAGGAGCTGCTGAGCGACCGCCTCCTCCAGAGCGGTGAGGACCGCTCCCTCGTCGGCCGCAGCCACCTCGACGAGCAGGCCGTAGTCGAATGACCGACCGAGAACCGCCCCGGCCCGCAGCACGTCGACGTGCACGGGGTCGAGCCGCCCGACGCGGAGAAGCACGGCCTCTCGCACGGTTTCCGGCAGGCGCAGGGCGTCGAGCGGCGGTCGCTCCCAGCCGGTGTCCGTTCGAACGATCTCCCGGCGGTCTAGTGCCTCCCGCAAGAACTCCTCCAGAACGAACGGGTTGCCCTCGGATCGGTCGTGGACAAGTGACCCGAGCTCGGCGCTGACGCTCTCCGCGTCGAGGATGGCGGCGATCATCTCGGTCACCTGCCCGGGCGTCATCGCGTCGACGGTGACCGTCTCGGCCGCCCCGGTCCGCTGCCACACCTGAACCATGCGCGTCAGCGGGTGGCGCCGGTCGAGCTCGTCGCTCCTGTACGTGGCGAGCACCATCACCCTGCTGTTCGCCATCCGGCGCGCGACGTAGTCGAGTAAGTGGCGCGTCGAGCTGTCGGCCCAGTGAACGTCGTCGACGACGAGAAGCAACCCGCGGTCTCGAGCCCACAGCTCGAGGAGCGTCACGACCGACTCGAACATCCGCAGCTTCGCCTGGGCGGGATCCCCGGCGGCGGCGGGTTGAGCGCCGTTCCCGAGCTGCGGGAAGAGCTGCGCAAGCTCCCCGCTCATCGGGCCTAGCTCGGCCCTTACCTGAGCAAGATCGTGCTCGCCGAGCTGATTCCCGATCGCCTCGACGAAGGGGAGGTAGGGAAGCGAGAGCTCGGCCTCCGAGCAGCTTCCCCACAGCGCGGAGCACCCGAGCTTGCGCGCCCGCCGAGTGAGCTCGGTCGCGAGCCGTGTCTTGCCGATCCCCGCCTCGCCGGCGAGGAGGACGAACCCTCCGTCGCCTCTGTTGGCGGAGAGGAGCGCATCTTCGAGCTGGGACAGCTCCTCCTGCCGGCCCACGAGCACTGGAGAAAGCACGCGCTGCATCTCTCGATTCTCGCAAGCGGCCCCGAAGCTCCGCAGCATACGGCTGGCGCTCGGCCCGACCGGTGCGCTCGGCGTCAGACGGCCAGCTCGGCCCAGAGCAGCCGGTGATCAGAGACGTGGTAACGGACGTACTCGAAGTAGTCGTCCTTGCCGCGGTCTTCACGAGCCATCTCGGTCGAGTGCACGGGCAGCCGTAGCCCTCGCCGCACGAGCGCGTCGTAGATCGGATCGCCCTCCTCCGCCTTCGGGAGGTTGAAGTCGCCCATCGCGATAATGTTCCGCGTGAAGGCGTTGGCGCTCCGGCGCCGGAGGTCGGCCCAGCGCCCCACGGCGTATGTCTCCAGGCTCCGACGGTTCATGTCCCGCTTGGACGTCTCGCCCTTCTCGGACCCGAAGTAGAGGTGGACGCTGACGAGCAGGAAGTCGAGGCTGCCGGCCCTGAAGGCAGCGAGGTACGGATTGCGGTCGAAGCCGCGGAACTCCTGCTCGATCCCGGGGAGCTCGATGTACCGGCTCTCCGAGGGCGGGATCGCGATCTCCCCGACCTTTCCGAGGAACCGGACCTTGTCCGGGTCGTAGACGAAGGCGATCCGCTCGTCGTTCCCGGCCGCGTCCGAGAAGAGCGTCTGGTGCGTGGCCGAGAGCCGGTCCTCGAGCTTGCGGAGCCCCGCCAGGTTGTCGTTGACCTCCTGCACCGTGACAAGGTCGAACCAGCTCAGGAGCTCGGCGATCACGCCGTAGTCGTCGTCGGTGCGCGGCTGCCCCGGATGGCCGAGGTTGGCGACGTTCCAGGTGCCGATCAGCAGGCGGTCCGGAGCCTTGCCCGCTAGGAGCCTTCCCTTGTCGCTTTCGCCCAGGTGCGATAGGACCGGCTGGACGACATATCCGCGACGAAGGGGGTTTTGTGCATGTCCAGGCTCCTCTACCTGGTTCTCGCTGCGGCCGTCTTCGCTCTTCCTGGATCCATCGCTGCGGCCGAAAGCGGCGGCCTGAAGCTGACGCACGGGGTCGTCGTGGGTGACGTCACGACGCACTCGGCCGTGCTCTGGGCGCGCGCGGATCGGGAAGGCACGTTGACCGTCCATCTGGCGGGCGGAAAGCACAACGGCAGCGCGCGGCTTCGGTTTCGCGCCGCTGACGACTACACCGGACAGGCCGTCCTTGAGGGCCTGCGATCCGACACGACCTATCGCTACAAGCTTGGCTCGACCCGGGGCACCTTCGAGACCGCGCCGGAAGCAAGCGATGCCGAGGACATTCGTCTCGCCTTCGGGGGCGACGTCGCCGGCCAGAACGTCTGCCGCGACGCAAGCGAAGGCTTCCCGGTCATGGACACGATCCGCCGCGCCAAGCCCGACATCTTCGTCGGCCTCGGTGACATGATCTACGCGGACAACGCCTGTGACCCGGTCGGGCGCTACGGCAACCAACAGGTACCGGGCGGGTTCGGGGCCGCCACGGATCTCCCAGGGTTCTGGGCGCACTGGCGCTACAACCGCGCGGACGCTGCCTCGCAGCGACTGCTACGGAGCACCGGCTACGTCGGTGTCTGGGACGACCACGAGGTCGTGAACGACTTCGGCCCGCTGAGCGACACGCGCTCTACGCCTCCGTACACGCCTGGCGTGCACCTGCTTCCCATCGGGCTCGACGCGTTCCTGGACTACACGCCGATCGCGGTCGCCGCGAACACCCCGAAGCGGCTCTATCGCTCGTTGCGCTGGGGCAAGCACGTGGAGCTCTTCGTCCTGGACACCCGGCAGTACCGCGACGCGAACATCGCGTCCGACAGCACCGACCGCCCGAAGACGATGCTCGGCCGCGAGCAGGTCACCTGGCTGAAGGAGAGCCTGGCCGCCTCTGACGCGACCTGGAAGGTGATCGTCTCGAGCGTTCCGATGTCGATCCCGACCGGCTTCCCGCCGACGAACGGCCGCGACGGCTGGGCGAACTTCGACCAGACGACCGGCTTCGAGCAGGAGCTGCTGGACATCCTCGGCTTCATGGAGCGCAGCGGCATCCGCAACACGATCTGGATCACGACCGACGTGCACTTCGCCGAGGCGTTCCGCTACCGGCCGTTCGCCTCGAGCCCGGACTTCGTCGTCTACGAGCTGGCGACCGGACCGCTGAACGCCGGCATCTTCCCGATCCGCGACTTCGACTCGACGCTCAACCCGGAGGCGCTGACCTTCTACGGGCCGCCGACGGCAGAGTCAGTCACATCCTGGGAGGAAGCAAAGCGCTGGCTCAACTTCGGGACGCTCGACTTCGCCCGGGACGGAACGCTGACTGCCAAAATCGTGAACACCGCCGGCCAGACGCAGTTCTCGATCACGCTTCCACCTCGGTAGGCGATGCGATCTTCTTGCCCGGGTTGAGCAGCCCCTTCGGATCGAACGCGCGCTTGATCTCCGCGTGGAGCTCGAGCGCGCGGGGCGTCCACTGCCGAGCGAGCTGGCCGCGCTTCATCCAACCGACACCGTGCTCGCCGGAGATGGAGCCGCCGAGGCGCGTCGCCAAAGCGAAGAGATCGTTGGCGGCCAGCTCCGCCCGCGAGAGCTCGTCCTCGTCGTCGGGAGCGACGAGGAAGGTCGAATGCAGGTTCCCGTCGCCGGCGTGTCCCCAGCTGCAGGCGCGCAGCCCGTGCCGGGCGCCGATCGCGAGCGTTTCCTCGATTGCCTCGCCAAGGCGGTCGAGGGGGACGACGATGTCCTCGCTCACCTTGCCGCCCCGCTGCGCCGTCACGGCGATCGAGACTCCCTCGCGCCAGCGCCAGAGCTCGGCGATCGTGCTCGGCTCGGTCGGCGCGTGGACCGCGACAGCCCCGTCGGCGAGGACGTCGACGAGCTCGGTGCGCAGGCGCTCAGCCTCCGAAGGCGAGCCGTCGGCTTCGGCGATGACGAGGAAGGCAGCCTGAGAAGGCAGTTCGGAGGGAAACGATGGTCCGGCTGCCTCCAGCGTCGTCGGATCGAGGTATTCGAGCGCGGCGACGACGAGGCCGTTCCCGAGCACGCGTTCGATCGCGGCGCAACCGTCCTCAGTCGTCCTGTAGAACGCGGCGACCGGGAGAACGGCCCCCGGGGCAGGGATGAGGCGCAGCCACGCGGCGGTGATGATGCCGAGGGTCCCCTCCGAGCCGACGAGCAGGCTCTTCAAGTCGTAGCCGGCGACGTCCTTCCGGATCGGGCCGCCGACGCTCACGGTCTCTCCGGGCGGAATGACGGCCTCGAGCCCGGTCACCCACGACCCGGTCGTCCCGTACTTGAATGTGTGCGGCCCACCGGCATTCGTGGAGATGTTGCCGCCGAGCTGCGACTGCTCTGCCGCGCCTGGATCCGGAGGGAAGTAGAGACCGTTCTCGCGTGCCAGCCGGCGAACCGTCGCGGTCGTCACGCCTGCCTCGACGAAGATCCGCCAGAGGAGGGGATCGAAGGCGCGGATCCGCGCCATGCGCGCGAGGCCGACCACGACGCCGCCGTCGATCGGGACTGCGCCGCCGGCAAAGCCGGTGCCGCCGCCGCGAGGGACGAGGGGAACCTCGTGCTCGTAGCACCAGGCGAGGACGCGTTCGACCTCGTCGGTGCTGCCGGGAAGAACGACGGCGTCCGCCCGGCCGTGGAAGCCGCGCCCCTCGGTTTCGTCATGGAGGTACGCCGCCGTGTCTTCCAGAACGATGCTCTCGCGCGGAAGAATCGAGGCGAGGTCGCGCTCGAGCGCAGCCGAAGCCACGTACTAGGTCCTCAGACGGTCACCGCCTCGCGCTCTTCGACGGGCGCCCGCTCTCTCAGCAGCCGGACGAACTCGCGCATCCAGGCCGGATGATCGGGCCACGCGCGCGCGGAGACCATGACGCCGTCGACGACTGCCGCACCATCCACGTACTCAGCTCCAACGGCCTCGACGTCAGGCTGGAGCGCCGGGTACGCGGCGGTCCGCCGACCTTCGAGCACCCCGGCGCTCGCCAGCGCCAGCGGCGCGTGGCAGAGCTGGGCGACGGGCTTCTCTTCGGAGAAGAAGTGCTCGATGATCCGCCCGAAGTCGGGGTCGTTCCGGATGTACTCCGGCGCGCGCCCACCGGGGATGACGACGGCGGCGTACGCGGACGGGTCGACCTCGGAGAACGCCAGATCGGCATCCCAGGTGTAGCCGGGCTTCTCGGTGTACGTGTCGTAGCCATCGACGAAGTCATGGACGACGAACTGGAGCTTCTTCTTCGACGGCGCCGCGATCTCGACGTCGTACCCCTCCTCGAGCAGACGCTGGTAGGGGTACATCACCTCGAGCGACTCGGCGGCGTCGCCGGTCAGGATGAGCACCTTGGGCATGGCGCTCTCACCTCCCCAGACTCGAATGGTTCCTTCCA
>DATGDB010000009.1:0-32541 GCA_035311205.1 Gaiellaceae bacterium | reverse complement strand
CGGGTCGTTGCGGTGGCCCCAGAGCATGTCCGTCTCCACCAGGTTCACGAAGATGAGGCCGTCGTCGAGCTCCCGGAGGAGTCGTTCCGTCTGCATGATCCCCTCCAGGTTCGAGCGCGTCGTGTGCGATTCGTCGATGTCGACGCCGGCGAAGATGTCGCGGATCTTCCCGACGGCGTGCACCTTGTGGCCGGCCTCGCGCACCAAAGTCAAATAGTTGGGCTGCCGCGGCTTCAGGGACCAGTCGTGCCGGTCGGGCGTCCGGACGTAGTTACCGGGCTCGCCCTCGAATGGCCGGGCGATCACTCGTCCGACGGCGTGCTTGCCGGTGAGGATCTCGCGGGCAACCTCGGAGGCGCCGTAGAGCTCTTCCAGCGGGATCGTGTCGACATGAGCAGCGATCTGGAAGACCGAGTCGGCCGAGGTGTAGACGATCCACTTGCCGGTCTGCTGGTGCTCCTCGCCGAGCTCCTCGATGATCTCCGTCCCCGAGGCCGCCTTGTTTCCCAGGACGCCGCGCCCGGTCCGGTGCATGAACGGATCGAGGACTTCAAAGGGGAACCCGTGCGGGTACGTTGGAAACGGCTGCGCCGTCACTACTCCCATGAGCTCCCAGTGGCCGGTCGTCGTGTCCTTCCCCTTCGAACGCTCCATGAGCCGCCCGGCGATCGCCGGCGCCCCGGGCTGCGGGGGGCAGCCCTCCAGCGGTTCGACGTTGCCGAGCCCCAGCGCCTCGAGGTTGGGAAGGTCGAGCCCACCCACGGCCTTGGCGACGTTTCCGAGCGTGTCCGAGCCCTCGTCGCCGTATTCGGCGGCATCCGGCAACTCTCCCGCCCCAACGGCGTCGAGCACGATCACGCACGCGCGTGGCATGTGTGCCTCCTAGGTCGCGACCGAGGACGAAGTCCGGCGCCGTGCAAGCACGTTCCTGGCGCCACCGTAGGTTGCTCGGAGGGTCACGGGGCTATTCTACGGCGGTCGTGGAGAACGTCCTGGGCCTGATCGGAATGGTGATCTTCATCGTCGCGGTGATCAGCCTTGCCGCCGGCGTAACGTGGCTTGTCGTGAAGATCACCCCCAGCGAGCCCAGGAAAAAGCGCAAGCAGCCCGAGCCCGCGGAGAGCTAGAGCTAGACCGGCGAGAGGCGAAGGACCTCGTCGAGCGGCGTGTAGTCGAGGGCGTGCGCCTCGGCCACCGCTTCGTACGTGATCTTCCCGTCGAGCACGTTCACGCCTCGCGCGAGGCCGCGATCGCCGGCGATCGCCTCCCGGAGGCCCTCGTTCGCAATCTCCTCGACGTACGGCAGCGTCGCGTTGGTGAGTGCCTTCGTGGACGTGATCGGCACCGCCCCCGGCATGTTCGCGACGCAGTAGTGGATGACGCCGTCGACCATGAAGACGGGTTCCGAATGTGTCGTCGGGTGAGAGGTCTCCACGCAGCCGCCCTGGTCGATCGCAACGTCGGCGATGACGGAGCCGTCCTTCATGCCGGCGACCATCTCGCGCGTGATCAGCTTCGGCGCCAATGCACCCGGAATGAGCACAGCGCCGATGACTACGTCGGCCTGCGCGACAGATTCCTGGATCTGCAGCCCCGACGACATCAGCAGCGTGACCCGGGACCCGAGCACCTCCTCCAGGTGCCGCATTCGATCGATCGAGCGCTCGAGAATCGTGACCTGTGCGCCGAGCCCGAGCGCGATTACAGCGCTGTTGTAGCCGACCATCCCTCCGCCGATCACGACCACCTCGCCCGGCGCCACACCGGGAACGCCGCCGAGGAGGAGCCCCTGTCCGCCGACCGGCTTCTCGAGGAACGCCGCACCCGCTTGCGCCGCCAGCCGCCCGGCGATCTCGCTCATCGGCGCCAGGAGAGGAAGCGCACGGTCGTCCGTCTCGACGGTCTCGTACGCGACGCACGCAGCACCGCTTTCCATGAGCGCCCTTGTGAGCTCCTCGCTCGCGGCCAGATGCAGGTAGGTGAAGAGCACGTGGCCTTCGCGGAGCCTCCTGTACTCCTCGGGCAGCGGCTCCTTGACCTTGAGGACGAGGTCGGCCTCCCAGACGTCCGCTACAGAGCCGATTTGCGCTCCGACGGTCTCGTAGTCGGAATCGCGGAAGGCGCTGCCCTCGCCTGCACCCTGCTCGACCAGCACGGAATGTCCGCTGCGTGTGAGCTCGAGCGCACCGGCCGGCGTGAGCGCGACGCGGTACTCGTCAGCCTTGATCTCTTTGGGGACGCCAACGTTCATTTGGGGCGGCGGAACGATATCCGTCTACGACCGCGCGAGCCGCTCCACGAGCCGACGTTCTTCCTCTCCGAACCACGGCGGGGAGCCGGCCAGCGCGTTCTCCGCCGCGTGAAGTGGGTTCCGCGTCGCCGGGATGACGACGTCCACGCGCCGGTCCGAGAGCGCCCACTTGAGGAGCGCCTGTGGCCAGGTGTCGATGCCGAACTCGCTCAGCGGCTCGAGCTCCTCCGGCTCGGGCCCACGCACGAGTAGCTCCCCTTCCGCAAGCGGACGCATCACGATCACCGCCAGACCGAGCTCCTCGGCGAGCGGCAGGATCCGGCGTTCAGACTCGCGCTCGTAGGGGTTGTACGGCACCTGCACAACCTGGAAGCGCCCACTCTCCATCGCGCCGGCCAGCTCCCCGAACGCACCCGGCGAATAGTGCGTGACGCCCAAGAGGCCGACGCGCCCGACGCCGCGCTCCTCCTCGAGCCAGCTGACGTGCTCGCGCCAGCTGACCAGGTTGTGGACCTGCTCCACATCAACCCGTCCGTAGAGGACAAGCTGCTCCGCGAACTGGTGCCTGCCCTGCTCCACGGTCGGCGCCCAGATCTTCGTCGCCACCGCCGCCTCGTCGCGCCGGCCGGCGAGCGCGGCCGCCAGCGACCGTTCGGCGCGGCCGTACATCGGCGACGAGTCGAAGAACCGCGTCCCAGCGCCCCAAGCCGCAGATACGACGTCGCGCGCCAGCTCGTCGTCGCCGCCGAATGTGTTCCACGTGCCCAGGCCCACGACGGGGCCGAGGCGCCGTTCCTCAATCACCCGGCAGCACGGGCCACGTCGACCAGCGCGAGGGTCACGTCGACCATCCGCTCGAGGTCCGCGACGGCAATGTGCTCGTCGGGTGTATGTATCGCTGTCATCCCGTTGGCAAGGTTGACGCACGGGCGGCCACGCTCGTTGAAGACGTTCGCGTCGGCGCCCCCTCCGCCCAGCGCAAGGCGCGGCTCGAAGCCCTCGCGCTCCAACGCTGCGCAGGCCATCCGGACGGGAAGGTCGCCGCGGGTGAGGCGATAGCCGCGGTAGCTCTCGTCCACCGTCGTCTCCGCCTCGCACTGCTCGAGGGCCGCCGCGAAGGTGATCGTCTCGAGCATCTCCTGCACGAGGTCGGCGAGCTTTCGCTCGTCGTGCGAGCGGACGTCGATCGAGAACGAGCAGTGGTCGGGCACGATGTTCTTGGCCGTCCCACCCTGGATGAGGCCGACGTTCGCCGTCGTCTCGTCATCGAGGCGCCCGAGACGGAAATCGGTGATTGCACGGGCCGCCGCCGCGATCGCCGAACGGCCCTCCTCCGGAGCCATGCCCGCGTGCGCGGCGCGCCCACGCATCGTCACCTCGAGCGCGCGTGCATAGGGCGCGCCCAGCATGACCTCGCCGATCGGCGCAGCGTGATCGAACACGAAGCCCACGCCGGCCTCGAGCCGATCGGAGTCGAAGGCCTTGGCGCCCTGCAGCCCGACTTCCTCCTTCGGCGTGAACAGAAGCTCGATGCCGGCATGCGGACGGTTTTCCGAGAGGATCAGCCGCACCGCCTCGAGCATCGCGGCCACCGCGGCCTTGTTGTCGGCACCGAGGATCGTTCCACCCGCGTTGCGGATGACGCCGTCCTCGACCACGGGCTCGAGCGGCCCGGTCGGCTGGACCGTGTCGAGGTGCGCGCAGAGGAAGATGGGCGTGCCGCCGTTTGCACTCGACGGAGCGAGCCGGGCCAGCAGGTTCCCTGCGTTCGCGCCGATGCGGTCGCCCGCATCGTCCTCGGACACATCGAGCCCCAGATCCTGGAGATAGGCGGCGACGCGATCCGCGACCTCACGTTCTGACCCCGGAGGGCTCGGGATGGCGGCCAGCTCCGTGAAGAGGCTGACGACGTCCGGCGCCCAGCTCGGCGACATGCGCCGAATCCTACGAGCCTCTAACTGAATGACGCTTCGCCGTCCGGCTGTGATGGGTGGTGCGAGGGAAGGACGCAGCGTCTCGTTCGTATCGGGAGGATACGGGCGAGACCGAGGACGAAGCCTTGTGCCGCCCAGCGCGGCCGGGCGGCACAAGGCTTCGTTCAGTTAGAGGCGTGAGCGCCGGACGCCGCGAGCTACGACGTTCGGGAGAGTCCGATCGGCTCGCCCTTGCCCCGGTTGGCGGGATGGGTCCCGCCCCAGTGGTAGAGCACCAGGGCGACGAGACCCACTGCGATCCACACGGCCAACACGACGGCAAGCAGTTGTCCGAGCTTTCCCGGCACTAGCTATACGCGACGGTCTCGTAGACGCCGTTGGGGTAGTAGTTAACCCGCATCATCAGCGAGTCGTGCCAGTCGAACCACCACGGCGAGTGACAGGCCACGTCCACCCACGCCTGGACCTGCACCCACGTCCACCCAGCGCCGCCCGCTGTCTTCGCAACGTATGGGCCGCTGGAGTTCCAGCAGAGGAAGTCGTGGTCGGTCCGGACGCTGCTCGCGCGATACGTGATTAGCCCGCCGCTTCCGCACCAGACGGTGTAGAGGAACAGGCGCCGGCCGTAGGGATACGTCCCCTTCCCGCGTACGAGCTCCTTCCCCCAGCATCCCCCGCCGCCGCCCGGATCGGGAGCCAGCGGCACGCCTGAACGCCGCGCAACCTCGCGGATGCCGTTGTCGATCTTGTAGGCCTCCTCGTACGGCTGCGGTTCAGGGTCGACGGCGTACGAAGCCGGCACCAGGACCAGCGCGGCCAGGACCGCGAGTCCCAACGATATGAGGTGTGATGTCTTCATGCCGTTGACTGTATGGACAACGCACGCACGAATGAGACACGGCTTCGCGCCGACTTCGTAAAGGCAGGGCTAGGCGGGAACGCCGGCGCGCTCGACGGGCGCGGTTCGCGCGCGAGAGCGCTCCAACGCGGCGCCGACGAACTCACGGAAGAGCGGGGCCGGCCGCGTCGGGCGCGACTTGAACTCTGGATGGAACTGGCTGGCGACGAACCAAGGGTGATCCGGCAGCTCGACGATCTCAACGAGCCGCCCCTCCTGGTAGGTCCCCGAGACGACGAGGCCCGCCTCCTCCAGCCGCGGGCGGAAGTGGTTGTTCACCTCGTACCGGTGCCGGTGTCGCTCGTTGACGACCGGCTCGCCGTAGGCGTCGCGCGTCCGCGTCCCTTCGACGAGCTCAACTCCCTGTGCGCCCAGCCGCATCGTCCCGCCGAGGTCCTCGACCTCCTTCTGCTCGGGGAGCAGGTCGATGACGGGGTAGGGCGTTTCCGGATCCATCTCCGTCGAGTTCGCGCCCGACAACCCGACGACGTGTCGCGCGAACTCCGAGACGGCGACGTGCATGCCGAGACAGATCCCCAGGTACGGGATTCCCTGCTCGCGGGCGACGCGGCAGGCCATGATCTTCCCCTCCCAGCCGCGGGAGCCGAAGCCGCCCGGGACGAGAACGCCGTCGACCTGCTCGAGCTCCGCCTGGAGCTCTTCCAGCGAGGCGCCCTCCGCGTCGACCCAGCGCACGCGCACCCCGCAGCCATAGTGGATTCCTGCATGCTTGAGCGCCTCGTGAACCGAGAGGTAGGCGTCGTGAAGCTTCACGTACTTGCCGACGAGCCCGATCTCGACGGGCTCGCCGAGCCGCTCGATGCGCGCGGTGAGGTCGTTCCACTCGCCGAGATCGGCATTGGCCTCCGGCAGGTTCAGCTTCTCAGCAACGAGAGTGTCGAGTCCCTCGGCCTGGAGCGCCGAGGGGACGAGGTAGACGTCCGGCACGTCGCGGTTCACGATCACGGCGCGCGGCTCGATGTCCGCGAACATCGCGATCTTGTCCCTGAGGTCTGGGCTCAGCTCTTCGGTCGAGCGGGCGACGACGATGTCCGGGTGGATACCGATGCGCCGGAGCTCGTTGACGGAATGCTGCGTCGGCTTCGTCTTCAGCTCGCCGGCCGAGTCGACGAACGGGACGTAGGTGACGTGGACATAGATGACGTTCTCCGGGCCTGCCTCGCGCCGGAATTGACGGATCGCCTCAAGGAAAGGCAGCGACTCGATGTCACCGACGGTCCCGCCGACCTCGCTGATGACGACGTCCGTGTCGGTCGCATCGGCGACGCGATGGATCCGCTCCTTGATCTCGTTCGTGATGTGGGGGATCACCTGGACCGTCGAGCCCAGGTACTCGCCCTTCCGCTCTTTCCGCAGGATCGAGTACCAGATCGACCCCGACGTGTGGTTCGCGTTACGCGAGAGGTTCTCGTCGACGAAGCGCTCGTAGTGGCCGATGTCGAGATCGGTCTCCGCGCCGTCCTCGGTGACGAACACCTCGCCGTGCTGAAACGGGCTCATCGTTCCCGGATCCACGTTCAGGTACGGGTCGAACTTCTGGACCTGGACCTTCAGGCCCCGCGCCTTCAGGAGCCGCCCGAGCGACGCCGCCGTGATCCCCTTGCCGAGCGACGACACGACCCCGCCCGTCACGAACACGTACTTCGGCGGGTGAGGCCTCATGCGTACCGTCCTCGAAGGGCCGTGAGCTCGTCCAGCGTTTCATTCGCCGGCCGTACGGCTCGACCCCGGAGACGACTCACGGACTGCAAGCCTATCAGCGCCCTAGGACCTCACCTGACGGTCGCAAGGAACTCTCGGCCGCCGAGCATCCGCTCGAGCTCCTCGCGCCGGTCGTCGTCGTCGAGCATCTCGATTCGGGTGTGCGTCGGGTCGCCCGCAACCTTCTCGACGCTGAAGTGCCGATCGGCGAGGCTCGCGATCTGCGGCAGGTGCGTGATCGTGACGATCTGGGAGCGATCGCCCAGCCGGCGAAGCGTCTGTCCGACTGCGTGCGCGGTCTGGCCGCCGATCCCGGCGTCGATCTCGTCGAAGACGAGGGTTATCTTGCCCCCGGCGGCTGCGGCTATCGCGAGTGCGATGCGCGAGAGCTCCCCGCCCGACGCGGTCTCGGCAACGGGCGCGAACGGGAGACCGGCGTTCGGCCGGATCAGGAACGTGACGCTGTCGGTGCCGGTCTGTGACGGCGACTTCTCTCCGAGCTCCACGACGAACTCGCCTTCACCGAGGCCGATGCCGCGAAGCTCCTCGGCGACGGCGTCCGCGAACGGTTCTGCGGAGGCGGCGCGCGCATCGTGCAGTGCTGCGGCGAGCTCGTCGACCGCCTCTCGCGCGCGCTCCAGCTCCGCCTCGGCCTCGGCGGCCGGATCCGCTCCCGCCGCTCGCGCGTCCAGCTCGGCCTGGGCTTCAACCGCACGCGCGAGCAGAACTTCGTAGGACTCGCAGCTGAACCGGCGCTTGGCGACGGCGATGCGCTCGAGCTCGCCCTCGACATGCTCCAAGCGTCCGGGCTCGGCCTCCAGGCCGGAGAGGAACGAACGGAGCTCGACCGCCGTCTCACGGAGCCGGACGACGGACTCCCGCAGCTCGCCGCCTGCCTGCGCGAGCTCCGGAGCCAGCCGCTCGAGCGGCGCAATCGCCCGTTCGGCGTGAGCGGCGAGCCCGGCAGCACCGTCGCCGTCTTCCGGCGCAAGCGCCTCGGCGGCAGAGCTGGCGCCGGCTGCGAGCTCCGTCACGTGCCGCAGCCTCTCACGCTCGGCGAGGAGCGACGCTTCGGTGTCCGCCTCCAGCCCGTTGGTTGCCTCCACCAGCGCATCCAGCTCGGCGATCCGCGCTTCGGCCGCCGCGGCGTCGCGCTCGCTCGCGTCGAAGCGGCGCTGCGCAGCGGCGAGCTCGCGCCACGCGTTGCGGAGCGCTGCCCGCCGGCGCAGCTGCTCCTCGCCGACGAATGAATCGAGGACGTCCAGTTGGTACCCCTGCCGGGCGAGTCGTCGCTGCTCGAACTGGCCGGACATCCCGACGAGCAGCTCACCTGCTGCCGCGACGTCCTCCCGCGCAGCCGCCCGTCCCCACGCATAGGCGCGTGTACGGCCGTCGCCGAAGATCCGGCGGGCGATGACGAGGCCCGGCTCGTCCTCGGGACGGAGCTCCGCGAGCGCCTCGAGCCCTTCTTCCGCGAAGAAGCCGGCCGGGACGTCGAACTCGGCCTCGACGTAGGCCTCCTGCGCGCCGGGCCCGATCGCCTTCGCGTCGCCCTTCGCGCCGAGCAGAAGCCCCACAGCCTGCGCCAGGACCGTCTTCCCGGCTCCGGTCTCTCCGGTGATTGCGTTGAGCCCGCTCGCGAGCTCGAGCTCTGCCTCCCGGATCAGGACCAGGTTCTCGATGCGCAGGCGGCGCAGCACGAGTGCGATGCTACGCGTGGCTCAGGACGCAAACGTGTCGCGGTAGCGACGGAAGAACGTCGATTCCGGCAGCCTCGCGAGCAGGCTGCGCGCTTCCGCCAACCGCACGGCAACGCTTTCCCGCTGACCGAGCTGCCCGATCTCGTGTCCGTCTGCGAGGACGACCAGGTCGACATCCGGAGTCAGGTTCGTGATCTCCACGTCGTGGCTGCGCGGGACGACGAGCGGGCGTGCGTGGAGCGAGTGCGGCGCGACGAACGTGACCGCCATCGAGTCGAGACCCCAGACCAGAACAGGGCCGCCGTTCGACAGGTTGTAGGCGGTCGACCCGATCGGCGTCGAGCAGATCACACCGTCGCACGGCACAGAGCCGAGGTCCTCCCCGCCGATCGTCCAGCGCAGCTCGACCATCCGTCCAATCGACGCGCTGGACGCGACGACGTCGTTCACTGCGGGATGGCGGCCACCTCCGAGCTCGGCCTCGAGCGTCGGCAGCTCCACTGTCACGAACTCGCGGCGGAAGGCACGTTCGAGCCCGCTTTCGAGCTCCTCCTGCGGGACGCCTGTGAGGAAGCCGACCCGTCCGAAGTTGACGCCGAGAACGGGGACGCCGGTGCCGAGGAAACGCTGCAGCGCGCGAAGCATCGTGCCGTCGCCGCCTAGGACGACAGCGAGGTCGACGTCGTCGGAGTCGACCAGCTCGACGCCGGCATCCCTCGCCACCCGCTCGACGCGCTCGACCGCCTCGGCAACGAGCTCGGCCTTTCCGTGCGAAACGACGGTGGCTCTCTCAACCGACGGCATCGCGGATCCAATCGTCGAGCTCCGCCGGCAGCTCCGGCTCGGGCCGGTGGACGAGGTGGAGGAAGAACTCACGGTTGCCCTTCGGCCCGGGAAGCCCCGAGTCCGCAACCCCCACGGTGGCGGCGTCCCAGTCGAGCGCGACAGCGGCCACCTCGCGCAGCACACGCTCGTGGACAGCGGGGTCCCGGACGACTCCGCCCTTGACCTGCTCGCGTCCCGCCTCGAACTGCGGCTTTACGAGGACAACCGACTCCCAGCCCGGCTTCGCAAGCGGGAGGACCGCCGGCAGTACCTGGCGGACGCTGATGAACGAGACGTCGCAGGTGACGAGCTCCGGCGCGAACGGCAGCTCCGTGAGGTGCCGTGCGTTCACGCCCTCCAAGACGATCACGCGCGGATCCTCACGCAACCGCTCGTGCAACTGCGCCCGTCCCACGTCGAGGGCGATCACACGCGCCGCGCCGCGCTGGAGGAGGACGTCGGTGAAGCCGCCCGTCGAGGCACCGACGTCGAGAGCATCCCGTCCGGCGGGGTCGACGGCGAACACGTCGAGCGCGTGGTCGAGCTTTTCGCCGCCCCGGGAGACGAAGCGCGGCCGCTCCATGAGCTGGAGGCGCGCCGTTTCGTCCACCTGCTGGCCGGCCTTGTCGAAGCCGGCGACGAGCCCGGCCATCACCAGCGCCTGCGCCTGAGCGCGGGACTCCGCGAGACCGCGCTCGACGAGGAGCACGTCGAGGCGTTTCTTCATCGCACGTAGGCTAAATGGCATGGCCCGGGGTCTCGCCGTCCTCCTCTTGACGTGCTCTCTGGCGCTCGCCGCGCTCGACGCTCGCGCAGCGCCGGGCCCGGTCACGCTCAGGATCGTCTTTCCGGAGGGGTTCAGCGTTCGCCAGATGGCCGACCGCGTCTCGGAGGTGCGGAAGATCGCGATCCGCAAACGGCACGTCATGCCGAGGCTCAACGGCGTCGCCTACAAGGCCGCCGCCGGTCGGGCCGGCGCGCCGAACGCTTTCCGGCAGTACATGAAGCGGCGCAGCGTCGAGGGCTTCCTGTTCCCGTCGCTCTACGAGTTCACGAAGGAGACTCGCGCTTCGGATCTGATCGCGCAGCAGCTGGCCGCGTTCGAACACGTTTGGAGCGGCATCGACCTGCGCCGTGCGCGGGCCAGGAATCTCACGCCGTACGACGTGCTCATCATCGCTTCGATGATCGAGCGTGAGACCGTCGCCCCGGACGAGCGCCGGCTCGTCTCGGCGGTGATCTACAACCGGCTCAAGAAGGACATGCCGCTCGCGATCGACGCGACGCTTCGCTACGGCCTCGGGATCCCCGGCACACGGCCGATCACCAAGGAACAGCTGCGCAGCAACTCGCGGTACAACACGCGGCGGTTCAAGGGCCTGCCGCCGACGCCGATCGGAAACCCGGGCGTCCCGTCGATCAAGGCAGCCGCTCGGCCGGCGCCTCGCAACTACCTCTACTACCTGCGCAAGCCGCGGAGCGTGCGGCACTTCTTCACGGCCAGCGAGCAGGAGTTCTGCGAGAAGGTCCGGGAGTACGGCTACGGCAGCTGTTAGATCCGGGCCGTGAGCTGGTCGACGAGCTCGCCCAGCACTGACGTCTCCGCGCCGATCTCGGCGAGATGCGCTCGGGCCGATCGCTCGGTGTCGGCGGCCAGCGTCCTCGTCTCCTCTGCCCCACGCTCCTGAACGAGGCCGTCCTCGTCGAGGAGGTCGTCGACCACCTGGTAGAGGAAGCCGTAGTCGGCGCTGAAGGCGCGCCACGGCTCCTGCTCCTCCGCCGGCACGCCGGCGATCCAGAGACCGCAGCCGACGGAGGCCTCGAAGAGCCGGCCCGTCTTCAGCCGGTTCAGCTCGGCCCGGTCGCGTCGATCCCCGTCCACGTCGAGGTACTGGCCCGCGATCATCCCGGAGGTTGCGTGGACGAGCTCCTGCGCGACGTCCGCGGTCGGACAGCGGAGAGCCAGCGCAAAGGCTTCGGTCAGCAGGGCGTCGCCGGCGAGGATCGCCTCGGCCTCGCCGAAACGGACATGGGCGGCTGGCCGCCCTCGGCGCTGCTCGTCGTCGTCGAGCGCGGGCAGGTCGTCATGAACGAGCGAGAACGAGTGAACGAGCTCGAGCGCCGCAGCCGCGTCCAGCGCTTCCGCGGGATCACCGCCCGCCGCCTCCGTCGTCGCCAGGCACAGCACGGGCCGAATCCGCTTGCCGCCGCCTGCGAGCGCATAGCGAACGGCCTCCTCGAGCCCTCCCAGCTCCGAGGGCAGCTCGAGGGCGGCGAGGTAGTCCTCGAACGCCTTGCGGTGCTCGTCAGCCGTCCGCATCGACCTCTCGCTTCGCCTTCGAGAGCTCGGCCTCGACCTCCTTGGCGATCTCGGCGAGCTCGGTCAGGATCTCGACCGCTGCCTCCGGGTCGGACGTCGCCTCGAGCCGGCTGCGAGCCTCCTCGAGCCGCTCCATCAGCGCCTCCGCCCGCTGCAGCGATTCCTCGGCGCTCACGGCGTCGCCGTCTCCCGCGCGATTCGCCCCAGGATGCCGTTGACGAGCTTGCCGGCCTCGTCGGAGGCGTAGCGCTTGGCGAGGCGCACAGCCTCGTCGATCGCCACCTCCCGGGGGACGTCGCCTTTCTCGAGCTCGTAGATGCCGATGCGGAGCACGTTGCGCTCGAGCGCACCGAGGCGGTCTGCCGGCCAGTCGACGGTTGCCTCGTCGATGCGCCGGTCGAGCTCGTCCACACGCTCGGCCACCCCCTCGGCGGTCTCCTGCGCGAAGTCGTCGACCTCGCCCTCGTAGGTCGAGCCCAGCGGCTTGCCGGTCACGTCCCACTGGAAGAGCATGAAGAGCGCCGCGCGCCTGGCTTCGCGCCGGCTGGTCACCGCCGCACCTTTCGCGCTCCATCGTGTCGACCGGTCATTTCAGACGGCCGCACGGGCAAAGGAGACGTGCACGCTCGCAAAGCCAGCATGCCCTCTAAACGGCATCGCAAGCGATGCCTTAGCCGGCACGGCCTGAATGAGACATCGCAAGCGACGTCTCATGCCTCGGCCTTTGCCAGCGCCGGAAGAGTCTCGGCGACGTCTTCGAGGTAGCTCGTCGAGTAGTTCCCACGCGCGAAGCCCTCGGAGCGGATCACCTGCGCGGCGGCGCCGATCGTCGTCGGGAGCCCGGTCACCTCGAACTCGTTGAGCGCCCGCAGGCAGCGTGCGAGCGCCCGATCCCGGTCTGGCGCCCACACGACCACCTTTGCGAGCAGTGAGTCGTAGTACGGCGGCACGACCGATCCGCCTTCGACGTGGGTGTCGACACGCACACCGGGGCCGTAGGGTGGCCTGAAGCGCTCTACCTTCCCGGGCATCGGCAGGAAGTGACGCGCCGGATCCTCGGCGTTCACCCGCACCTCGATCGCATGCCCGTTGCGCGGCGCCCGTCCGCTCTGCGCGAGCGGGTCGCCGGCCGCGACACGCAGCTGCTCGTGGACGAGGTCGATGCCGGTGACGAGCTCGCTCACCGGATGCTCGACCTGGAGCCGCGCGTTGAGCTCGATGAAATAGAAGGCGCCGTCGGCCCCGAGCAGGAACTCGAACGTGCCGGCGTTCTCGTAGCCGATCGCCCTCGCCGCGCGCTCGGCAGTCGCCTCCATGTCCTCTCGGCGCTCTGGGGTGAGCGCGGGCGAGGGCGACTCCTCGATCAGCTTCTGGTGGCGCCGCTGGATCGAGCACTCGCGCTCGCCCAGCGTGAGGACGTTCCCGTCCGCGTCGCCGAGCACTTGGATCTCGACGTGCCTGGCGGGCACGATCGCCTTCTCGAGGTAGAGCCTCCCGTCCCCGAATGCAGCGTCCGCTTCGGCGGCCGCGGTCGCGAAGGCGCGCTCGAGCTCCTCGAGCGCCGAAACCAGTCGCATCCCTTTCCCTCCGCCGCCCGCGGTGGCCTTGAGCAGCACGGGGAAGCCGAGCTCGCGCGCGGCGTCCGCGGCCTCGGATGCACCGACCGACGACGTTCCCGGTACGAGTGGGATGCCCGCGGCCTGCATCTCATCTCGCGCCAAGGCCTTGTCGCCCATGCGGGCCATGACCTCCGGGGGCGGTCCGACGAAGATCACGTCGTTCTCGGCGCAGGCCTGCGCGAAGGCGGGGCTCTCAGCGAGAAACCCCCAGCCCGGGTGGACCGCCTGGCAGCCGGTGGTGACGGCGGCGGCGACGATCGAGGGGATCCGGAGGTAGCTCTCGGAGGCCGGCGCGGGGCCGATGCACACCGCGCGGTCGGCCATACGGACGTGGAGCGAGTCGCGGTCGACGGTCGAGTAGACCGCGACGGCCTCGATGTCCAGCTCGTGGAGCGCTCGGATCACGCGCACCGCGACCTCGCCGCGGTTCGCGATCAGGACTCTGTTAAACGGCATCGAGCGGCCGGCCGAGTGCGGGCTCGATCTCGAAGAGGAGCTGGCCGAACTCGACCGCATCGCCGTTTGCGACGTGGATGTTCCGGACGATTCCGTCGAGCTCGGCCTTGATCTCGTTCATCAGCTTCATCGCCTCGAGGACGCAGAGCGTCTGGCCGGCGGCGACCAGCGCTCCCTCCTCGACGAAGGCGGGGGCGCCGGGCGACGGCGCCCGGTAGAAGGTCCCCACCATCGGCGCCTCGACGCGGACGAGGCCGTCGGTCGATGCCTCTTCAGTGGCGGGCGGAGCGACGTCCGTCGGAGTCGGCATGGCGGGAGCCGGCGTCGGCGCGGCGCCCGGTTCCGGCTCCTCTCGGCGGCGGATCGAGACGCGCATCCCGGCTTCCTCGACCGCGATTTCGGCGACACCGCTCTCCTGAACGATCCGAACGAGTTCGCGGATCCGCTCTGCGCGACTCTGGTCGACCGCGCCGCCGACGAGATTTTCGTCGCCGCTCGCCCGGCCTCGCACGGCGTGCAGCAGCGCTTCGGCCTCCTCACCGAAGAGCGCGAGGAGGAGGAGCTCCTCGTCGCTTGCGGCCAGACCGCGGGCCTCGTCCCTGATCTGGTCGATGTCCGCGGCGGGCGGGTGCTCGACCTCGCCCTCCGAGATCAGCTGGATGGCGCGGCGCGCGGTCGGGTCGAGCTCGGCCGGCGGCGCGCCGAAGTCTCCGCGGAAGAGCGCGCGTAGCTCGTCGACGACGACCTGGTAACGGCTCGCCGAGAGGACGTGGATCAGCGCCTGGCTCCCGAGGATCTGGCCGATGGGCGCTGCGAGCGGCGGCCATCCGGCCTCGGCCCTGATGCGCTCGAGCTCGCTGAGCACCTCGTCGAGCCGGTCGCCGGCCCCCTGCGCCCGAAGGTGCCCGTCGAGCGCGGCCACCAATCCCGGAGGGAGGTTGTGCTCCGCAGCCCTGATCGCAACCCGCGGCGCAAGCGGCGTGACCGGCTCGTCGCCGATGTGCTCGTCTACGAGCCGAGCTGCCTTCCAGAGGACCGAGATATCAGTGCCGGGCTCCAGCCCCTGGCCGCGGAGCGCGGCGGCCAACCCTTCGCCTGCGACCCGGTGGAGGATCAGGGCGATCGGATAGGTGGCGCACGCGATCCGGTCGGCGCCGGCGCGGGCGGCTTCGAGCGCTGCCGCCAGGGCGCTTCCGCCGGAGCCCTGACAGTAGATCCCGACGGGGAGCCCGCTCGCTTCGGCCAGCGCCGCGACGAGCTCGTGCGAGTGGTGCGGCTCGAGCGACCCAGAGGGATCGTGCAGCAGGATCCGCGCGGCGCCGAGCTCGGGAAGCTTCTTCGCCTGTTCCACCAGCGTGTCGGTCTCGCCGGTTGGGCCCGGGCTGTAGATGAGACCGGCGTCGAACTCGCGGTCGGCGGAGGTGATGGCTTCGCCCGCCTCCCGCAAGTTCGAGACGTCGTTCAGCGGATCGTGGAGGCGGAAGACGTCGATTCCGTTTTCCGCCGCAGTCATCACGAACCGGCGTACGAAATCGCCTCCGACGGGCTGCGAGCCGACGAGGAAGCGTCCGCGCAGCGCCATGCCGAGCGGGGTCGCCGTTCGGGCGCGGATGGCGCGGATGCGTTCCCAGGGCGACTCGACTCCGCGGCGGACGGCGCTGTCGAAGACCCCTCCGCCGGAGACCTCGAGCGCGGCGAATCCGGCTCCGTCGAGCAGCTCCGCGAGCTCGAGGATCGACGCCGTCGGCAGCCGTCCCGCGAGCGGTTCCTGACTCACCAGGCGGACGGTCGTGTCGACCAGAGCGGGCATGGAGCGAGCCTAACGGCGCTGGGCGTCGAGGCGCTCGGCGGCGCCCAGCTGGGCGAAGGCGTAGAGCGTCAGGTATCCCGTCGAGAGAACGGCGGTCAGCGCGAGCGTCATCCCGACGCCGCGCGGATAGGCGAGCGGATCGGCGACCCTCGCCCAGATGTCCTCGAGCAGCGCGCCCGGCCGCACGACGAAGTCCCAGCTGTTCCAGCCGAGCGAGCGCCCCAGGTAGATCCCGAAGGAGCTCGCAGCAAGGCTCGCCCCGACAAGCAGCCAGCCCCAGAGCGGCCCGGCCGCGCGACGCACGACGCCCTGCATGACGAAGATCGAGAGAAAGCCGAGGAGCATTCCCGTCCAGGCGAACGAGCCGAAGAGGACGATGTCGAACCAGAGCGGGGCGTCGTCGCGAGATCCGAGGTGGACGAAGTCGGTCAGCAGGTACGGCGCGTTGGGCAGGAAGAGCAGCCAGACCGCGGCGATGGCGAGGAGCGTCGGTGTGCCGGCCCCGCGCCGCTGGGCGTCGTAGACCAGGACGGCGGCGACGAGCGGAATCCAGGCGAGAAAGAGATTCCAGGACATGAAGCCGTAGGCCGCCGAGTCCGTGTAGAGCCACCGAGCAACGAGCGCTCCAAGGCAGAGCGCGGAGGCGAGAGCAAGCGAAAAGAGTGCGAAAGCGCGCCGGTCACTCATGGCCGAAAAGCGTAGCCCCGCCCGGTTCCGACGGAGGCGCGTCTGATCCAGCCGTGTCGGCGTGCCCCGAGACCGTCTGCTTAGGCCAGGTCCTCGTGCCAGGCACCTGGACCCGGCCTAAGCGGCCAGACGACTGCCGACGAACCGCTCGTACTCGATCACCGCGCACGCAGGATCCGTCCCGAACTGCGCGAGCAGCCAGTCGGTGCTGAGCCAGCTCGTCTTTCGACGCCCAACAGTCGCCCGGTAGCTGCTCCAAGGCCAATCGCCGGCCGTCAGACAGAGCCCGGCTCGTACCGGATTCAGAGGGATGTAGCACGCCAGATTCAGCAGGTGGGCGTTGCTCCGGACGAGCTCCGAATAGAAGCGTTCCTCGAAGACGTGGCCGGTGTAGTTGTGTCTGGCGTTGAACCAGCGGGCATAGACCCCGTTCAGCCAGTGCATTCCATCGGAGATATCCGCAGCACGTGTCTTGAACAAGAGGTGGTAGTGATTCGGCATCAGGCAGTACGAGTACATCGCCCAGCGCCGGTCGGTGACGACCTTGCTCAGGAACTCCTCGAACTTCGTGTAGTCAAAGAGGTCCTCGAAGGTTTCGAGGCGCCGGACTCCTCTGGTCGTCACGTGGTAGACGACGTCCGAGGCTTGAACGCGGTGCGGTCGGCTCATCGCATCGAGAGTACGTCCGTCCCGACGGTCGCCGGCTGCTTCACGCAGTTTCGTTTCCGCTTCGTTCGCTTCTCTCGACAGGTCCCCGTGCCAGGCACGGGGACAACGGCCAGAAGGGTCAGGCCCGGGAGATGTAGCGGCCTTCGCGGGGATCGACCTTGATCCGGTCGCCCTGGTTCACGAACAGCGGCACCTGGACCACCGCGCCCGTCGCCAGCTTGGCCGGCTTCGTCACGTTCGAGACCGTGTCGCCCCGCACGCCGGGTTCCGTCTCCGCGACGAGCAGCTCCACCGACGCCGGCATCTGGACGCCCGACGGACGCCCGTCCACGGTCAGCATCTGCACTGTGCTCGAGGGCTCCAGATAGTCGAGCGCATCCGAGACCGACTCACGCGGCAGGCTGAATTGCTCGTAGCTCTGCTCGTCCATGAAGACGACCTCGTCGCCCGAGTCGTACAGGTACTGCGCGTTCTTCGTCTCCGTGTGGATGCGGGGGAACTTTTCCCCGGCCCGGAAGGTCTTGTCGACGACAGCTCCCGAGTCGAGATTCTTCAGCTTCGTCCGAACGAATGCGCCGCCCTTGCCCGGCTTCACATGCTGGAACTCGACGATCCTCCAGACGCCGTTGTCGAGCTCGATGTGCATCCCGTTCTTGAACTGATTCGTGCTGACGGTCTGGGCCACAGCGGCGCCAATCTAGCGAACCACGGTCAGATCCTTCGGGAACGTCGTCAGGACGTCGCAGCCTTCTTCCGTGACGACCACCAGGTCTTCGATCCGGATGCCGGCGACACCGCTCAGGTAGATCCCCGGCTCGACCGTTACCACGTTCCCCACGGCCAAAACGTCCTCCGACTCCGGACGCAGCACCGGAGCCTCGTGGACGAGCAGCCCGACCCCGTGGCCGAGCCCATGGCCGAAGTTCTCGCCGTGGCCGGCGTCCGTGATCACGGCGCGGGCGGCAGCGTCGGCGTCGCGCCCCGAGACCCCTGCACGGACGGCGTCGAGCCCCGCCTGCTGCCCCCGCCGGACGACCTCGTAAGTCTCGCGCAGCGAGTCCGAGACCTCGCCCACCGCGAACGTTCGCGTGCAGTCGGAGCAGTAGCCGTCGACGATCGCGCCGGCGTCCACGATCACCAGGTCGCCCTCCTGCACCACCCGGTCGCCGGACACCGCATGGGGGCTCGCCGCGGTCGGCCCCGACGCGATGTCGATCGGAAACGCGAGGCCGTCCGCGCCTTCCTCGTGGAAGAGCTGCTCCATACGCCAGGCGAGGTCCTTCTCGGTGCGCAGGGCGAACTGCTCTTCGGCCAGCCGCTCGTAGGTCGCGTTCGTGACCTCCGTCGCCCGGCCGATCGCGTCCAATTCCTCCGGCTCCTTGACCACTCGAAGGGACTCGACGAGACCCCTCCGCGGCACGAGGTCGACGCCGCCCTGACGCAGAAGCTCCCAGTTCGCGTAGGTGAGCGCGTCGGCCTCGATCCCAACGCGCTCAGGAAGCAGCTCGGCAAGGTCCGCGTAGATGTAGCGCATCGTCTCCTCGAACTCGACGCCCTCGACGGCGCGCGCGCGCTCCGCATAGCGGAAGTCGGTGAAGAGCCGCGTGCGTTCCGGCTCGATGAGAACCGCGGCGTTCGTGCTCTCGAAACCGGTGAGGTAGCGCACGTTCATCGGCGCCGTGACGAGCAACGGCTCCTCGAGGAGCCGGCGCAGGCGTTCTATGCGCGTGTCAGGAATTCCAGCGCCTCCCGGTACCCCTCGGGTCCCTTGCCGATCACGCGGTGCGCGGCCAGGTCGGCGAGCACCGAGTGCCGACGCCAATCCTCGCGGTTCTCGATGTCGGACAGATGCACCTCGACGATCGGGCCGCGCGCCGGCTCCAACGCATCGTGGATCGCGTAGCTGTAGTGCGACCAGGCGCCGGGATTGACGATGAGGCCGTCCGCAGACTCCCCGAGCTCCTGGCACCAATCGACGTACTCACCCTCGCTGTTCGTCTGCCTGCAATCCACGTCGCAGCCGAGCTCTTGGCCCCACCCCCGGATCTGCTCCTCCAGCCGCGGCAGCGAAAGCCCTCCGTACACGGCCGGGTCTCGCCGGTCGAGCAGGTTCAGGTTCACCCCGTTCAGGACGCCGACCACCATCAGCCCGCGATCAGCTCATCGAGGGCCGCGCGAACCTCCTTCGGCTCTGCCTCCCGCACCACCGGCTTGCCCAGGTCCTCGAGAAGCACGAGACGGATCTTGCCCTCCCGCGCCTTCTTGTCGCGCTGGAGAGCCGCCCAGGCGCGGTCACGGTCGACGCGAACAGGCTCTACGTCGAGCACGTCGGGTATCTCGAGCCCCGAGACGCGCAATGCGGCCGTCAGTCCCAGGGCGACGGCCTCGCCGTGCCCGAGCCCGTAGTCCGACGCCGCCTCGAGAGCATGGCCGAACGTGTGGCCGAGGTTGAGGATCTCGCGACGGCCCTTTTGCTCGAACGGGTCCGCCAAGCAGACACCGGCCTTGAATGCCGCGCACGCCCGGATCATCTCCTGCTCCGGGAGCTCCCAGAGCCGCCGCCCGGCGAGAAGCCCGGTCTTGACGACCTCGGACATCCCGTTGCGGCGCTCGGCCTCGGGCAGCGTCGCGAGCAGCGCTGGGTCGATCAAGACGCGATCCGGATAGTGGAACGCGCCGACGAGGTTCTTGCCTTCCGGCAGGTCGACGGCCGTCTTGCCGCCGATCGCGGCATCAACCTGACCGATGAGCGTCGTCGGTATCGCGATCCAACGGACGCCGCGCATGTAGGTCGCTGCGACGAAGCCCGCAACGTCCGTCGTCGTCCCGCCGCCGTAGGCGGCGACCGTCCCGTCGCGGCCGATCACCAGCTCGCGCCAGAGCCTTGCGGCCTCCGCGAAGGTCTTCGCCTCGACGGTGTAGGTCTCACCTAGGTGGATCGGGTGGAGCTCCAACGCTCGCCGATCGGCGATCAGCGCGTCACCTTCCGGCCGCCCGCCGAACTCGATCCCGAGCGCAGCGAGCAGGACATCGTCGACATTGCGAGCGCGAGCGTCGGCCGCCTCGTCATACAGCGCCTGCCTCCGCTCGTACAGGGCTCGAAACTGCTCGGCGTCCTCCGCGAGCGGCCTCGCGCTCTCCCGCACGCGCTCCCACGCGTCGTCGACCTCGACGTCGAGGAGAACGGTGAGCGCATGTTCACGGAGTGCCTTCCGAATCGCCGGCGTCTCGATCGCACCGCCGCCGAGCGAAATCACGGCGGGCCGCTCGCGCCACAGCGTTTCGAGCGTCCGCTCCGCCTCGATAATCCGAAAACCTGCCTCTCCCTCCACTCGGAAGACCTCGGGGATCGTGCGTTGCAGCGAGCGCTCGATCTCCCGATCGAGGTCGATGAACCTTCGCCCGATCTGAGCCGCCACGAGTGCGCCGATCGTCGTTTTGCCGGCGCCCATGAACCCGATGAGCGCGATGTGCCGGTCTACCGCGGTTGCCACGGGATGCGATCGAGGTAGGCGCGGTGCGCTGCGACGAAGTCCTCGATCGCATCCCCGCCGAACTTCTCCCGCGCGGCCCGAGCGAGCTCGAAGGCGACCGAGCCCTCGGCGACGACGGACAGCGCCTCGACCGCCGCCGTGTCGCTCCGCTCGACGAGCGCCTCCCCCGGCTCGCCCGTCACGAGATCCACCGAGCGAAGGGGCCGCATCAGCGTCGGCAGGGGCTTCATCGCCGCACGTACGACGATCTCTTCGCCGTTCGAGACGCCGCCCTCGATCCCGCCGGCGCGGTTCGTCTCCCGGCGAAAGCCCGGAAGGATCTCGTCGTGCGCCTGTGAGCCGCGCATTCCGGCCAGAGCGAATCCCTCGCCGATCGCGACGCCCTTGACTGCCTGGATGCCCATCAGCGCCGCGGCGAGCCTCGCGTCGAGGCGAGCCTCCTTCGTTGCATAGGAACCGAGTCCCGGGGGCACGCCCCTGGCGCGCACCTCGACGACGCCGCCGACGGTGTCGCGGTCGGCCTTCGCCTCGTCGACGTTGCCCATCTCGAGCACCGAGCCCGCGACTTCGACGCCGATCTCCGCGAGCAGCGCCTTGGCGACCGCGCCCGCAGCGACCGTGATCGCGGTCTGGCGCGCACTCGCTCGTTCGAGCGTGTTGCGGATGTCCTCATGACCGAACTTCAGCGCGCCGGCGAAGTCGGCATGGCCGGGGCGTGGGAGCGTGACGGGCTTCGTCCCCTTGCCTTCTGGCTCGCCCTCTGGCGGCCAGGGGCTCATTCCCCACTGCCAGTTCTTGTGATCGCGGTTCTGGACGACGAGGATCAGCGGTGTCCCGAGTGTTCGCCCATGACGGAGCCCGCCGCGGACCTCGATCCGATCCTGCTCGATCTGTTGGCGCGGGCTCCGGCCGTACCCCTGCTGGCGCCGGGCGAGGTCGGCGTCGATCGCATCGCGGTCGAGCACGAGCCCCGCCGGCAAGCCCGTCAGGATGCCGGCGAGCGCAGGCCCGTGAGATTCCCCGCCCGTTGTCAGCTTCACGGAGTCAAGCCTACGGCGCGCCGCATGACGTCGACCGGCGCGGGGACGCCCGTCCAGAGCTCGAACGACGCTGCACCCTGCGCGACGAGCACCTCGAGCCCGTCGAAGACCCGAGCGCCGGCAGAACGCGCGGCCTCCGCTGTGGCCGACTCGGGATAAGGCAGGTCGACGAGCGTCTGCCCCGCCCGAAGCTCCACGAGCACCTCGTCACGCACCGGCGTCGCGTTGACCACGAGGTCGCTCTCCGCGACCTCCGGCGGCCACTCGCCACGCCGCGAGAAGACCCGAGCACCGGGCAGCGCCTGCTTGAACGCGACGGCGGCGCCGCCGTCGCCGAGGATCGCCGGCCGCACGGGCTCGAGCCCTTGGAGGATCGCCGTATCCGTCGAGTGCGCCTCGATCTCGCCGGAGCGGACGACGAGCGTGTTCACGGACGGAAGCTCCGAGCCGAGCAGACGCGCAACGTCGAGCTTGTAGGGCGCAGTGACGTTCGCGCCGGTCTCTAGCGCACGAACGACGCCTTCGAGCTTCTCCGGTGTCACGTCGTGTGCCTCGTACGTCCAGTCCAGACCCCGCGCCGCGAACGCGGCGTTCTGCATCTGCGGCGAGAGCGAGTGAGCGACCGGCGAGCCGATCAGCACGACCCGCGGCATCAGTAGCCGTGCGCGTTCTTGTAGTTCTCGAAGTCCCGTTGGTTGTTCGTGAAGAAATGGTGCTTCTTGTCGGGCTTCCGCACGAAGAAGAGGTAGTCGACTTTCGCCGGATGCGCGGCAGCCCGGATCGATGCCAGTCCCGGATTGGCGATCGGCGTCGGCGGCAGACCCGCATGGATGCGCGTGTTGTACGGCGTCGGATCGTGGAGCTGCGACTCACGCAGCGCCTCCGTCGGCGGAACGTCCAACCCGTACCGGATCGTCGCGTCGATCCCCAACGACATACCGGCCTTCAGCCGGTTGTAGATCACGGCCGACACGAGCGGCCGCTCCTTCCTCACCGCGACCTCCTTCTCGATCAAGGAGGCGATGGTCAGGACGTCGTACGGCGTCAGGTTCTTGCTGCGGGCGTAGCGCATGTTCACGGAGGCCCAGTTCTTGCGGAATGCCGCCAGTTGGGCGTTGACGAGCTGCCGTGTGGTCGTGCGCTTCGTAAACTCGTACGTCGCGGGGAAGAGGAACCCCTCGAGGTTCGGCGGGCGCCCCTCGGTCCGAAACCCGCGCGGCACCTTGGACGACCCTGCCGTCAGTGCCAAGTAGCGCTGCTGAGACAGCCGGGGACGCACCTTGCGCTTCTGCCGTGCGATCTCGTTGACGGCGCTGATCCTCCGCGCCATGTCCGTGCGTGTGAAGCCCTCGGGGAAGATGATGCGGAGCGGTTTCGGCGGTGCCGCAACAGGTGGTGGCGGCGGAGCGGCCTCCTCGCGCCCGCCGAGGAGCGTCCATGCGGATCCCGCGACAAGAGCGACCAGTCCGACGAGGAACCCGAGCGCGACGAGGCGCCGCACCAGCAGCCGTCTGCGCGAGGGCTTGGCCCGGTAACGCCGGGAGCGGCTCAGTGTCGTCGGCTCTTCGACCATTCCAGATAGCTCGTCAGCAGGTGCGCCGCCGCCCGGGCGTCTTCACCGGTGCCCGGCCCGGCCAAAGTCGTAGTGAAGCGTTCGTCGAAGCGGTCGACGGGGACCTCCAGGACCTCCGAGAGCGCCTCGGCGAACCGCTCCGTCTCTGCTGCCTGCTCACCTCGTTCCCCGCGCAGGGTGAGCGGCAAACCGACGACCACACGCTCGACCTCCTCCGTCCGCACCAGGTCCGCGAGCTCTTGCAGGCCGGTCTCGCTGCCGGCGCGCTCGATCACGCCGAGCGGACGGGCAAGCGTGCCGGTCGGGTCCGAGACGGCGACGCCGGTTCGAGCGGCTCCGTAGTCGAGTGCCAGCACCTTCACCGCAGAGCCGCTGCGATCTCGTTCTTCGCCACCTCGAAGGCTTCGCTCAAACCGTCTGGATTCTTGCCTCCGGCCTCGGCGAGGTCCGGACGTCCGCCGCCGCCGCCCTGGATCTTCTTCGCCGCCTCACGTGCGACGGACACCGCGTCGACGCCGCGCTTCACGAGGCCCGGATCGACGTTCACGACCAGGTAGACGCGGCCGTCGTCTACAGACCCCAATAGGACTGCCGAGGCCTTCTTCGACTGTCGGATGCGATCGGACAGGTCCTTGAGCGCCGAGCCCTTCACGGCCGTGACCACGGCGACGACGATCCCGTTGGACTCGTCCCTGTAGGTCACCTCCGCCTCGGCGGCAGGCGCTGCAGGCTTCGACGCGCCGCGCCGGAGCTCCTGGATCTCTTCGCGCAGCTCCACCGCCTCCTGTGCCCGGGCGTGAAGGAGCGACCATGCCTCACCGGCCGTGACCGCCTCGATGCGCCGTGCCCCCGAGCCCACGGAGCTCTCCGAGAGGATCACGAACGGCCCGATCTCCGCCGTCGAACGGACGTGTGTGCCGCCGCAGAGCTCGCGCGAGTAGTCGTCGATCTCGACCACGCGCACCTCGTCTCCGTACTTCTCGTCGAAGAGCATCATCGCGCCGAGCCGCCGCGCCTCCTCGATGGGCGTGACGAACGCCCGCACAGGATGGTTCTGGAACACCTTCTCGTTCACCGAGTGCTCGACCTGCTCGCGCTCCTCGTCGGTCAGGGGCCGCGGGTGCGTGAAGTCGAAGCGAAGCTTGTCGGGGCGGACGGCCGAGCCTGCTTGCCGGACGTGGTCGCCGAGGGTGTCCCGAAGCGCCTGATGGAGGAGATGCGTGGCGGTGTGGTTCGCCATCATCGGGAAGCGCACCGACCATGGAACGACGGCGCGCACACGTGCGCCCTGTCTAAACCCTTCGCCGCTGAACGTCAGCACCTGGTCGTCGCCCACACGCGTCGCCCTGAGCAGCTCGGCCCGGGCGCCGGTCTCCTCGTTCTCGATGAAGCCGAGGTCGGAGACTTGGCCGCCACCCTCCGGATAGAACGGAGAGCGCTCTAGCTTTGCCTGGAAGGTGCCGTCCTCGAGCTCCTCGTACGCGACGATCGCCGTGAGGACCTCCGTCTGCTCGTAGCCGACGAACTCCGCGGGGCGAGTCCCGTCGACCCGGATTGCGATCGTCTCGGCCGTCACGCCGCGCCGTGAACGGGCGCGCTGCTCGGCCATCAAGCGCGTGAACTCCTCCTCGTCGACGGCCAGGGCGCGCTCCTCGGCGAGCTCGCGCGTCAGCTCGAGCGGGAAGCCGTAGGTGTCATGCAGGCGGAAGGCGTCCTCGCCGGAGATGCGATCCCCGGCCGCGATCTCCTCGAAGAGGCGCATGCCGCGCTCCAGCGTCTGCGAGAACCGCTCCTCTTCCTCCTTCAGGGTCTCGCGGACCTGCTCCTGGTGCTCGTCCAGCTCCGGGTACCACCGAGACATCTGGTTGGCGACGACGTCCGAGATCCGCCAGAGATCGGCGAGCCCGATCGTGCGTGCCTGCTGGACTGCTCGACGGATCACCCGCCGGAGCACGTAGCCGCGGCCCTCGTTCGAGGGCAGGACGCCGTCGGCGACGAGGAAGGTCATGCCGCGGCCGTGGTCGGCCAGGATCCGGTGCGCCTTCGTCGCCTTCTCGGAGCTCTGCCAGGCGACGCCGCTCGCGGCCTCGATCCAGTCCATGATCGCCTGGTAGCCGTCGGTCTCGTAGACCGAGATGACGTCCTGCTGGATCGCCGCCGTGCGCTCGAGGCCGAGGCCGGTATCGATCACCGGCTTCGGAAGCGGTGTGAGCGTGCCGTCGGCCGCCAGGTCGAACTCCATGAACACGAGGTTCCAGAACTCGAGGTAGCGCTCGCACGGACAGCCCGGCCCGCACGTCGGCCGGCCGCACGACAGCGCCTCGCCGCGGTCGAAGTACATCTCCGAACACGGCCCGCAGGGGCCCGTCTCCCCCGCCTGCCAGAAGTTCTCCGTCCGCGGCAGGCCGACGATCCGCTCTCGCTCCAGGCCGACCTTCTCCCAGGCTGCGATCGCGACCTCGTCCTCCCCCAGACCGAGCTCCGGATCGCCGGCGAACACGCTCACCCAGAGCCGGTCGCGATCGATCTTCAGCTGATCGAACATGAACTCCCAGGCGAGCTCGACCGCGCCTTCCTTGAAGTACTCGCCGATCGAGAAGTTGCCCATCATCTCGAAGAAGGAGAGGTGGTAGCCGTCGAGGCCGACCTCGTCGATGTCAGTCGTGCGGAAGCACTTCTGGTGGGTAGTCAGGAGCGTGGCAGGCGGCACCTTCTGGCCGAGGAAGTAGGGCTTCAGCGGCTGCATCCCGGCGCTGATCAGGAGCGTCGACGTGTCTTCGGGCGGCGGGATCAGCGGCGCCGAAGGCAGCCGCGTGTGGTCCTTCGACTCGAAGAACCGGAGGAATCCCTCACGTAGCTCCGCCGTGGTGCGCATCGCGCTCGATTCTAGGCTTAGGGTCTCCTCATGCTTCACGCGGCCCGATCGGCACTCGCGCTCGGGCTGGCCGTCGCGGGCGTGTTGGCCCTCCCCGCGGTGGTGCGCGCGCAAGCCGAGGAGCAGCTTGCGCAGCGGTATTCACCGGTCGTTCGGCTCGTGGAGCAGAAAGAGGAGTGCGGGCCCGGCGAGCCGTACGAGCCGACCGACATCGACGCGTTCATGGGTCAGGACACCGTCTCGCTGCGTGGACCCTGGACCTCCAACGACCTCATCAAGATCGCGTCCACAGCCGCCGATCTCGCCAAAGGCCTCTTCGACTACAACCTCGACTTCCCTGGCGACGCGCTCAACCCCGGTTGCGACTACGAGCGGTGGGCGCGACGTATCAACGAGGGCAGACGGCCTGCGGTCTACGCCCATGTCGTGGCGGAATCCGGGCATCCCGATCGACTCGCGCTCCAGTACTGGCTCTTCTACCCGTTCAACGACTGGAACAACAACCACGAGGGCGACTGGGAGATGGTCCAGCTCGTCTTTGCTGCGGCGAACGCGGGCGATGCCTTGTCGAAGGCGCCGCTCGAGATCGGGTACAGCCAGCACGAGGGTGCCGAGAAGGCGGATTGGGGAGAGGACAAGCTCCAACTCGTCGACGGCACCCATCCAGTGGTGTATCCCGCGGCAGGATCCCACGCGAACTTCTTCGACGACGCGCTCTACATCGGCCGCTCCGGAGACGAGGGAGTGGGCTGCGACGACACCACGGGGCCGAGCCGCGAGCTGCGGCCCCTGGTCCACACCATTCCGAGCGACCCCGCGGCTGCCCGGAAGGCCTTCCCGTGGATCGCCTTCGAGGGTCGTTGGGGTGAGCGACGGCGGGCCTTCCTGAACGGCCCCACCGGGCCGAACCTGAAGTCGCAATGGACGGAGCCGATCACGTGGTCGGAGGACTGGCGGGACCGTAGCGTCGCGATTCCGGCGGGCGGCGCGCTCGGGACCGGCGCGACCGATTTCTTCTGTGACGGGGTCGCCGCAGGATCCAACGTCGTCCTGCGGCTCGAGGAAAACCCGGCGTGGGTGATCGGCGCACTGGCCGCGCTCGTCGTGCTGTTCATTGCGGCGGTCAGGCGCACGACCTGGCGTCCCGCGACGCCGCTCGCCGTTGCTCGAAGGCGTTCGTGGGGGCAGACGCTGACCGCTGCAGGCCGGATGTACGGATCGCGGCCGCTGCTCTTCATCGGGATTGGGCTCGTCACGATCCCGGTCGCGATCGTCATCACGCTCCTCCAGGCGCTTCTCTTCAGCGCCACGAACATCGCCGGCATCTCGCCCGACGCGGAGGGCGGCGGTTTTCGGGTCGGCCTTGCAGTCGCCATGGGCACCGTCCTGACGCTGGTCGGTCTCGCGCTCGTGCAGGCGGCGACTGCCCGCGCGGTCGCCGAGATCGACGCCGGACGAGAGATCGGCGTCTTGAGCGCCTACCGACTCGCCGCCGACAGTACGCGGCCGCTCCTGGGCGCCCTTGCCTTCGCCGTCGGTGTCGTGACGATCCTCAGCCTCTCGATCTTTCTCATCCCGATCGCCGCCTGGCTGGTCGTCCGTTGGGCGCTGATGGTTCCCGTGGCCGAGCTCGAGGATCGCGACTCGTGGCGCGACGTGCTGCGGCGGAGCGGGTCGCTCGTCCGGCACCAGTGGCTCAAGGTGGGAACGCTCGTGGTCGCCGCAGCAGCGTTGGCCATCGTCGCCGGGCCGTTGCTGGGCGCGCTGCTCCTCTTCGTCCCCGGAACGCCGATCGCGCTCGTCAACCTCATCGCCGGTCTCATCTACGCCGTCGCGATGCCCTTCGTTGGATTGACGACGACCTACGTCTACTACGACACGCTGGTTCGAGAACGGCTGGCGCCGAGGACCGCGGCCCCGGCCCGGCTACCGGCCGAGGTCTAGCTCTAGGCGACCTCGGACTCCTCGGCGATCTCCTCGCGGATCTTCTCCAGCGAGCGCCTGATCAGCCGCGAGACGTGCATCTGCGAGATTCCGACCTGCTCCGCGATCTCCGACTGCGTCAACCCGCTGAAGAACCGCAGGTGCAGGATCCGCCGCTCGCGCTCGTCCAGCACCTTGAAGCCGGGCGCCAACACCGCGCGGTCTTCCGAGACTTCGTACTCGTGGTCCTCGCTGCCGAGAGACTCGAGCGGGTCGACCTCGCCCTCCTCGTCCGGTGCGCCGCCGGATGAGAGCGACACCGAGCTGTAGGCCCGGCCGCTCTCGAGCGCCTCGAGCACGTCCTCCTCCTCGACGCCGGCGGCCTCGGCCAGCTCGGCAATCGTGGGCGAGCGCCCATGCTGCACGGTCAGGTGCTCTACGAGCTTGGAGACCTGGACGTTCAACTCCTGCAGCCCGCGCGGCACGCGCACCGCCCAGCCCTTGTCACGGAAGTGCCGCTTGATCTCGCCGATGATGTTCGGCGTCGCGTACGTGGTGAGCTCCACGCCGCGCTCCAGATTGAATCGGTCGATCGCCTTGATCAGCCCGATGGCGCCGATCTGGACGAGATCGTCCAGCTGCTCGCCCCGATACGCATAGCGCCTGGCGAGCGAGCGCACGAGGGACATGTAGCGCTCGATCAGCTGGTCGCGGGCCTGGAGGTCGCCGTCCTCGTGGTAACGGCGCAGGAGCTGCTTGTCGTCGTTCGCCGTCACGCTTGCTCGAATCGCTTCGTGAGATCGACCCAGGTGCCGCCGTCGCGGTCGACGACCTGGTAGCTGTCAACGACCGCGTCAAGCAGACGCCGAAGGGAGAGTGAGGCAGCGGGCTCGCCTTGCAGCTCCGCGCGCAGCTCTCCATCGCGGAAGGGCCCCACCGAGGCCTGCAGCTCCTTCTCTTCGACGCCGAGGGCGACGGTGACCTCCGCTGGGCCGTCGCGCCGCTCGAGCAGAGCGTCGAGAGCAAGCTCGAGATCCTCCAGGTGCTCGACGGTCACGTCGAGTCGCGTCGCGAGGCCGGCCAGCACGAGCCTGGCGACGCCGAAGAACGGCCGCTCCCGCGGCATCGTGAGCGTGATCTGGTCAGTCATCGCTGCGGTCCACTCAATACAACTGCTTCGGGACGCTAACCGGTTCGCGCGGAGGCGACTCGGCCCGCGCCGACGATCACGTCCTGCTCGTACAACACCGCCGCCTGGCCGTTTGCCACGCCGAAGGCGGGCTCGTCGAGCCGGACGCGGAAACCCCGCGAGACGGGCTCGACGGATCCCCTCATCGCCGGGGAGCGATAGCGAAGCTTCACGTCGGCCCGGTCGACGTCCACGAAGAGCCTCCCGGTCGCCCGGACCGTCCGTCGCGCGAGCGCCTCGCGCGGCCCAACGACGACCGCATTCCGCTGTGGAAGCGTCCTCAGGGTGTAGACCGGCGCTCCGGCTGAAACGCCCAGGCCCTTGCGCTGACCGGGCGTGAACGCCCAGAAGCCGTCGTGGTGGCCGAGGACGCGGCCCTCCTCGTCGACGATCTCCCCTGGGTTCGCTTCGAGCCCGCGGCGCCGGAGGAACGCGCGGTAGTCGTCCCCGCCGAGGAAGCACGCCTCCTGGCTCTCCACTCTGCCCGCGACCTCGAGACCGGCGCGCGCGGCCTCGGCGCGCGTCTCCGCTTTGCCCTGATCGCCGAGCGGGAAGGAGATCCGGTCGAGGACGCGGGGGTCGAGCCTCGCGAGCATGTACGACTGATCCTTGTCCGGGTCGACGCCGCGCGCGAGCAGCGTCCTCCCGCGATGGCGCACGACCCGCGCGTAGTGCCCCGTCACGAGGCGGCCGGCGCCGGCCTGCTTCGCGAAGGCGAGCAGCCGCCCGAAGCGGAAGAAGCCGTTGCAGCTGATGCACGGGTTGGGCGTCTCGCCGCGGGCGTAGCCGCGCACGAACGGCTCGACGATCGCGCGCAGGAATTCCTCCCGCGCGTCCAGCGTCACGTGGGGGATTCCTTGTGAATGGCAGGTACGCCGCGCAGCAAGGACCGACTCCGGCGAGCAGCAGGCGCGCTCCGTGTCGGGGCCCTCGGGGTCGAGCCAGAGCCTTAGCGTCACGCCGACGGCGTTCGGCCCTGCGCGGAGCAGCGCGACCGCGCTGTCCACCCCGCCGCTCATCGCGACTGCGACGCGGTCGGGATCGCGCGGAGCGCGGAAGATCGGGCCGATCGCATTGGCCAGCGCGTCAACCGCGAGCTCGTCACCGCCCACCGCGGCGGCTTCGAGCAGCGTCAGGCCCTCGAGCGGCCGCTCGAGCCCATCCTCGTCGGCGCTGACGATTCGACCCCGGTCGACCGCGAGCCGGACGAGACGCCACTCGCCGCCGCGTGAAGAGTCTCCAACGACCTCGATCACGAGATCACGGTAGCCCAAAGATGTCGCAACCCCGGCGAAGCCGGGGCTGCGAATACTCCACCCTGCCGATGAACCTCACGCATCGCGAACCTGGCAATGCCAGGTGGGTGCCAAGCCGTCCCGGCTACCGCCGTTTCGGACTCGAGCTCCCTTTGCGTGTGTGTTGGTTCACGTTAGTACGCAAGGCCACGCACAGGGTCGAGCGCCCTCAGCTTACTGGCGATCTACGGTTCGGCAAAGCGCCAGCGGATGGTCGTCGGCCCGCGGACGCCGAGCTTGCGGGCGAGCGACTCCGTGAGCCCGAACTGCACCGAGGCGCTGGTGGGGCCGCGGGAGACAACCTGGGTGAGGATCACCGTCCCTCCGTGACCGATGTAGATCTTCGCGCCGCAGACGAGCACCGGGTGCGAGACGCCAAGGGTCTCTCGCTCGAGGACGTGCCCGCAGGCCGTCGGCTGACCGTATGCGCTCGCCGACTCGAGGCCGGCCCGAGCCTCGAACCAACCGCCGCCCGGGGCAGGCACGGCCTTGGGAAGGTCGCTCGAGGCGCCGGCGTCGTCCAGCTGCGCGGCGACGGCGAGCGACAAGACGACCGCGATCAACGCCGCCGCGCTGAGGAGGATCAGCCGCCGCGCGAGTAACGGGCTCACGGTGCTTCGACAGCGCGGCGCCGGCGCCAGAACCGGACGCGTCGCTTCGGCTCAGGCTCGTGGATCTCCGTGACCTCGGCAGGTTCTTCGGCCGGCGGCTCTTCGACCTCCGCTTCTCGGTGGACGATCGGGAGGCGTGGGCCTTCGGCCCAGACGGCCAGCTCGAAGAGGCAGACGAGCAGCCACCCGAGCGCCATCACGAGGACGATCGTCGTCGCGCTGAGGTCGGCGACGCCTACGCCGATCGCAAGCGCGATCAGAAACGCAACCTCCAGGACGAATCTGCGGCCGATTCCACCCTCCACAGACCAGAAACGTTAACTGGCGGTCGGGTCGGATCTCAGCCGGAGGCCGAGCTCGGCGAGCTGCTCGTCCGGCACCTCTGTCGGCGCGCCGCTCATCGGATCGACACCGGCCTGGTTCTTCGGGAAGGCCAGCGTGTCGCGAATGAGAGGCTCATCGAGGAGGGCCATCGTCAGCCGGTCGATGCCGGACGCGATCCCGCCGTGGGGCGGCGCGCCCATCGCGAGCGCGTCGAGCAGGAAACCGAACTTCGCGCGCTGCTCCTCGGGCGAGATGCCGAGGAAGTCGAACATCCGCGCCTGGAGCTCCGGCTCGTGGATCCTGATCGAGCCCCCGGCGAGCTCGATCCCGTTCCCGACCAGGTCGTAGGCCACGGCGCTCGCGGCGCCCGGATCGGTGTCCAGCAGCGGGACACTGTCATCCGTCGGACGCGTGAACGGGTGATGCTGCGCCGTCCAGCGGTTCTCTTCCTCGCTCCACTCGAGCAGCGGCATCGGCGTTACCCACAGGAACTCCCAGGCGTCCCGGTCGATCAGATCCAGCTCACGGCCGAGGTGGAGCCGGAGCAATCCGAGCACCTTGCTCGCGAGCTTCGGGGTGTCGGCGACGAAGAGGGCAGTCGTGACCGGCTCCCGAAACGCCTCGAGCTCCTGCTCGGAGAGAAACTTGGCAATCGGGGACGACACCTCGCCGTCTTCACGGAAGACGACGTACGCAAGCCCTTTCGCGCCCCACGGTTTCGCCATGTCCTCGAGCTTCTGGATCTCTGCGCGCGAGAGCTCTCGCGGGACGCTCAGATATCGAACTGCCTCGGCGTTCGTGAAGACGCCGAACTCCGAGCCCCGGGTGAGCTCGGTCGCATCCTGGATCTCGAGGCCGAACCGGAGGTCGGGCTTGTCGGAGCCGTACCGCAGCTCGGCCTCCTGCCACGACATGCGTGGGAAGGGCGACTGGAGCTCGACGCCGATCGTTTCCCGCCAGATCCGCGCGACGATCCGCTCCATGAGGGCGAAGATGTACTCCTGGTCTGGAAAGGCCGTCTCGACGTCGAGCTGCGTCAGCTCCTGTAGGCGGTCGGCGCGCAGGTCCTCGTCACGAAAGCAACGGGCGATCTGGTAGTAGCGCTCGAACCCTGAGATCACGAGCAGCTGCTTGTAGATCTGCGGGGACTGCGGCAGCGCAAAGAACTTGCCCGGCTGGAGTCGGGTCGGGACGAGGAAGTCACGCGCGCCCTCCGGGGTCGGCTTGGCCATGATCGGCGTCTCGATGTCGACGAATCCGTCCGCCTCCATCTCTTGGCGGATGATCGAGGCCAGCTGGGCACGGGTGCGGATGTTCCGCTGCAGC
>DATGDB010000008.1:0-56242 GCA_035311205.1 Gaiellaceae bacterium | reverse complement strand
CTCGGCATTCCTGGCCTCGCCGCGATAGTCCAGTTCCTGCCGGATCGACCGCGCGAACTCGTCGACGAGTGCGTGCGCGTCGATGAAGTCGAGCGCGCGAATCCGCTCTTTGGCGATTCGAGCAGCCTGGTACATCAGGTTCAGGTCGGCTTCGATCTGCCGCGGCGCTCCGGGCCGCTGAACCTTGACGGCCACATCGCGTCCGTTCGGCAGCGTCGCCCGATGCACCTGTCCGATCGACGCCGCCGCCATCGGAACCGGATCGAAGTCGCGGAACAGCCGCTCGACGGGCTGGCCGAGCTCGGCGATCATCATCTCCTCGACCTGCTCGTACGGAAACGGCGAGACGTCGTCCTGGAGCCCGCGCAGCTCGGCGATGATGTCGGGCGGAAGCACATCCGGCCGCATCGAGAGCAGTTGGCCGAACTTGACGAAGGTCGGCCCCAGCTCGTCCAGCATCTCCCGTAGGCGGCGGCCTCGCTCCGAGGGCAGCTCTTCGTCCGCCGGCCGCCCATCCCCCGGGACGAGATCGCTCAGCCGGTTTCGGTGGAAGAAGTAGCCGAAGCCGTGCCGGACCGCGACCTGCGCGATCTCCGAGATCCGTCCGAGGCTCCGCGGAGGCGCCTGTGCCACGAAATCAGTGTTGCACGGACGGAGGCGGTTCCCTCTGGGGAGGCTCCTCCAAGAGCTCCAGCCGGTGCGCGAGCTGCGCCACACGCAGCTCGAGCTCCTCGAGATCGTCCTTCGTCACGAGGCCGAGCTCGCGGAACAGGGTGTCGAGCGAGGCTCCAGCCCGCTCTCCGAGCCGCGTCGCGTCTCCCCGCCAGCGAGCGGACAGATCGTCGATCAGCGCCCTCGCTTCGTCCCGCCGGGCGAGCCCACGGTCGGCGAGCTCGTCGGCAAGTGCGTCGGCGCGTTCGGCTGTCAGTGCAACGGCGCCGACGGCGGAGAAGAAGACCCGCTCGGCCAGCTCGCGCCAGGCAGCGTTGTTACCTGGCTCGGCCATGTGGGCGAGCGCGTCTGCGCTGGCGCCGCTGTTCGCGCTTCGAGTGCCCGTTGACCGCAGGTTTGGTCTCGGTCGCCGCGACAGGCGGCGGGAGCTCCGGTGCCGGCTCCGCGGCCGCGATCGACGTGGCAGCCTCGAGCGCGGCCTCCGCGCCTGCGCCGTCCTCCGGAACACCCTCGTCGAGGTGCTTCTTCCGCGCCCACTCCGGCTCCCGCTCCTTCCACATCGTGAGCAGCGGAGCGGCGATGAAGATCGAGGAGTACGCGCCCGATCCGATACCGATGAGCAGCGCGAACGCGAAGTCCTTCAATGTGTCGCCGCCGAAGATGAGCAGCGAGGCGACCGGAAGCAGGGTGATGAACGTTGTCGCCAGCGAGCGGCGGATCGTCTCCCACAGCGAGACGTTGGCGATCGTCGCGAAAGAGGAGCGCCGCATCAGCGGGACGTTCTCCCGGATTCGGTCGAAGATGATGATCGTGTCGTAGATCGAGTAACCGAGGACGGTTAAGACCGCGGCAACGGTTGCCGTCGTCACCTCCCGCGCGGTCAGCGAGTAGATGCCGACGGTGATGATCACGTCGTGGAGGAGCGCCGCGATGATCGGGAGCGCGTACTTGTAGTCGAACCTGAACGTCGTGTAGAGGACGATGAGGAGCAGCGAGACGATGATCGCGATGATCGCGCCCTGCGCGATCTGCTTTCCGAAGCTCGAAGAGACGTTGTCGACGCCGCGGATCGTCGCGTCGAAGCGGTCCGTCAACTCGCTCGAGAGCTGGGCTTGCTCGGTACGTGACAGCTCCTCCGTCCGGATCTGGAAGTTCGAGTACTTCCCGCCAGTCGACTGGCCGCGCCCCTGGATGACGGCGTTCGCCTGCCCGAGTTGACCGGCGGCGGACCGGACGTCGTCGAGTCCCTGGGGCTGCGCCGTCTGGAAGCTGATCTGCGTTCCGCCCTTGAAGTCGATCCCGAGGTTCAGGCCCTTGACGGCGAGCGAGCCGATCGCGATCACGACCACCGCGCCGGAGATCGCGAGCCAGATGAAGCGCTTGCCCATGAAGTCGATCTGGAGCCACTTGCCGTGCTGTTGCCCAGCCGCGCCCATGAAGCGCGGGTTGTCGAACCAGCTGAAGCCGGCAAGGAGGCCGAGCAGCGCTCGCGTCGCGGCGACTGCGGTCACCATCGAGATCGCGGTACCGATCAGCAGCATCAGGGCGAAGCCCTTCACGCTCGCCGTTGCCACCGTGAACAGCACGAGCGCGGTGATCGCGGTGACGACGTTCGCGTCGACGATCGTGTGGAAGCCCTTGCTGTATCCGGCGGAGATTCCGGCCCGCACCGATTTCCCGGCGCGGACCTCTTCTTTGATGCGTTCGAAGATGACCACGTTCGCGTCGGCCGCGACTCCAATCGTGAGGATCAGTCCCGCGAAGCCAGGCAGCGTCATCGTGACGTTGAGGAGCATCACGGCTGCGTAGAGGAAGGCCGCGTAGATCGCGAGGCCCGCAACCGCCACGAGACCGAGGAAGCGGTAGAAAATGAGGAGGAAGAGCGCGACGACGAGGAGGCCGGCGATGGCCGCCCGCTTGGCCTCGTTCAGCGAGTCCTTCCCGAGCGTCGCGGAGACGTCGGTGCGGTCGATCTGATCGAACTCGACAGGCAACGCACCCGTCTGGAGAACGAGCGCAAGATCCTTCGCCTCGCCTACGTCGCCGATGCCGGTGATCTGCGCACTGCCGCCGGCGATACCGTCCGGGTTCTGCTTCCAGTCGATGGTCGGCGCGGACTTGATCTCACGGTCGAGCACGATGGCGAAGCTCTGGAGCGCCGCCGCGTCGTTTCCGGTCTGGTTCGCTGCGGTCTGTCCGCGCGCAGCCAGGTCGCGCGTGATCTCGTGGAACTTGTCCCCGCCCTTGCCCGTGAACTGCATCAGGACGATCGGGCCTTCGGTCTGGGAGAAGTCCTGGCGCGTGCCGTCGAGCTTCAGGTCGGCGCCGGTCATCTCCGGAATGGGGTGCGACTTGTTCTCCGGGTCGAACTTGAAGAGGTAGTAGTAGTTGCGCGTGGGAGGCGCCTCGTTCACGCCCGGGCAGTAGCGCTCGCCGATTCCGCAGTTCAGGACGACCCGGTGGTGGGGCACGGCGAAGAACTTGAAGCGCTTCGGGAACGGCTTGGCCGCGTTTCCGGGTAGCGCCTTCCAGGCCTGCATGAGCCGCTGCTTCGTGTCCTGCGGCTGCCGGCCGAGGAGCACCTGCTTGCCCTTCGGCGCGGTCGGGTCGACGAGGTAGTACTCCTCAGGGGTCCCCTGTTTCGCCTGGCCCTGGATCGACTTGAGCAGCTGGTAGAGGTCGTCCGAGGGCTGCAACATGGTCACGAAGCCTTGGGTCGTCGCCGTCGGCTCGGCGGCGTCCGCTTGGGTGTCGAAGAGCCACAGCTGCGCGGTCTTGCCGATGATCCCGGTCACCGCGTTCGGGTCCTTCACGCCGGGCAGCTGGATGACGATCTGGTCGCTGCCCTGCTTGCGGATCTCCGGCTCGGAGACGCCGAGCTTGTCGACGCGGTTGCGCATGATCTCCACCGACCGGTCCATGTCGGAGGAGGTGAGCTTGTGGCCCTTCGGCGGCACCGCGCGCAGGACAACCTCGAGGCCGCCCTGGAGATCCAGGCCGAGCCTGATCTTCTTGTGCACCGGCGACTGCGGGATCGCCAGCGCAGCGACCGCCAGCAGCGCCGCGAGAATGAACCCGGTCAGGATGAGATGAGAACGACGGTCGGACACGCTTTGGCAGGCCTAGGTTAGCCCGGGTTCTCCGCCTCGGCTGACAATTGCTCGTCCTTTTGCTCGTCCTTCTGGATCACGCCTGTGACGGCCTCCTTGGCGAGGCGGACCTGCGTCCCGGGCGCGATCTCCAGCATCACATGGTCGTCGGCGACGGAGCGGACTCGACCGAAGACGCCGCCGGCGGTCACGACCTCGTCGTCGACGGCCAGTTCCTGCACCAACGCCCGGTGAGTCGCTTGGCGCTGCCGCTGCGGTCGAATGAGCACGAACCACAGCAGCGCGACCAACGCTACGAGGAAAATCACGGGTCCCGCGTTCATACCAGGCCTTCGGCTCCTGTCTTGCTTGTGGGGGGTTCCAAGCGCTCGAGGGCTTGGCGCTTGAAGGATGCCAGTTGTCCGGCGTCAATCGCTGCCCTCGCTTGGGCTGTGACGCCTAAAACGAAGTAAAGGTTGTGCAAACTTAGGAGTCGGAGGCCGAGGAGCTCTTCCTGGTTGACCAGGTGACGGATGTACGCGCGCGAGAAACGGGTGCACGCGGGGCATTCGCAGCCCTCCTCGAGCGGGTTCGGGTCGTTGGCGAAGCGGGCGTTTCGGAGGTTGAGACGGCCCTCCCAGGTGAGCGCCGAGCCAGTCCGGGCCGTCCGTGTCGGCAGCACGCAGTCGAACATGTCGATCCCGCGCTCGACCACCTCGATGATCCCCTGCGCGTCGCCGATGCCCATGAAATAGCGAGGGCGGTCATCGGGGAGGAGCGGCGCCGCCCAGGCGGTTGCGTCGAGCGTGAGCCCGCGTGGCTCGCCGACCGAGAGGCCGCCCACTGCGTAGCCGTCGAAGTCGAGATCTGTGACCTCCTCGATCGAGCGTCGGCGGAGGCCGGAGTCGGAGGCGCCCTGGGTGATCCCGAAGAGAAGCTGGCCCGGCGCGCGGGCGGCTTCCCGCTGCCGCTTGGCCCAGCTCGTCGTGAGTTGCACTGCTTCCTCCAGCTCCGCGCGGGGAACGCCTGCCGGCGGGCAGACGTCCAGGCACATGGCAACGTCTGAGCCGAGGTTGGCCTGGATCTGTGCGACCGACTCGGGCGTGAGCCGGACCGGCGAGCCGTCGTAAACCGAGCGGAAGCTGACGCCGTCATCGTCGACGGAGAGCAAGGTGTCGCGGAGAGAGAAGACCTGAAAGCCGCCGGAGTCAGTGAGGATCGGCCCGTCCCAGCCCATAAACGCGTGGAGGCCGCCGAGCTCGGCGATCAGCTCGTCGCCGGGGCGGAAATGCAGGTGGTACGTGTTGCCGAGCAGGATGTGCGCCCCGAGGTCGCGCAGCTCGTCGGGGTGAACGGTCTTCACGGTGCCCTTCGTTCCGACGGGCATGAACGCAGGCGTCGGCACCTCACCGTGCGCGGTCGTCAGGACGCCTGCCCGCGCCGCCCCGTCCGTCGCAGTGACGCGAAATGTCTTCACAGCACGAGCATGGCATCGCCGAACGAGTAGAAGCGATAGCGCTCGGCGATCGCCAGCTCGTACAGCCGCCGCGTCTCCTCCACGCCGGCGAAGGCCATCACGAGCGCGAGTAGCGTCGACCGGGGCAGGTGGAAGTTCGTGAGCAGCGAGTCGACCCGCGTGAACTCGTAGCCGGGTGTGATGAACAGACCGGTCCGACCTTGTAACAAGTTGTTACTTGCCAGCGTCTCGAGCACCCGGACCGTTGTGGTGCCGACGGCGAGCACTCGGTCCGCGGTCTGGATCCGCTCCCACTCCTCCGCCGCGACGGAGTAGCGCTCGGTGTGGATCTCGTGTTCCTCGAGCTTGCTTGTCTCGATCGGCCGGAAGGTATCCAGACCGACGTGGAGCGTCACGCGCGCCACATCGAGCCGACTGAGGAGCTCCGGCGTGAAATGCAGCCCCGCCGTGGGCGCCGCGGCCGAGCCCTCCTCACGCGCAAACACCGTCTGGTAGCGCTCGGGTTCCGCCAGCGGCTCGGTGATGTAGGGCGGGAGCGGCGTCTCGCCGGCCGGCGCGCCCTCGAGCCGCAGACGCCAGCGTCCGCCGCCGAGCGGTTCCAACAGCTCGACAGGCCCGAGCCGCTGGCCGGCCCGCAGCCTCCGCGACGGCCGCGCCAGCCCCTCCCAGACCCCGTCCGGCCCGAGAGGCTCGAGCAGCAGCACCTCCGCCTCCCCGCCGCCGGGCCGCTCCAGGCGCAGGCGCGCTGGGATCACCCGCGTCTCGTTGACGACGACGAGCTCGTTGCCGAGCTCCTCCGGCAGCTCCGAGAACCGCCTGTGACGAGCCTCGCCGGTTGCGCGGTCGTAGACCAGCAACCGGGAATCGTCTCGCCGTTCCGGCGGCTTTTGCGCGATCAGCTCGGACGGGAGCTCGTAGTCGAGCTCGGCAGTGTCCATCCGGGCGCCACGGTACCCTTCGCGCATGGACTACAGCGCCGTCGAGCGCGCCAGAGAGCGGCTGGAGGCAGCCGCCAATTCGAGGACGCAGCCGGGAGACGTCGACGCCGCGCTCGAGCGAGCGCGCGCCCAGGTCGAGGAGCTCGCGGAGCTCGCGGCGCAGCTCGAGGCCTCGCTTCCGGGCAAGATCGGCGAGGCCGTCCAGGAAGGCCTACAAAAGGAGGCGCTCCCCGTCGCACGCCAGCTCGCAGAGGTGCGCGGCCTTGCGAACCAGACGATTCGCCGCCTGGAGCGGATGGAGGGCGACCACCTCGCCGAGCGACACGCGCGCGTCGACGATCTCGCGCTGCTCGTGGATTTGATCACCTCCGGCTGGCAGAGCGTGGACGACCGCCTTGAGCGACTCGGGCGAAACCTGACGGAGACGGGCGGAGCCAGCGTCCACCGCATCGAGGACGCGCAGGACCGCCGCACCTCGAACGGCTAGCCGCCGTCGAACCGCGGGCTGAGCGGCAGGACGAGCTCGAAACGCGTCCCGTGACCGGGCTCCGTCTCGAGTTCGATCCGTCCGCCGTGCGCCGTCGCCAGCTCTCGCGCGATCGCAAGGCCGAGACCCGTGCCGCCGCCGTCGCGGGACCAGAACGGCCGGAAGATGCGGTCGACCTCGTCGGCTGAGATCCCCGGCCCGGAGTCCTGGACGGCGACCGAGACGAGCCCGTTCTGCTGGTCGAGCGCCAGCTCGACGCGACCGCCGTCAGGCGTCCAGCGGAAGGCGTTAGAGAGCAGGTTGGAGATGATCTGCAGGACGCGATCGCCGTCCGCCACGATCACCGGGCGAGCGCTGATCTCGCTCTCGTAGTCGATCCCGCGTCGACGAGCTTCCTCCGAGAACGCCGCATAGGCTCGCTCCAGCAGCCGGGCCATGTCGACCTCTTCCTGGCGAAGCGTGAAGCGCCGCGTGTCGAGCTTGGCGAGGTCGAGCACGTCGCCGACCAGCCGCTCCAGCCTGGCCGCCTCGGCGGCGATCACGCCGAGCGACTCCTTACGGGAGGCCTCGTCCTGTGCCACGCCTTCGCGCAGCGCCCCGACGTGGCCGCGAATCGCCGTCAGCGGCGTCCGCAGCTCGTGCGACACCGTCATCAGGAAGTTGCGCTCGAGCTCCTCGGCCTCTCGGAGCCGCTCAGCCATCTGGCCGAAGCGCGCCGACAGCAGGCCGATCTCATCGTGACCCCGGACCGGCGGGAGCTTGACGTCGTAGTTGCCCTCTGCGATCTCCTCGGCCGCTTCCGTCAGCGCCAGCACCGGCTCGGTGATGCGACGCGAGAGGTACCAGGCCAGCGCGCCGGCCACGAGAATCCCCACGATGCCTGCGAGTGCCAGCCGCTCGACCAGCGTCACCCACCGGTCCCGTAGCTCGGCCGTGGGCTTGGCGACGATCAGAGCCCCGAAGTACGGCTCCCGACGGCCGAGCTGAAGCGGGGACGAGACAGCGAGATACTCGTGATCGGCGTCGGGCGGAGTGAATTTGAAGATCCGAACCTTCCCGTCCTTGTAGGGGACGGGGCTTTGCGGCAAGTCGCGGAGACCCGAGTGCTGCCCGTAGAAGACACGCACGCCGGTCCAGTACAGGTTGCTGCCGCTCGCCTGCTCGAGCCGTCGTGTGGCGAGCGGGATCACCCTCTGACCTTCTGGCGCCTCGACGACCTTGCGCGCCTGCTCCGCGTAGAGGCTCGTCAGCCCCTTCGCCTCGCGGCGCAGCTCGCCGAGCAGGCGATCCTGCGTGTAGTCCTGGAAGAGGCCGACCGAGATGATCGTCGAGACGACCCCCGCCAAAGCTGCGCCCGCCAGGAAGAGGGCAGGCAGCCGGAAGCGCAGCGACATGTTGCCTACCTAGGCGCTGACCGTGTCCTTCGAGGCGTCCTTGGCGGGAGCCGCCTTGTAGCCGACGCCCCACACGGTCACGATCGGGGACGCGTCGCCGAGCTTGCGCCGCAGCTGGCGGATGTGGACGTCCACCGTGCGCGTGTCGCCGGCGAACGTGTAGCCCCACACTCGCTCGAGCAGCTGGTCGCGCGTGAGGACCAGTCCGTTGTGGTCGAGAAGCTCCCAGAGCAGGTCGAACTCCTTGGGCGCCAGTTGGATGTCTTCGTCGTTGACGTGGACCTCACGCCGCCCGGCGTCGATCAGCAGGTCTCCGTGGCGGATCTGCGTCGTCTTCGCCTCGCGCCGCTCGGGCGTCGACCGGCGGAGGATCGACTTCACGCGCGCGACGAGTTCGCGCGGGTTGAACGGCTTCGTGAGATAGTCGTCGGCGCCGACCTCGAGACCGACGATCTTGTCGATGTCCTCGTCCCGCGCCGTGAGCATCAGGATCGGCACGTCGGAACGCTGCCGAACCCGCCGGCAGACCTCGATGCCGTCGATGTCCGGCAGCATCAGGTCGAGGACGATCAGCGCCGGCGAGCCGTTCTCGGCCTTCGCCAGCGCGTCGCGGCCGTTCGGCGCGACCTGGACGTCGAAACCGGCGTTCCGGAGGTACATGGCAACGAACGAGGCGATCGACGCCTCGTCTTCCACGACAAGAACAGTTTGCGCGTCAGCAGCTGCCATCGCGCCTCTCAGGATGCCAGACTCCGCGGATTACCCGCTCGCGCGGGACCCGGGCGGCTTGGGAGACGCCAGCTGGAACGATGTCTTGTCGTCCGGGATCGAGTGGTACGGCTCCGCGTTCAGCGAGTAGGAGCCGTCGAAGAAGATCCCCTTCGTGGGATCGCCGAACCCGTCCAGCCAGCCGTCGCCGCGGCCGACAACGGTGTAGTTCAGGCCCCGGCCGCTGAGCTTCACGGCGAACTTGTGATCGTCGGCGATCCGGAAGCGAATGCCCTTGCCGCTGTACGACGTCGTCCGGCCGGGAAGCGGAACCTTGCTCTCCCAGCCGCGCACGACGATCGTTGCGCCGTCCGCGGAATCGGTGACGGTGATCTTGCCTTTCGCGAGGCGGCCGATGATGCTGCCTTTGACCCGCAGGAGCATCGAGGCCCGGCCGTCGCGGACCGACAGCGTGCCGTCCTCCATCGGCGGGGTGATGACGGCAGCGGCTGCAGCCGCGAGCAACGAGGCCGCGCTCAGCGTGATGGCAAGGATGATCGTTACTCGGCGCACAGCGTCAGTATCGCCACGCGCGGTTTGACTTGGTTCAGTGATTTGTAAGGAAAGGGTTTAGAGCGTGGACGAGCTCGTTGTTTTCGGGACGATCGTGCTCATCGTCGCCGGCGGGTTGCTGCTCGCGCTGCTCGCGACGAAGCTGAACGAGCGCTTCCCTGTGCCGGAGCCAGGGCTCTTCCTGCTGCTCGCGGCGATCGCCTCGGACGCCTTTCCCCAGCTCTCCGAGCGCGTCTCGATCAAAGAGGTCGAGCGAATCGGCGTCGTCGCGGTGATCGTGATCCTCTTCAACGGCGGCACGCTCGTCGGTTGGCGGCGGTTCCGCGTGGCCGCCGTGCCGATCTTCACGCTCGGGGTGTTCGGGACCTTCGCGACGGCCGGCGTGATCGCCGTCGCCGCGCACTTCCTCTTCGACTTCTCGTGGACGATCGCGGGCATCCTCGGCGCTGCGCTCGCGCCCACGGATCCCGCCGTCATGTTCTCCGTGCTCGGCGACAAGGAGATCCGCGGTCGCGCGGGGACGGTCCTGGAAGGTGAGTCCGGCGTCAATGACCCCGTCGGGATCGCGCTCATGATCGGGATGATCGAGCTGGCCGAGAACGCAGATGCTTCCTTCTGGGTCGTCGTGCAGGAGTTCGCGGTCGAGATGAGTGTCGGGCTCGCGTTCGGGCTTGCCGGGGCGGCGGCGATGCGGCCGCTCCTTCGTTTCTCGCTCCCGAACCCCGGCCTCTACCCGCTCCGCACACTGGCTGCGGCCGGAGTGATCTACGGCGCCGCGGCAACCGCCCACGGCTCCGGCTTTCTCGCCGTTTTCGTGGCCGGCGTGCTCCTAGGCGACGCGGACGTGCCTCTGCGCGAGGAGATCGAGCGCTTCCACACCTCGCTCGCAAGCCTTGCCGAGGTCGTCGTCTTCGTCGCGCTCGGGATCACGGTGGACGTGACCGACCTGCTCGGGAGCCCCCGACTCTTCGAGGGCCTCGCTCTGGCCGTGATCCTCGCGCTCGTCGCCCGGCCGCTCGCGGTCGCCCCGCTGCTGGTGCCGGTGCACATGCGGCCGAACGAACGCCTCTTCGTGATCTGGGGCGGCTTGCGCGGCGCTGTGCCGATCCTCCTGGCGGCCTTTGCTGTCCTCGCCTCGGTAGAGGACGCCGACCGCGTCTACGACATCGTCTTCGTCGTCGTCGCCTTCTCCGTCATCGTCCAGGGCTCGAGCATCCCGTTCGTCGCCCGGCGGCTCGGAATCAGGATGCGAGAGGCCTAGTACGTGAAGAAGCCCTCGCGGGTCTTCCGGCCGAGCTTCCCCTCGCGCTGCATCTCGAGCAGCCGTTCGGGGGGCGCCATGCGGTCCTCGGCGAGCGCCTGGTGCAGCGCCTCCGACGCATGGACGTGGATGTCGATGCCGACGAGATCGACGAGCGCGCAGGGGCCCATCGGCCAGCCGGCGCCGTTCGTCATCGCCCTGTCGAGATCCGCCGGGCTGACGCCGGCTTCGTCGAGGACGCGGACGCAGTCGTTGAGGAGCGGGATGAGGAGGCGGTTGACGATGAAACCGGGCGTGTCGTTGCAGCGCACCGGTTGCTTGCCGGCTCGCTCGGCCCAGGCGTAGGCCGCGTCGACAGCCTCGTCGGAGCTCTTCTTCGTTCGGACGATCTCGACCAGCGGCAGCACCGGCGCGGGGTTGAAGAAGTGCATGCCGATCACGCGCTCAGGCCGCTGCGTCGCCTCGGAGATCTTGGTGACCGAGAGCGCCGACGTGTTGGTTGCCAGGATCGCGTCCGTCCGGCAGATCCGCTCCAGATCGGCAAAGAGCTCGCGCTTGGGCTCGAGCTCCTCGACGATCGCCTCGATCACGAGGTCGCAGTCCGCGAGCTCCTCGAGTGACGTCGTCAGCGTCAGCCGGCCGAGCGCCGCATCCCTGTCGGCCTCGGTCAATCGCTCCTTCTCCACTGCCCTCGTCAGGTAACGGTCGATCGTCGAGCGGGCGCGCTCGTTGAGCTCGTCGGAGATCTCGCGGCCAACGGTTTCATGGCCGGACTGGACGCTGACCTGCGCGATGCCCGCGCCCATCGTCCCCAGCCCCACCACGCCAACGCGCCGAATCTCCATCGGCGCGCAAGCCTAAGGGAAGAAGATCTCCGGCCGATACGTCTAGGTACGAATGAGGCGACAACGGCTCATCTTCGGACTGGCTCTGGCAGGTCTCGTCGTGCTCGCCCTCGCCGGCGCGGCGCTGCAGCTCGTGCGCGGCCAGCGTCCGGTCCTACTCGCCGCCTGAGCGGGCCTCGATTAGCTCCCGCGCTGCGGCGAACTGCTCGTCCGTCAGGCGGATGTGCGAGTGCCGCCAGAGGCTCTGCGGAAAGACCCCAGCGGCCTCGACGGGAGGCGCGTCGTGGAGATCACTGATGACGGCGAGCGGCCGGATCGGAAACCGCCACGCCCAGCGGGTCCTCGTCGGGTCGTTCTCCGGAGGGCCGGTGATCTCGGCGACCCCGAAGATCGCCTGCCAGACCGAGGCGTAGAGAATCGCCAGCTCGCCGGGCTGCACCGAAGGCCGCTTCGACGAGGACTGTGAGGTGATCGCCGTAGGGTCGACATGTGCGGCCAGCGGGCGCTTGCCGAGCCCGCGGAGCAGCAACCACTGAGGCACCGCTTGCGTTGCCGACTTCAGCACATGCGGGCTTTGCCCGCGTGTGCGTCTGAAATGACCGGTCGACCCACAAGAAGCGACATGCTGCGCAAGTCAGTCAAATACGTTCGATGACGGCGGCGATTGCCTGGCCGAAGCCAATGCACATGCAGGCCACGCCGTAACGCTCGTTCCGCCGCTCGAGCTCGCCGAGCAGCGTCGCCGTCACCCGCGCGCCGGTCGCGCCGAGTGGATGTCCCAGCGAGATGCCGCCGCCGTTCGGGTTCACGTCCCCGCGGCGATCGTCGAGCCCGGTGTCCTTCAGGAACTGGAGCACAACCGACGCAAAAGCCTCGTTGACCTCGACCACGGCGATGTCGTCCCAAGTGAGCCCGGCACGCTCCAGAGCGTTGGCGCAGGCCTGTGGGTTGCCGTGCAGCATGCGGTACGGGTCGACGCCAGAGAGCCCGAAGGAAACGAAGCGCGCGCGAGGCTCGAGCCCCAGGCGCGACGCGGCGCGCTCCGAGGTGACGAGCACGGCGGCAGCGCCGTCGCAGATCTGGCTGGAGTTGCCCGCCGTGACCTTCCCGTCCGGGATGAAGGCCGGGGAGAGCCCAGCGAGCTTTTCGGCTGACGTCTCGCGCCTCGGGGTCTCGTCGACACCGAAGAGCACGCCGACGTGGGGGTTCTCGAGCTCAACCGGCACGATCTCGCGCTCGAAGCGACCCTCGTCGATCGCTTCGAGGGCCCGCCGGTGCGACTCCAGCGAGTAGGCATCGAGCTCCTGGCGCGAGAGGTCCCACTCCTCTGCGAGCACCTCCGCCGAGATGCCTTGCGGCACGATCTGCCAGCGGTCGGTGAGCTTCTCCGAGAGGTCTCCGCCGTTGGACCCCATCGGAACTCGCGACATCATCTCCACGCCCGCCGAGACGACGACGTCGAGCTGTCCCGACCAGATCGCCGCGGCCGCGTTGAAGTTCGTCTGCATCGAGGATCCGCACTGGCGGTCGACCGTCGTGCCGCACACCGTCTCCGGCCAGCCGGCGACGAGCGGCGCCATCCGGCCGATGTTCCAGCCCTGCTCGCCGATCTGTGTCACGCAGCCCATCTGGACGTCCTCGACCTCACCTGGATCGACGCCCGCACGCTCGACGAGGCCGTTGAGGATCTGACCGGCGAGCTCGTCGCCGCGGATCTTCGAGAGCGTGCCGTCGCGCTTGCCGATCGGGCTGCGGACAGCATCGACGATCAGCGCGTCAGGCATTCGCCACAGCGTACAAGCGCCACTCGCCCGGAACGCCTCTCAGCTCGTGCGAGCCGCGGTCTTCGAACTCGACGCCGGAGCCGGCGACCAGGTCCCTCACGGTGCTCGAGGCGAGGACTTCGCCCGATCCCGCCATTGCGGCCACGCGGGCGCCAGTGTGCACAGCGATGCCGCGGACGTCCGAGCCATGCAGCTCGAGCTCGCCCGTGTGCAGGCCGAAGCGAATCTGGAGGCCGAGCTGCCGTGCGGCGTCGCGAATCGAGCATGCACACGCAATTGCCCGGGCCGGCCCGTCGAATGTCGCCAGGAATCCGTCACCGGCCGTGCTCACCTCGCGGCCGCGGAAGCGGCCGAGCTCGCGGCGGACAAGCGTGTTGTGCTGCTCCAGGAGCTCCTGCCAGCGGTGGTCGCCGAGCTCCGCGGCGAGCTGGGTCGAGCCGACGATGTCGGTGAAGAGGACAGTGGCCAGCACACGGTCGAGCGCCGGATGGGGCCGAACGCCGGTCAGGAACTCCTCGATCTCGTCGAGGACGGCGCCCTGATCGCCCAGCCACGGCATGTGGTCGACACCGGGCAGCTCGACGACCTTGGCGCCGGGAACCCGCTCGCCCACGTATCGGCTTTCCTCCGCGAGGGACTCGTCCGCACGGTGCAGGACAAGGGTCGGCACCCGGATGGCGGGCAGCACATCTCGAATGTCGATCTGGGCGCTCATGCGCATCAGCGCAGTGGCCGCGGTCGGGCTCGCCCCGCGGGCGGCGGCGCGCGCGTAGAGCTGAACCTGTTCCTCGTCATCGGCGATCGACGGCGCCAGCTGCCGTAGCAGCCGGCGCACGGCCTCGCTGCCCCAGCTCTCCGTGATCGTCCTCTTCTTCTTGGCGAGTGCTTCGTCGCTCATGCCGAGCGGGTAGTCCGGAGCCTCTCTGAACCTCGCGAAGCCGCCGACCATCACGAGCGCCTCCGTGCGCTCGGGATAGGTGGCGGCGAAGAGCGCGGCCATGGCTGCGCCTTCCGAGTGGCCGAGCACTGCGGCCCGATTCGAGCCGACGGCATCCATCACGGCCCGCATGTCGTCCATCCGCGTCTCGAGCGTCGGCAGGTCGTCGAGCGTCACGCGATCGGAGAGCCCGACTCCCCGCTTGTCGAACAGGATCAGGCGCGAGAAGGACTCAAGCCGCTCGTAGAACCGCCTCAGCTCGTCGATCTCCCAGCCCGGGTCGAAGCTCTGCACCCATCCGTGGACGAGGATCAGATCCAGCGGGCCGTCGCCGACGACCTGGTAGGCGATGTTGACGTCACCGTTCTTGGCGTAGCGTGTCTCGGGAGGCATAGGCTTCAGGATATGGCCGTCACGGCGACTGAGAGAAGGCTTCTCGTCGCTGGGGAATGGGTCGAGACCGGCGAGTGGCAGGAGGTCCGGTCGCCCTACTCCGGAGAGGTCGTGGGCCGCGTGGCGAAGGCAGGCGCGGAGGAAACGCGCCGCGCGATCGAGGCCGCGGAGGCGGCCATGCGCGAGCCGCTGCCGGCCCACAAGCGCGCAGAGATCCTCGTTCGCGTCGCCGCCGCCCTCGGCCGCCGTCACGAAGAGGTTGCCCGCTTGATCTCAGATGAGGCGGGCAAGCCGATGAAGGCCGCGAAGGTCGAGGCGTCGCGGGCGATGTCGACCTATACCTTCGCCGCCGTCGAGGCGCGAAAGCTGGCGGGCGAGATCGTGCCGATGGACGCCTCCCAGGCCGGTGAGGGAAAGCTCGCGTTCACCATGCGGAAGCCCATCGGCGTCGTCGGAGCCATCAGCCCGTTCAACTTCCCGCTCAACCTGGTCGCGCACAAGATCGCCCCCGCGTTGGCGGCCGGGTGCGCCGTCGTGCTCAAGCCGGCAAGCCAAACGCCGCTGTCTGCGCTCCTCCTCGCCGAGCTCGAGACCGAGGCCGGACTGCCGCCGGGATGGCTGAACGTTCTCGTCGGGGCGGCTTCGGACATCGGCGACGTGCTCGTGGGAGACGAGCGCGTGAAGGCCGTCACGTTCACGGGCTCGAGCGGCGTCGGCTGGAAGCTGCGAGAGCGCGCGCCGCGCAAGCGCGTCAACTTGGAGCTCGGCAACTCGACGCCGATGATCATCGAGGCCGACGCCGACATCGAGGCCGCCGCAAACGCGACCGCACAGCACGGGTTCTCCTTCGCCGGCCAGAGCTGCATCTCGATCCAGCGCGTTTACGTCCAGCGCAGCGTCTACGACGACTTCGTCGAGCGTCTCATTCCCAAGGTCGAGCAGCTCGTCGTCGGCGACCCTGCCGACGAGGAAACGGACCTCGGGCCGGTGATCGACGAGGATGCCCGCGAGCGGATCCTCGAGTGGATCGACGAGGCCCGCGACGCGGGCGCGGAGATCCTCACCGGCGGGGATCTCGAGGGAGAGCTCATCCGGCCGACGCTGATCGCGAACCCGAGCCCGGAGCTGAAGGTCTCCTGCGAGGAGGTCTTCGGCCCGGTCGTCACGCTCACGCCCTACGACACCCTCGACGAGGCTCTGGACCTCGCCAACGGAACGAAGTACGGCCTGCAGGCCGGCATCTTCACGATGAACCTCGACAACGCGCTCCGCGCAGCCGAGGAGCTCGAGTTCGGCGGCGTCACGGTCAACGAAGCGCCGACCTTCCGCGCCGACCAGATGCCCTACGGCGGCGTCAAGGAGTCAGGCAACACGCGCGAAGGCCCCGCGTACGCAGTGCGAGAGCTGACCGAGGACCACGTGGTCATCGTCAGGCGCCAAGGCGCCGGCTAGCCGGCGCCGACCAGAAGAGGTCGTACCGGCTCCGGTGCGACCGCCAAGGCGCCGGCTCGCCGGCGCCGACCAGCAGAGGTCGTACCGGCTTCGCCGGTGCGACCGACTTATGCGTCAGCTAGATTCGGTCCTCGATGGCGGGCTGGGGGCCACTTCGCCGCGGAAACTCGGCCGGGAGCGACGCGCAGCGGCGCACGGCTAGTCCCAAGGCGCTCAGGCGTGAGCGACGCCTCCTGCTCCGCGAGCGCGAGGAGCAGATTCGCGACCTGGGCGGGCTCGTCTTCGAGATGTTCCGACGCGACCGTTTCCGGGTCGAGCTCGTGACGCAACGCTGCTCTGAGCTCATGGCGCTCGAAGAGCGCCTCGACGAGCTCGCGGCGCTGATCTCGAGCGCGGGCGGCCGCGCAACTGTGCGGTGCGAGTGCGGCGCGCCGGTCGCCTGGGGAACGCATTTCTGCGCCAACTGCGGTCGCCCCGTCGGCCCGCGTCCTGTGGTCTCCTGTGCGCGCTGCGGATCGCCGCTTCCGGCGACCGTCCAGTTTTGCGGGCACTGCGGAAGCCCAGTCGATTCCGCCCAGCCCGAGTTGCCGGCCGACACGCAACCGGAGCCCGCGCCGAGAGAGACCGCGGAGGCCTAGCTGGCTACCGATCCCGAAGAGCGCTGCCCCCGCTGCGGCAGCCCGGTCGAGCGCATGCAGGAGTACTGCCTCGAGTGTGGAGCGCGCCTGCACACGCCTGGACTGGTTCCCGCGCTCGCGCAGGGCTGGCGCCGCAGGCTCCGGTGGTACCCGGGCGATTGGATCTGGCCCTCACTGCTCGCGCTTCTCGTCGCCGCCCTTGCCGCGGCCGGCGCGATCCTCTGGACACGCGACGCCGAGAGCGCTCCCAGCGAGACGCTCGTCGGCGACACCTCGCCACTGCCGACGACGGTCGTGACGACTCCCCCGACGACGGCGGCAGGACCGACGGTCCCCACGGTGACGACCAAGACCACGTCGACGAACAAGGCGCGTCCCGGCCCGCGGAAGCTGATCGAGTGGCCTCGGAACCGGAGCGCGTGGACGCTCGTCCTGGCATCGCTCCCGTCCTCCAGCGGTCGAAAGGCTGCAATCGCGAAGGGACGGCAAGCCCTCGACGCCGATCTCGCGCAGGTGGGCGTGCTCGACTCGGCCCGCTTCTCGAGCCTGCATCCTGGTTACTACGTCGTTTTCAGCGGGGTCTACGACTCCCTCGGCGACGCGCAGGACGCCGTGTCGGAAGCCGCCGACGCAGGCTACGAAAACGCCTACGCGCGGCGCATTACCCCGGCCCGCTAGCTCTTTCGCGAAAAGTCTTGCGACTTTTCGCGAGCTCATGGAGACGGGGCCGGCCGGAGCGCAGCCCAGATGGGCGACGATCTTCGTTGGCCCTATGCCGTAGCGGCGGAACGGGCAGAGCCCGTTCCGCGGCGAACAAACCTCCTAGGCCGCGGCGGCGGTCTCGAGATGCTGGTGTGACGGGCAGTAGTCGCGGTCCGGGAGCGGCGTGCGCTGGCACGGCTTCCCCTTCCGCGTCGTCGCCCGGCAGCGCGGCGCGCCGCCGTCGAAGGCTCCGGCCTCGATCTGCTCCGAGATGAAGGCAACCGCCGCGCCGACACCCTCCTCGACGACCCACGCGACCTGCGCCTGAGCTCTTATCGGGAAGTAACGGCGAATGTCCTGGAAGAGCGCGCGATCGGGCCGCGAGAAGTACATCGGGTCCTTCGCAAGGCGCTCCATCGTGTCCTCACACGCCGCGAGCACGGCACGCCGGTACTCGGCCTGCGTGTCAGGCGGGACGTATGGGTCGACGAGGTCTTTGATCGAGCGGTAAATCGCCCGTGAGTACTGATACATACGGTTCTGAATTACGAGTTTCTGCGCGTCCATTCGTAACTAGCAGCTCCTCGATTAAGCACTGGCAAATGTGTGTTAAGCGCGCATTAACGGCGTTTTTTCACCCCTGTGGATGACGGAGCATAACGCTTCCGGGTCGCTGTCACAAAGTTCCGACCGTCGTTGCCAAATACGACAACGAATTGCGATTCGACAGAATAGGCCGACCTTGTCTCACGACACGGACAAGCTAATCCGGCAGCTCTCGCTCGTCGCCTTCCTGATGGCGGAGCGCCGTGCGATCACGGCCAGGGACGTCAAGGGGAACGTCGAGGGCTACCAGGAGATGTCCGACGAGGCCTTCGCACGGCGCTTCTACTCAGATCGCGCGGAGCTGATCGCCCTCGGCGTGCCGCTCGATTCCCAGCGCGACGAGGTCACGGGCGAGGAGCTCTACACGCTGCGCTCGGAGCGATACTTCCTGTCTCCGCTCGACCTCTCCGACGAGGAGCTCGCGGCGCTCCAGACCTGCCTCTACCTGCTCGAAGGCAACTTCGCCTACGCCGAGCCGCTGCGGCTCGCGCTGCAGAACCTCGCGCTCGGCCGACCCGGCTTCGACGACGCGCCGAGCGAGACCGCCGACCGTGTCGAGATCCGCGATGTCGACTACTCGCCCGAGACGCCCGGACGGCTCGCCAAGCTGGAGAGCGCGATCTCCAAGCAGCGGACGATCAAGTTCCGCTACCGGTCCATGTCCCGGGACGAAGAGCGGGAGCGGACGATCGATCCGTACGCGCTGCTCCTCGACCGCGGCCGCTGGTACGTGATCGGCCGGGATCACGACCGCGACGCCGAGAGGACGTTCCGGGTCTCGCGGATCCAGGGCGACTTGCGCCTGGCGACGCGCCGCGAGCGCGACTTCCGCTTGCCGGCCGAGTTCGACATCGAAGCGTTCCGCGGGCGGCCCGACTGGCAGTTCGGCCCGCTCGTCGGCGAGGCGCGGATGGAAGTGGCCGGCGACGCCGCCTGGTGGGTGGAGCGCGTCTACGGGCGCACCGGACGCCTCGAGGACGGCGTCTTCGTCACGGAGTATGCGAGTCTCGAAGCCCTCGCCCGCTGGATCCTGCGACAGGACGGACGAGCCGTGCCCCAGTCGCCGCCGGAGCTTCGTCGGCTCGTGAAGGCTTCGCTCCAGCAGGTGCGCGAGCGGCATGACGGCGATGTCCCGAAGCTTGCGCACGAGGTCGCGCGACGGGAAATCGAGCGAGTGGAGCGCCCGGGATCACCGGTCGCACCCGAGCGCTTCGGCGTCCTCCAAGCTCTCCTTGCCTATCTCCTCGACCGCTGCGGGGAGAACACGTCGGCGGAGATTCCCGCCGACGAGCTGGTCGAGCGCTTCCACATCCCGAGGGAGTCGCTGGAGGAGCACCTCTCGCTCCTCAACCTCGTGAACTTCGGCGGCGGCTGTTACGCGGTGTACGCCGAGCTGCGCGGCGACCGCGTGCACGTCGACAAGGAGCTCTTCGGCGATACGTTCCGCGCGCCGCCCAGGCTGACCCCGCTCGAGGCTCGCGCGATCCGGCTCGCCCTCGAGTTCGTCGGGCCGATGATCGCCGCAGACACCCACACTCCGCTCGAGCGCGTGCGCCGAAAGCTCGAGGAGACCTTCGGGGAGTTCGAGCTCGCGCAGACACCCGAGCCGGATGTCCCTCGGGCCGAGGAGGACCTCGTCACGACCTTCAGCGACGCGATCCGAAACCGGAAGCTCGTCGAGATCGAGTACCTCAAGGAGGGCGAGAAGCAGCCGACGGCCCGAGTCGTCGAGCCCTACCAGCTCGAGAGGGAGCTGCCGTATTGGTACCTCCACGCCTTCGACCCAGGAAACGACGCGTCGCGGAGCTTCAGGCTCGACCGGATTCGGAACGCCAAGAAACTGCGCGAGCGCTTCGAGCGCCGGCCCGAGTTCGATCCCCAGCGGTTCGGCGGAACCCAGACGGCGCGCATCTGGTACTCGCCGGAGATTGCGCGTTGGGAGGTGGAGCGCGGTGCGACACCGCTGGCCGACGGGTCCGCAGTGCGCGAGCTCCCGGCCGGCGAAGAGTGGCTCGTCGGCGAGATCCTCTCCTACCGGGGAGAGGCCGCCGTGCTCGAGCCGACCGAGATGCGCAAGCGCGTCGCGACGCGCGCGAAGGAGCTCGCCCGTGAGCTCAACGTCTCCCGCGTCGCCGCGACCGCAGGCTAGGAGGGCTTGGCGGAACGCCGCTCGTTGCAGGAGTGCGATGGTCGTTCCGAGGCAAGGACGCAGGGAGCCCCCGTATCTCAACCGATACGGGGGCGACTGAGGACGCCGTCCTCGGGGCGGGCAGCGTGCTCCTGCGGCACAGACTGCGTTTCGTCGAGCCCTCCTTAAATCGGCAGCGACAGGGTGAAGGTCGCGCCCGGTTCGTTGGGCTGGGAGCGGACCGCGAGCGAGCCGCCGTGCGCCTCGGCGATCGACTGGGCGATGAACAGCCCTAGCCCGGTGCCGGGCTTGGCCGCATCGCCGATCTGAACGCGGCCGAACTTCTCGAAGATCACCCCCTGGTGCTCGCGCGGGATCCCAGGCCCGCGATCGCGCACGTGGATCTGGAGTCGGCCGTTCGTGCTCAACGCCTCGACCTCGACCTCCTCGCCGGGGCGGGAGTACTTCACGGCGTTGTCGATCAGGTTGACGAGAACCTGGCGGAGCCGGTCCTTGTCGCCGCGGACCCGGGGCAGGGGTTCTTCCACGACCGCGCGGACCGGAACCTCGTCCTGGCTGCGCTCGGCGGCGGCGGCCGTGTCCCGGATGATCTCCGCGAGGTCCACCTCCTCGAACGAGTAGCTGAATGTGCCGGCCTCGATGCGAGACGTGTCGAGCACATCCCCGATCAGCTCGGCGAGCCGCGCCGTTTCGTGCGAGATCAGGCTCAGGAAGGACTCGCGCTGGTCCGGGGTCAGCTCGCGCCAGCGCAGCTCCAGCGTTCGAGCCGAGCCGATGACCGAGGCCATCGGGCTACGGAGCTCGTGCGAGACGAGCGACACGAAATCGGCGCGTAGCGCCGACAGGCGGCGGAGCTCCTCGGCCGTCGTCCGCTCGGCCTCGTAGGCGCGGATGTTCTGCACGGCGCTGCCGGCGAGGCGGCCGAGCAGGCTGAGCAGCTCGATCTCGGCGTCGGTGAAGGCGGATGGCTCGCGCCGAACCACGGAGATCGCCCCGATCACTTCGGGCCCGCTCAGCAGCGGGGCGAGCACCCGCGAGTGAAGCCCGAGCGCAATGAACCGCTCCTCCTCTTCGAACTTTCGCTCAGCCATGTCCTCGCGATACACGACCTGGCCTGACTCCATCTGTGTCATCGCCGAGCCGGCCACGGAGGTCACCGTGCCGGGCGGAAAGACCGTTTCCGCACCGGCTCCGGTCGTTGCAAAGACGCGAAGATGCGAGTCCTCGAGCAGGAGGATTGCCGTTCGCTCGAAGGGCAAGAGCCCGCGCAGCTCGCGGATGAAGGCGGCAAACGCCTGGTCGATCTGCAGCGAGGAGTAGAGGGCTCGGGCGCAACGGTTGATCGCATCGAGGACGTCGGCGCGGCGGCCGAGCTCGTCGCGCAGCCCCTCTGCCTCGTGGGCGCGCCCCTCGGCGAGCGCCGTCTGGGCTCGCAGCCGCTCCACGAGCCAGCCGATGAAGAGACCCGCGATCAACCCCACCCCGACGGAGAAGGTGACGTGGTCGACGTCATACGGGATGTTGAACCGGCTGGAGCGCTGCCACTCGAAGACGGCGTACACCGGGGTGAGCGCGAGCGGCAGCAGGATCCCGCCGCGGAGCCCGTACCGCAGCGCCGCCTCGGCGAGCGGGATGATCAGCGCCTGGCTGACGGGTGTCCCCAGCTCGAATGCGTAGGTAAGGACAAACGCGCTGACGACCGCAGTGTCGAAGACGAGGGCAGCGAATCCGACCCGCGCGAGCATTCGGTCGGACATCGGCCGGCGGTTGACCCAGAAGAAAACCGCCGCGCCGACCGCGAGGACCGCAAGCGTTAGCCAGGCGGCTGCTTCGTAGCGGGCGTTCGGATAGTCGTCGCGGAGGAGGGCGACTTGGAGGAAGGCGAAGCCGACCGCTCCCGCTCGGACCCACGCCGTCCAGCGCTCGATCGCGCGGCGTTCGTCCACGCTCAGCTTGCCGCCCGCTCGTCGAGGCGCTCGCGAGCCCACTCGGCGTGCTCGCGGAGGAGCGGGTCCTCGGACGCGGCATAGCGATCGAGGAGGTCGCGGTGCTCTTCGGCGCCGTTGTTGCCGAGCGCGATCAGCGCGTTTCGGCGGAGGTACCGCGGGTCGTTTCGCGGCACGAACAGGCGTTGGTAGCGGACACGCAGCTCGGCGTCCTCCGCCTCCAGCCAGTCCACGAGCGAGACGTTCGGCTCGGCGTACTCGAGGAGGGGATCCCCGTCGCGCCGCTTCTCGACTCCCTTGTTCCAGGGACAGACGTCCTGGCAGATGTCGCAGCCGTAGACGCGCTCGCCGAGCTCGACGCGGTAGGCCTCGGGGATCGAGTGCTTCGACTGCGTCCAGTACGAGAGGCAGCGGTTCGCATCGACGGTTCCCGGTTCGTCGAGCGCGCCCGTCGGGCAGGCGTCGATGCAGAGCCGGCAGGAGCCGCAGTCGAGGTCGAGCTGCTGTGTCTGTTCGAGCTCGGCGGTGGTGACGAGCGTGCCGAGCACGACCCACGAGCCGTGCCGGCGGGTGATGAGCATCGTGTTCTTGCCGTAGAAGCCCACGCCGGACCGCGCCGCGGCCTCTCGGTCGACGTGCTGGTTGGCATCGACGAGCACGCGGTACTCGGTCCCGAGCCGCCGGCCGAGCGCGTCGAGCTTCTCGCGGAGCTCGGCATAGGCATCGCGCCAGGTGTAGCGCGGCATCCGCCCTTCGCCGGCGACGGGGCCCGGGCCCGGGACGTAGTAGCAGAGCGCCGCAGAGACGACGGTGCGCGCGCCGGGCAGGAGCGTCTCGGGGTGGCACGAGACCTCGGGCTGGGCCATGGTGAAGCGAAGGTCGGCAAAGAGGCCCTGCGCGCGGCGTTCGCGGATGTGCTCCTCGGTGTCCGCGTACGGCTCCGCCGGCGTAGCGCCGATCGCGTCGATGCCGAGCTCCTCGGCCAGCCGCTCGAGCTCTCCGGCCGTCACGAGCGCCATTCTGCCTAGGATCACGCGCCGTGAAGGCAATCCGGATCCATGAAGACGGCGGCCCTGAGGTACTCCGCTACGAGGATGCGCCTGATCCCGAGCCGGGCCCGGACGACGTCCTGATCCACCTTCGGGCCGCGTCCCTCAACCGGCTCGACCTCTGGGTGCGCCAGGGTCTCCCGTCGGTTCAGAAGCCGCGAATCCTCGGCGCGGACGGCGCCGGCGTGGACGACTCGGGCCGGCGGGTGGTGATCAACCCCGGCATGGAGCACGGCGACCGAATCACGGTGATCGGCGAGCACACGGACGGGACGCATGCCGAGCAGATCGCTGTGCCCTCCTCGAACGTGTACCCGATCCCAGACGGGATCTCGTTCGAGGAGGCGGCGGCGTTCCCACTCGTCTTCGAGACGGTCTACCGGATGCTGGTCACGCGGGCCGGCCTCCAGGAAGGCGAGTGGGTGCTGGCCTGGGGAGTCGGGAGCGGGATCGGCTCGGCGACGCTCGTGCTCGCGAAGGCGCTCGGAGCGCGGGTGATCGCCACCTCGTCGAGCGACGCCAAGCTCGAACGCGCACGCGAGCTCGGTGCCGACGCCGTCGTCAACCACCGGAACGAAGACGTCGTCAAAGCCGTCAAAGGGGCCACCGGCGGCCCGGGAGTGGACGTCGTCGCCGAGCACGTCGGCGAGGCGACCTGGCAGACGTCACTTCAGGCAGTGCGGCCACACGGCCGGATTGCCCTCTGCGGCGCCACGACGGGGCCGAACCCGAAGGCCGCGCTCCATCGCATCTGGTGGAAGCAGCTCACGATCGTCGGCTCGACGATGGGAACGAAGCAGGACTTCGAAGGCGCCTACGATCTGGTCGCGTCAGGCCGCGCGCGGCCCGTCATCGACAGCGTCTTCCCGCTTGCCGAGGCGCGCGCAGCGCACGAGCGCATGGAGTCCGGCGAGCAGTTCGGGAAGATCGTCCTGCGAATCCCCGGCTAGCGGGCCCGGTAGCGGCGCGCTTCAACCACGAGCGCCTCGAACAGCGCGAAGTCCTCGCCTTCCTCCGGGTGCCAGAGGACCCCGAGCGCGAACCGGCGCGACGGGTCTTCGATCGCCTCGATCGTGCCGTCGTCGGCCCATGCCGCCTCGCGGAGGCTGCCGGCGAGCCGACCGAACGCCTGATGGTGGTGGGACTTGACCGGCGCGCGGTCGCCGAGGATCGCGCTTATGCGCGACGCCGGCTCGAGACGGACGTCATGATCGGCGAACTCGCCGGGAGTGTGGCGATGCCGATCGTGTCCCACGACCTCCGGGAGGTGTTGGACGAGGTCGCCGCCGAGCGCGACGTTCAAGACCTGGCTTCCGCGGCACACGGCCAGCACAGGCATGTCTCGGTCGAGCGCGGCGCGGACGAGCGCGAGCTCGGCCTCGTCGCGCTTCGGGTCCACGCCCTGCGTTTCCTCGTGGGCTTCGGCGCCGTAGATCTCGGGATCTATGTCTCCGCCGCCCGAGAAGATCAGGCCGTCTACGGACGCGAGCGTCTCCTCGAGCCCGACGTCTGTCGGAGGCACGATGAGCGCTCGGCCGCCCGCCCGCTCGACCGCGCGCACGTACGACGACGGCACGAGAACCGCGTCGACGTTCCAGGCGCCCCAGGCGACCGGTTCGTCATAGGCGGTGATCCCGATCAGCGGCCTCATAGAGTCTCGACCGTCACAGTCTTGTCATACCCGGCGGCGCACAACACGCGCTCGACGAGTACGACCGGCTGAGCTCGCTAGCCGAAGCCGAGGATGAACTTGGCGTCGTCGGACATCTTCTCCGGCGACCAGGGTGGTTCCCAGGTGAGCTCGGCCTCGACCTCCTCGACGCCGGACAGCGCGTACGTGACCTCTTGGATCTGCTGCTCGATCATCGGGCCGACCGGGCAGCCCATCGAGGTCAGCGTGAACAGGACGTGCACCTTGGGGCCGTCGACCTTCACGTCGTACATGAGCCCAAGGTCGACGATGTCCATACCCAGCTCCGGGTCCTCGACCTGGCGCAGGGCCTCGACTACATCGTCCCGTGACGGCATGGGCCCACACTAGCTTGGATGGCCGCACCGGCGACGCCGGTACGGCCTGCCGCCAAGTGGGCGCCTCAGAACCCGGGTAGCCGAACCTCCTCCCGCCGCTCGCGCTGGAAGAAGTGGATGCCCTCGACGAAACGCACCCAGTTGCAGCGGGTGCACATGACGAGCGTGTGCGTCCACGCGCTGTCGGCCCGGAACCGCACACCGCGGAGCAGATCGCTGTTGGAGACGCCCGTCGCGGCGACGATCGCCTCCCGCGGCGCGAGATCGTCCGTCGTGAAGATCCGCTCGACGTCCTCGATCCCCTGCTCCTGCGCCTCGTCGATCTCGCGTCGTGAGACCGGCCAGAGCTGCGCCTGAAGGTCACCGCCGAGACAGCGCAGGGCGGCAGCCGCAAGCACTGCCTGCCGCGTGCCGCCGATACCGATCGCGAGGTGGTCGTTCGTCCCGCGGATCGCCGCGGACACCGAGGCCGTCACGTCGCCGTCCTGGATCAGCTTGATCCGCGCGCCGGCGGCACGGATCTCCTCGATCAGGTCGTGATGGCGCGGACGGTCGAGGACGATCGTCGTGATGTCCCCCACTCTTCGGCCAAACGCCTCCGCGATCGCTTGGATGTTTTCGGTCACCGGCCGAAGGAGATCGATCTTCCCCCGCGCCACCGGCCCGACGGCCATCTTCCGCATGTACATGTCGGGAAGCGTCTGCAGGGAGCCTGGCTCCCCGGCGGCGATCATCGACATCGCCCCGCTCCCGCCCCGGGCGACGATGCCGCTGCCCTCGAGCGGATCGAGCGCGAGATCGACCGTCACTCCCCCGCTTCCGATCCTGTCGCCGGCCTGGAGCGTCTCGAGCTCGCCCGCTGCGCCGATCACGATCCGCCCGTCGATCGGGAGCAGCTCGAGCTCCTCGCACATGCCCGACGCGGCCGCTTCCTGCGCGGCGACCTCGTCGGCCCGGCCCAGCCAGCGCGCGCTGGCCAGCGCAGCGCGTTCGGTCGTCCGCGCATAGTTCTCGCAGATGCAGGCGCGGGCCACGCCTCGCTCTGACTCGACCCGCTCGGCCTCGGGAACGACCTTGCTCACACCCGCACCTCCCGCACGTTGTCCGCGGCGGTCATGACCTGCTCCATCACCGCTGCGATTGCCTTCTCCCGGTCACTGTTCTCGATGACGGGGACGTCCTCGACTCCGGCTCGCTCCACAATGAAGTCCTGGAGATAGCGGATATCACCGATACGCTCGAGGTACTTGTCCAGCGGACGCACGCCGTTCGAGGACATGTCCCTGATCCAGAAGTGCCCGGCGTGCGTCTCCTCGTTCTCGATCGCGACGATGCACTCGACCACGAGCGCTCCTTCGATCGAACGAGGAAGCATGCCGGGAACGAGGTGCACGCCCTCGAGCACCATCGACCAGCCCTCTTCGAGCGAACGGTCGATCGCCGCCTGGACGCCGACGAGAACGTGCTTGGTCTGCTCCAGGAACCCGTGGAGCAGAGGATCGACCTCCTCTTCCTGCGCCTTCGGCAGCGCCTTGCCGGCGTCGAAGCTGGACATGTGGATCGCGGGGAGGAACTCAGGCGTGAAGAAGGCGCGCATGGTCTGCCGCACGAAGTCCGTCGAATTGACGCGGGTGATCCCGAGCCGGTATGCAACCTCGGTCGCCACCGTGGACTTCCCGGTTCCCGTCGCACCGCCGATCAGGACGATCAGCGGGATGTCGAGCTCCTGCAGCGCGTGATAGCGCTGCAGGTGGCTGATCACACGCTCGCCTTCGGCTTCCCCGAGGACCTCGACTGCCAGCTCGTGCAGCCGCTCGAGGTCGGCGATGTGCTTCCCGCGCTCGGACAGGTCCATTTCGAGCCGGCGGGCCAGCTCCACGGCCCGCTCCGCAGTGACCCCCGCGCGGATGAGCGCGCGTGCCATCAAGCCCTTCGAGTAGGGCTGCTCGTCGCTTCCGAGCGGCAGCGGATCGCTGTAGCGGCGCTCAGGCATCAGGCGACGGCCTCCGCCGCCGGAGTCATCGCCGCCTCGGCCAGCCCGCGAATGAGCACGTCCAGGTCAGGCTGACCCGGCAGCGGCACGACCGCGTTGTCGGCGAACACGACCTCGAGCTCCCGTTCCGCTGCAGCCTCGCACACCACGTCGATCGCAGCGGCCTTGATCTCGACGAGGAAGAGGTCGGCTTCGGCGCCCTCGACGTCCGCGCGAAGCTTGCTTCGGTCCGCGAGGTGGTGGGAGATCGTCACCTCGCGCGCGCCGTGCTGGTCGACGAGGTGTCGCTCGAGAAGGTCCGCCGTCGACGGCGGAGCGGTCGTGAAGAACGCGACCCGTTTCCCGGCGATCGATCGAACCGGCCGAGGTCGTAACACCGTCGCGACGACCGGAATCCCGTTGATCTCCTGAATCGCAGCAGCGATGGCCCGATGATCCGTGCCTTCCTCGGCCATCGTCAACACCACGAGATCGGAGATCAGGATTCGGTAGGCGTTCAGATAGCCCGTAACGAGCTCGGAGTCCTGGTTCGCGCTCGCGACGAGGATGCGAGCCCGAGCTTCGACCGGCGGGATCGCAGCGCCGCTGCCATCGAAGACGGCGAGCTCGGGCTCAAGTTCGAGCGCCTTGCGCATGCCCTCTACGAGGTTCGTCGTCCAGGGCGCGCCGGCGAGCCCGCCGCCGCACCGTCTGCAGCCGATCGTCGGCACACCGGCTAACGCAGCGGTCTCGAGGTAATCCGATGCCGCGTGCGCGCCTGCCCGCGAGAGCGCCAGCAGGTCGTCGACCGTCGGACTGATGTCGGCCACCTCCGGCTCCGGCGGCCCACCACGGCCCATCGAGACGACGACGACGTCGTAGTTCTCTGCCAAGAGCCGAGCGCCGTAGCCCGTCACCGCCGTCTTGCCCAGCCGCTTGCCCGTCCCGATCACCGCAAGCGAGGGAAGGTCGAACGGCTCGAACGAGGGCGGCCTGAGCGAGAAATCCGCTCCCTCGTAGGCGATCCCACGTGCGAGCACGCGACTCGCGAGGCGGAACCGCTCCCGGGGGCCAAGCACGGGCTCGTCCGAGAGGTCGAGGACGACTTCGGGCTCGAAGCGTGCGAGCGCCTCGTCGAGGTCGTCGACGACCGGGACGCCGTAGTCGTCGTCTCCACGCAGCTTCTCCACCCCGCCGACGAGTAAGGCGCCGACAACCTCGTGGGACAGCTCCCTCAGCGCATCGCGCACGACGGGGGCGTAGTGCTCGCCGTCGATCAGAGCCAGCGCGCGACTCATCGGGTCGTGACCTCGGTCTCGATCTTCCCGGTGTACTTCTCGAAGGCGCGCGTCTCGAGCGAGAACTGGATGATGCGCTCCTGCCCGTGGAACGGGTACTTGCGCCAGACATCCACGTGGTTCCCGGTGACCTCGACGACGTTGTAACAGGGCCGCGTGTTGCCGCGAAGCCGAAGGGACGACACCGTCCCGGTGTTGACCACGAACATCTCTTCCAGCTTCCACGCGTAGGGGACGTGCTTGTGCCCGGAGAGGACGAGGTCGACACCCGAGCGCTGGAGGCACTCGATCACGTCGCCGGCGTCGTAGACGATGTTGCGCTCGCGTCCCGTGCCGGGAACCGGAAGCAGGTGATGGTGCAGGACGAAAATGCGGAAGTCGGCAGGCGCTGAGAACTGCTCCTCGATCCAGGAATACCGGCCGCGTCCGATCTGGCCATGATCGAGGTCCGGCTCGCTGGAGTCGACTGCGACGACGGTGACGCCGTCGACGTGCATGACCTGCTGCCGCTCGCCGAAGAGGGCTTCGAAGTGCATGTAGCCGACGTTGCGCGAGTCGTGGTTGCCGGGGATCACGACGAGCCGCCGGCAGTCGAGCCCGTCGAGATACTCGCGCGCCTGCAGGTACTCCTGCTTGAAGCCGAACGTGGTCAGATCGCCGGAGCAGATGACGAGGTCCGGCTGCAGGTCGTTGATCTCCCCGATCGCGCGCTGCATCAGGCTCGGCACGAACCCCGGATCGCCACAGTGGATGTCCGAGATGTGCGCGATCGTGAACGCGCCGTTCCCGCTCGCCATGATCGAAGTGTAGGGGGTGACCGAGGACTGGCTCAGGCTCTCGGGCGCGTCCGAAGCCGTTGCTACTCTCTCGGTGGTTGTCCCGAAAAGTCCCCGATTTCCAGGCATATCAGGGCGAGGGTGAGCCTCGCTTCGCGAACGATGTCGAACTCGAGTGCGCGAAGCTCTTCGACTACTACGGGATCCCGTGGGCGTACGAGCCGCGTACGTTCGTGCTCGAGGAGGACGCCGACGGCCGGATCGTCGAGGCGTTCACCCCGGACTTCTACCTTCCGGAACAGGATCTCTACCTCGAGCTGACCGTGATGAAGCAGTCGCTCGTGACCCGGAAGAACCGCAAACTCCGCAAGCTGCGAGAGCGCTATCCCGACGTCAACGTCAAGCTCTTCTACCGGCGCGACATCGAGCGCCTGGCCCAGCGATACAGACTCGACCTGGCGTCGTAGCCGATCCGCGGGTCGGCGAGATCTATCTCTCCGCCGAGGAGATTCAGGCGCGGGCCGAGGAGCTCGGCGCGGACATCGCCGCCGACTACGACGGCCTGGAGCCGATCCTGGTGGCCTCGCTGAAGACGGCGATCGTCTTCGTCGCAGATCTCTCGCGGGCTCTCCCGATCGTCCACAACCTCGACTTCATCGCACTCGCCGGCTACGAGGGAAACGGCGCCAGCGGGCGCCAGGTACGGCTGCTCAAGGACCTGAACATGAGCATCAACGGGAGGCATGTCCTGCTCGTCGAGGACATCGTCGACACCGGCCTCACGCTCAACTACCTGGCGAAGACGCTCCTCCTGCGGGAGCCGGCGTCACTCGCCGCGGTCACGCTCCTCGACCGCCCCTACCGCCGCCTGGTCGAAGACCTGCCGGTGCGCTACGTCGGGTTCACCGTCCCGGACGAGTTCTTCGTCGGCTACGGCTTCGACATGGACGAGCGCTATCGAAATCTCCCCGACCTGAGGATTCTCAACGGTCCCTAGCGCAGTCGCCGCGGAACGGGACATGGCCCGTTCCGCCATGGGCGGCTCCTAGAGAAGGAACTCCGTCAACGGCGGCCCTGGCTCCGGTCGCTGAAAGTCGATGAGACTTTCAGCGAGGCCGAAGGCCGAAAACGACCGGCCGCTCGGAACCGAGCGGCCGGCGCCGTCGGGAGACGACATGCCGCAAGCGTAAGCGCGCGAAGCTTGCGGCGCTGAAACTATAAAGGCATCGGTTGAAACCGGGGCTGGCTACAGGTAGCCCAAGGGATCGACTGGCGAGCCGTTGACGCGCACCTCGAAATGGAGGTGCGGCCCGAAGCAGTGCCCCGTGCAGCCGACGTAGCCGATTATCTGGCCCTGCGAGACGTGGCCTCCGCCCACGGCGAAGCTCGACTGGTGGCCGTACGCCGTCGCAATGCCACCGCCGTGGTCGATGATGATCAGGTTCCCGTAGCCGCCCATCCAGCCGGCGTAGATCACCGTTCCTGACGCAGCGGCGGCGATCGGCGTCCCGTAGCCCGCGCCGATGTCGATCCCTTCGTGCATCCGCCCCCAGCGCATGCCGAACGGGCTGACCACCGGACCGCTCACTGGCCAGATGAATCCGCTCGCCGACGGCGTCGAGTCGCTCGATCCGCTGGAGGAGTAGGTGAACGACGACTGCGCTGCGGCTGCCTGAGCCGAACGGATCTGAGCGGCGAGATTGGCGCTCTCGGCTTGTAGCGCCGCCGCTTCGCTCGCGTAGTGCTGGGCGTTCTCGCGAACGTCGGCCAGGCTCGCCCGTCGCGAGCTCCGCGCGTTGGCGAGTCCTTGCTGCTGTGCGATGAGTCGGGTCCGCAGTGCCCGCGCTTGCTCCGTGCGGACCTTGATCACACGTGTGACCGCCTCGACTCGGGCCTTCGTGTTCCCGGTCCGCGTTCGGAGCTCCCACATGTGATCCCGAGCTCCCGCGACGTGCTTGACGATCGTGCGGTCCTGATCCGCGATCGACTCCAGGAACTCCAGCTGCTCGAGGATGTCGCGGAAGTTCTTGGCCTCCACGAGCACGTCGAGTGTCGAGGGGTCGTCACCTTCGTAGATCGCGACCAGGCGGGCACTCAGCCGATCGACGGCCAGCTTGTACTGGCTCCGGAGGAAAGCGAGCCGTTCGCTCTGCACCTCGTACAGGGCGGTCAGCGCGTCGAGCTTGCGCTGGTGCAGCGCCAGGTCGTCCTCCAACACGGCCAGCCTGCTCGAAACGTCGCCGACGTCGGCCTCCAGCGACCTGATCCGCTGCGAGACGGAGGCGATCTCGGCGGTGAGGGACGCCTCTCGCTCCCGAGACTGAGCGAGCCTCGAGTTCAGGCCCGCGATGCGGTTGTCGACATCCTGTTTGCGGTCGTACAGGCCAGCTGACGCCGGCGCCGCGACCAGCAGGACGAGAGCGAGGAAGCAGACGATTCGACGAGCCATACGGGCGAAATTCGTGAGCCGCAGAGACCTCCCTCGCGGACTCGCGGCGGAATGCTAACGCTTCGACCGGCTAGACGGCGGTGAACTCGCCGAAAAGTGCTGCTCGGAGGCGACTTCTGGAGTCTCCCTGGACAACGCGGTGCCGTTGGCCAGTCGCCTCGCCGCGACCTGCCGGAGCGGCTGGACGAGCGCGCGGTAGTCCTCGTCGGTGATCTTCCCGGTGCGGTGGTCGAACTCGAGCTCCTTCAGCTCGGCGAGAGCGCGGTCTCGCTCCTCCGCCGCGACCAACGCCTCCTGATCGAGCTCCACGGCGCGCGGACCCTCGCCCGCGCGCAGGAACGGTAGAGCCACGAAGATCACGACGGCAGCGGCCAGGAGCGCGCCGAGCGCCAGCTCGATGCTCATGCCCTGGCGAGCACCTCTTGCCGGCCGTAGCGGAGCGCGAGGCGGCGCTGCTCGCGGGCGTCGGGCCACAGGGCGATCAGCGCGCCGCCCAGGAACACGAGCCCCGCGATCCAGATCAGGTTGACGAGCGGCTTGACGAGAACCTTCAGGAAGACCCGCTCGGAGCCGATCTGCTCCGCGATCAGGAACAGGTCCTCGCCGTTCAGCCGATCCGAACGGATCGCGGCCTCATTTGAGACCTGCTGCTCGGCGAAGTAGCTGTTTTTCCCGGGCCGCATCGTGCCGAGTCGCTCGCCGCCGCGCCGAACATCGACGAGGGCTCTCAGCTCCATCGCGTTCGCGCCGCGCTCGCGGGTTGCTCCGAGATAGGTGAGCGTGTAGCCGCCCACGCTCATCGTCTCGCCGCGCGCGAGGCGCTGCTCGCGAGTCGTGTCGTAGGCCGACGAGCCGATGATTCCGATCGCGAGGAGCACGATCGACGCATGGACGACGTAGCCGCCGTAGCGCCGGCGATTCCGCCCGATGAGCTCGGCGAGCGCGTTGAGCCACGAGCCGCCTGAAAGTGCCCGCCGCGCCCTGGTTCCTCGGGCGAACTCCAGGACGATCGAGGCCAGGACGAACGCGCAGAACGTGTAGCCGACGAGGCCGGGGAGCGAGGAGCCCGCGCCCAGCGCAAGGAGCACCAGCCCCGTCGCGATCGCAACCCCGATCGGCCAGGCAAAGATCCGGCCCAGCCCCCGCAGTGAGGCCCGCCGCCACGCGATCAGGGGTCCGATCCCCATGAGCAGGAGCAGTGGCAGTCCGAAGACCTTGAGGAAGAAGTTGTAGTACGGAGGGCCGACCGTGATCGGCTCGCCGCGCACGGCCTCGGTGAGGATCGGGTAGGCGACGCCCCATAGGATCGTCAGGCAGAGGGCGACCAGCAGCAGGTTGTTGTAGAGGAACGTCGCCTCGCGCGAGACGGGCGATTCGAGCCGCGTCTTCGAGCGCAGGACCGGGAGCCGCGAGATGATCAGCGCCGTCGAAGCGGCGACGACGATCCCGATGAAGCCCAGGAACCACGGACCGATCGAGCTCTCCGTGAACGAGTGGATCGAGCTCAGGATCCCCGACCGGGTGAGGAACGTACCGAAGAGGGCGAGCGCGAAGGCGCCCACGACGAGCAGGACGTTCCAGATCTTCAGCATCCCGCGTTTCTCCTGGATCATCACCGAGTGCAGGAAGGCGGTCGCCGCCAGCCACGGCATCAGCGCCGCGTTCTCGACCGGATCCCAGGCGAAGTACCCGCCCCAGCCGACCTCGACGTAGGCCCAGTGGGCCCCGAGGAGCTGGCCGAAGCCGAGAAACGTCCAGGCGACGAGCGTCCACCGGCGCGTGACGACGATCCAGAGCTCATCACTTCTCCGGGCGAGCAGCGCCCCCATCGCGAAGGCGAAGGGGATCGTAAGCCCGACGAAGCCGAGATAGAGCATCGGCGGGTGCGCGAGCATGTACGGGTTCTGGAGGCTCGGGTTGAGGCCCAGCCCGTCAGCCGGCGCCGCCTGCGTCGCGAACGGGCTCGAGACGGCGACGAGCAAGAAGGAGAAGAACGCGGCGACCGCGCCGAGGATGGGCACCGTCCAGCTCAGCAGACTTGGTGCCGACCGCCGTCCAAAGAGCACGGCGAGCGCCGAGAACCCGGTGAGGATCAGCAGCCACAGCAGCAGCGAGCCTTCCTGCCCGCCCCAGAACGCAGACAGCGTGTAGGGACGGGGCAACTCGAGGCTTGTGTGTTCGTAGACGTAGACGAAGCCGAAGTCCTTCTGGAGGAGCGCCGTGACGAGAACGCCGGACGCGACGACCGCAGCGAGGAACGAGGCGATGACCGCGTTTTCGGCCGATTCGGAGAGGCGTCGTCGGCCAGTGCGAGCGCCCAGGGCTCCACCGACGACGGCGTACGCCGCCAGCCCGAGACAGGCGACGAGTGCTACCCGCCCGAGCTCGGGCATTACGTCGGCTTCTTATCCGTGTACTTCGATGGGCACTTCGTCACGAGGGTGTTCGGGATCGCCACGAACGTGTCGCCGCGGAGCTTGCCTCGCAGCGACACGTCCCGGCCGGTCCGGAACATGTCCGGCACGGAGCCCCAGTAGACGACTCGAATGGAGCTCTCACCCTTGACGTCGCGCATGCGGAAGTGCAGGCCTGCGCCCCGCGCGTCGCCGGTGACGGTGCCGACGACCTTGCCGACGAGCGCAACCTGCCCTCGGTGGTCTTGAAGCTGGCTCGGACGGACCTGCGGCGTTCCGCCTGCGATCGCCGTGTAGATCAGGAAGATCCCGAGCATCGAGGCCACAGCAAGCGCGATGACAAGGCGGGATGGGCTGGCACGGCGACGCGCCACGGCGAAAGTGTAGACGGGACGCTTAGGAGGCTTCTCTAGTCGGCGCCGGGCGACGGCCGGGGATCCGATAGCCGTGCTCGTGACAGAGCGATCCCGGCTCGTCCTCGGTCAGCGCATCGCAATATCCCTTGCCGTAGGCGGCGCGCATGAAGGCGGCCACGATCTCGAGATTCCACTCGCCGACATCGGCCGCCTCGCGCCAGAGGTCGGTAAGGCGGAGGTCGATGTCGAGCTCGAGCAGGTCGATACGGGATGGGCCCTTGGCCATGTCACCAGGGTAGGCGGGGGGTCGGACGGCATCCGTGGGCTACGGTCCATGGACATGGGCGAGTTGAAATTCGGGCCGGCGCGAGTCCCGTCGCGCGCATCGCCGGAAGCGGCGATCGAGCTCCTGCTGGAACGCGGTTACAGCGCCTGCGAGGTCGACTTCGAGGGCAAGTTCTGGATGGACTACGACTGGGCGGAGCGCTTCGGCGCCCTCGCGCGCGAAAACGAGATCGCGCTCTCCGTCCACGCTCCGATCGCCGGCTTCATGGGTCATGTCGAGCGGGACAAGAAGCAGCGCATGGCAGTCGGCATGCTCGACCACTCAGCGGGGGTTGCCGTCGCAGCAGGCGCCGAGGTCGTCGTCTTCCATCCCGGTTTCCTCCTCGGGCGAGAGCGCGCGGACGCGATCGACTCCGTCGTCGAGCAGCTCGCCGAGCTTCGCGAGCGGCTGGAAGGCAAAGGCCGGGGTGTCCCGTTCGGCGTCGAGGTGATGGGCCGGGTCCGCGAGCTCGGCACGATCGACGATGTCGTCGAGATCTCACGCCGCCTTGGCTGGGTTCGCCCGGTGCTCGATTTCGCCCACATGCACGCGGTCACCGACGGCGGTTTCACGGAAACGGCTGCGTTCGCGGATGTCCTGGCACGCGCCGACAAGGTGATCGAGTGTGGCGCTCCGTTCCATGTCCATTTCTCCGACATCGCGTACGCGAACCGGAACGAGACGAAGCACCTGGCCTACGGCGAGGGAACACTTCGGGCCGAACCGCTCGGCGAGGCGCTGGCCCAATTCGACCGCCCGGCGACCGTGATCAGCGAGTCGCCGGACGAGGAGTCACATCAGGCGATTCGGGCGGCCGTCTCTTCGGGCACGGCGCCCGCGCGAAGCTCGGCGAGACGCTCCTCGAAGCCGATGATGTCCTCTACGCGCCCGCGCTCCTCGAGGAACTGAATGATCGCCTTCAGCGGCTCCGAGAGGAAGCGCGTGTACTCGCTGCGCTCGAGGATGTCGATCGCCTCGCGGAAGAGCGCCTCGGCCTCGTCGTCGCGGCCCTGCGCCGCGCGCACCATGGCGAGCGTCTTGCGCGTGGTCGACTGTGAGCTGACGTCCTGCGGGCCGGTCGTCTCCACGGCCTTGAGTGCGTAAACCTCAGCGGCGTCGATCTTCCCCTGCTCGAGCAAGATCTCAGCGAGGCTCCGCTGGACCTCGCAGAGCGTGCCGCGGTCCTCGGTCGGCTGGAGAATTTGGATCGACTCGCGGAAGAGTCGCTCCGCCTCCGCGGTGTCACCACGTCTCGCTACCAGCCGGCCAATTCGCAGGATCGAGTGCGCGAGGCTCGTCGCGGAACCGACCTCGGCGGCGAGATCGCGGGCCCGCTCGAAGTCAGCCAGTGCCTCTTCATGACGTCCTCGGAACGCGTGAAGCTCTCCCGATTCCTTGAACGCATGTGCCAGGGCCTTGAGCGAGCCGCTTCCCACGGCGAGCTCCATCGCCTGCGCGATGAGCGGCTCTGCGCGATCGCCTTCGCGGCGAGCGATGTAGATCCCGGCGAGATCGAGCAGCGCGTTGCTCTCGAGATCCTCCCGCCCTAGGCGCTGGGCAATCTCGAGCTCCTCTTCTGCATACGCCTCCGACTCACGGAGCCGGCCACGCCACCACGCGGCCGTCTCCAGGACCATCACCGCGTCGATCCGGCTCTCGTCGGTCTCCGAGACCTCGAGCGCCTTCTCCGCGAGCTGTTCAGCTCGGCCGACGTCGGCCTCGCGGAGCAGTGTGACCTCTGCGAGCGCCGTCAGAGCCCTCGCTTCCATATCCCTGTTGCCTGCCTCGCGCGCGCCGAGGAGCACGTCCTCCATCTCGTTCGAGACAGTCGGGAAATCGTTCATACGCCAGGCGGCGCGAGCCGCTTGGTAGCGACGCTCGAGCGTCGGCTCCAGTTCGACCGAGCGATGGAGCAATCTGCGGGCCGTCGCGTTCGCCTCGCGGGCAAGCGCGCGCTTTCCGGCTTTCTCGAGGGCCTCCGCGGCCTCCGTCGCGAGCTCCTGGGGCGGTGCGCCGTCGAGCTCGGCCAGGAGCGCTGCCGCCTGCTCGAGGTGGTATGCCCGGACCTCGAGGAGCTCCTCCCGCGCGCGCTCGCCGAGCCACTCGGCAAACCGGCGGTGGTACGACGCTCGCGCCGTCTTCGACAGGCCCCCGTAGGCGACCTCGCGGATGAGAACATGCTTTAGGCGATACGCGTCCTCGCCGCTGATCGTCGAGCGCGGCTCGGTCAGAACGAACTCGCGCAGAAGCAGGTCGTCGAGCAGCGGTTCGAGGTCGCTGTCCTCCTCTCCGCCCAGGTAGGCGACAGCTCCGGCCCAGAAGCTTCGGCCGATCACTGCCGCGCGCTGCAGGACCGACTTCTCGCCGGGCGGCAAATGATCGATCCGAGCCGCGATCAACGCCTGCAGCGTGTCCGGGATGCGGTCGACTCTCGAGCCGTTCGCCTCGGACAGCATGCGGATCGTCTCTTCGACGAACAGCGGGTTGCCTTCGGTCTTCTCGAAGAGGGCGATGCGGGCGTCGTCCGGCAGCTCGTGGTCGTCGAGCAGCGCTTCGATCAGCGCCTCGCTGTCGGCTGCTCCGAGCGGCTCGAGCTCGATCGCCGTCGCTCGCACCCTTCCCCCGCCCCATCCCGGGCGGATGTCGAGCAGCTCGGGACGCGCGAGACAGAGGAGCAGCAGCGGAACGCCGCGTACCCAGGTCCCGAGATGCTCGATCAGCTCGAGCATCGGTTCCTCGCCCCAATGAATGTCCTCGAAAACAAGTACCAGAGGCTGCGGCTCTGCGAGCTTCTCGGCCCAGGCTCGGGCAGCCCAGGCGATCTCCTGCTGGTTGTGCTCCGCCTGCACGGCCTGAAGGACTCCTGTGGCGAGTCCCATGAGGTCGGCGACTGCCTCGTCCGGACAGCAGTCCCGCAGCTTCTCGATCGCTTCGTCGAGCGGGTCGTCGTCCGCGATACCCGCTGCGACCTTGACCATGTCGGCCAGCGCTGAATACGTCACGCCCTCGCCGTACGGAAGCGCTCGGCCGAAGAGGATCGTCGCCGATTCCAGCCCGTCGATGAACTCGCGCGCCAGGCGGCTCTTCCCAACGCCCGGGTCGCCGAAGATCGTAAAGAGGTGAGCCCGGTGGTCGCGGACGGCCCGCGAGTACGTGTTCTCCAGCAGCTCGAGCTCCGCGTCACGGCCGACGAGGGGCGCCGAGAAGTGCCGCGTCGTCGCTTCGGTTCGGGTGGTGCCGATCACGCGCCAGGTCCAGACGGGCTCGGCCAGCCCTCTGGCCTCGATCGGGCCCTCGTCTTCGACCTCGAAGCAGCCAAGCGTCAGCCGCTGGGCGGCCGGCCCGACCAGGATCTCATTCGCCGGTGCGGCTTGCTGGAGCCGCGCGGCGATGTTGACGGCCTCACCCGTGGCGAAGGTGGACTCGACGGAATCGACGACGACCTCGCCCGACTCCACGCCTATCCGGGCCTCGAGGCCGAGCTCCTGGACTGATTCCATGATCGCGAGCGCCGACCGAATGGCACGCTCGGCGTCGTCCTCGTGCGCCTGCGGGATGCCGAACGCGGCCATGACGGCGTCGCCGGCGAACTTCTCGACGATTCCGCCGTGCGTGACGACGCAGTGCTGGACGCGGTCGAAGTACTGCTGCACGCGGCGGCGCGCCACCTCTGGATCGGTGCCGGCGACGAGAGCCGTGGACCCCACGAGGTCCACGAACAGGACTGTGCTCAGCTTTCGCTCCACCCCCACAAGTGTAGAAACGAACCGGGACGTTCAAAACATCCCGGAAGTCCAGGCTTTTTAGGCGTTCACCAGACCGAGAACTCCGAGTGCAGAAGCCGCGGCAACCGAGGCCGTGTCCCCAGGACCTTGCCAGACGGCACGTCGATCACGTTGACCGGGCGCGGCGGATCGCTTGGCAGGTCGCCATAGGTTGCCTTGATCCGTCGGAGCAGCACGCTCCTCAGGCGCCCGCTGCGTCGAGGACGGCGAGGCGCGCGAGGCCGATCGTCCATCTGGGCCACCCGGAGACAAACACCAGCCGGTTGCCCGCGCGTCTGATCGTTTGGATGTTGCCCGCGATTCTGGGAGGCCGAAGGGTCCGACTCACCGGATCGAGGGCAAAGAGCCAGAAGCGCTCCGCCTCACCGACGATCAGGCCCTGGCGAGGTTGGCGCGCCCTCGCGTATCCCACCGTTCTCAGATGGATTTAGACGTAGCATCCTGCCGTGCTCGATCCGAAGGTCTTCAAGGCGTACGACGTTCGCGGCCTTTACCCGAGCGAGCTGGACGAGGAGGGCGCCTACGCGATCGGCCGGGCCTTCGTCGAGCACTTCGAGCCCAAGCGGATCGCCGTCGGACGCGACATGCGTCTCTCATCGCCGACGATGGCTGCCGCGGTCATTCGAGGAGCCGTCGACGGGGGAGCCGACGTGTCCGATCTCGGGCTCGTCGGCACCGAGATGCTCTATTTCGCCGTCGGCGACCTGGACCTCGACGGCGGCATCGCCGTCACCGCGTCGCACAATCCGAAGGAGTACAACGGGATGAAGATCGTCCGGCGGGGCGCCCTTCCCGTAGGCGGCGAGTCCGGCCTGCTCGAGATCAGAGACCGAGCGCTCCAGCCGTTCGGCGAGCCGACCGACGTCGGCAGCGTTCATGAAGCCGACATCTGGCCCGCGTATGTCGACCGAGTCCTCTCGTTCGTCGACGTCGACGCAATCCAGCCACTCCGGGTAGTGATCGACGCCGCGAACGGAATGGCCGGCGTGATGTTGCCGCCGGTTCTCGAGCACCTGCCGCAGGTCGAAGTCGTCAGGTACTTCTTCGAGCCGGACGGGACGTTCCCCAACCACGAGCCCAACCCGCTCCTACCGGAGAACCGCGAGTTCGTCATGGAGCGGACAAAGGCCGAGGCAGCCGACTTCGGGGTCGCATTTGATGGAGACGCCGACCGCTGCTACTTCATCGACGACACGGGCGAGTTCGTCCCCGGCGACTTCGTGACCGCCCTGCTGGCCGAGTCGATCCTCGAGAAGGAGCTGGGCGCGAAGATCATCTACGACGTCCGCTCGAGCTGGGCCGTCCCGGAAACGATCGAGCGGGCCGGCGGCATCCCGCTGATCAATCGAGTCGGCCACGCGTTCATCAAGCTCCGCATGCGCGAGGAGGCCGCCGTCTTCGGCGGCGAGGTTTCCGGCCACTACTACTTCCGCGACTTCTACCAGGCAGATTCAGGGGTGATTCCCTTCCTCCTCATGCTCGAGCTTGTCTCGCGCAAGGGTCAGAAGCTGTCGGAGATCCTCCGTCCGTACCGGGAGCGCTACTTCCTCACGGGCGAACTGAACACGCCCGTTTCGGACGTGGCCGTCAAGCTGCAGGAGCTGAAGGAGGGATTCGCGTCGCAAGGCAAGATCTCGCACCTGGACGGGATCTCGGTAGACGCCGAGGACTGGCACTTCAACGTGCGGCCCTCGAACACCGAGCCCCTGCTCCGGCTCAACCTGGAGGCCCGGTCGAAGGAGCTGATGGAGCAGAAACGCGACGAGGTGCTCGACGTCATCCGCGGGTAGCGCATCGCTCGAGCTCGGGCGACTGACGGCTCGAAAGTCGCCGTTCAAGTACTCGGCACTCGCTCGTGTCGGCTTCTCCGACACGGATGCCCAGAGCATCGTCTATTACGGCCGGTACATGCCGTACTTCGACACGGCAAGGGTCGAGTACCACCGGCATCTGGAAATGCTCCCCGGCAAGTCCCCCGAGCAGGACGAGTTCGTCATGCGCGCGAACGCGATCGACTACCTCGCGCCCGCCCGTTTCGACGACCTGATCGAGGTCTTCATCCGCGTCTCGCGCATCGGCAACACGAGCGCGACCTACGAGTGCGCGGCCTACCGGGTCGACGACGACATGCTGCTCGCGACGGCGCACCAGACCCTCGTGCTCGTCGATCTGGCCGAGCGCAACGCGCGCCGCATCCCCGATTGGTTCCGAGAGCGCGTCCGCGGCTTCGAGGGCGACTCGTGCGAGATGTGATCCAGCCGATCCTCGATCGGCGTGGTGAGGCCGATGACTCCCTCCGACAGGTTGTCGACGTCCTCGCCGATCGCCTTGGCTGGGCCGCGCTCTACCTCATGGAGGGCGATGAGCTCGCGCGCGGGCCCTCGAGCGGCCTTCAGCGGGGAGAGCCCGCGGCAGTCGTGCCGATCCGGTACGAGGGCCGCGTGATCGGCGAGCTCCGGGTCGGCAAGCAGGCTCCGGACCTCGACGCGGTCGCCGAGGCGATCGCTCCGCTCTGCCTTGTCGCGTGGGATACAGGCGGCGTGCCGTGGGCGGACATCCCGTAACGAAGCAACCGCCGGCCCGTCGTGCGTTCGGGCGGATATAAAAGCTCTATGAGTCACGTCCTCTTCGTCTGCGTCCAGAACGCCGGCCGCTCCCAGATGGCGGAGGCGCTCTTCTCACAGGCTGCCGGTGGGCGACACGAGGCCCGGTCTGCCGGCACGGCGCCGGCCGAGCGCGTCCATCCCGAGGTGGTGACGGCCATGCGCGAGCTTGGCGCGGAGCTCGACGACCGGATCCCGCAGCGGCTCGAGCAAGCCGACGCTGAATGGGCAGACGTCGTCGTGACGATGGGCTGCGGCGATGCATGCCCGTACATCCCAGGCAAGCGCTACGTCGACTGGGAGCTGGACGACCCGGCCGGAAAGGCGATCGACGAGGTCCGACGCATCCGCGACGAGATTGCTCTACGAGTCGACGCGTTGGTCGGGGAGCTGAGCCCTACGAGGGTGTGACGCGGTAGGCGTCGAAGACGGCTTCGATGTTACGGAGCGAGGACAGCAAGGTGCGCAGCGACTTCACGTCGCCGATCTCGGCCGTATACCAGTTCTTCGCGAGCTGATCCTCGACGGTCCCGCCGTACGAGACGATGTTCGCCCCGTGCTCGGCGAAGGTCCGCGCGACATCCTCGAGCAAACGCGCGCGGTCCCAGGCGTCGACGGCGATCTGGACGCGGAAGCTCTGCGTCGTGCCGCCGTCCCAGCTGACCGGCGTGAAGCGCTCGGGATTGCGCAGGAGCGCTTTGACGTTGGGACAGTCCTTGCGGTGAATCGTGATCCCCTTGCCGAGCGAGATGTAGCCCACGATCTCGTCGCTCGGCACCGGCGTGCAGCACTTCGCGAGCCGGACGAGCACGTCGTCGACGCCCTCAACGGTGATCCCGATGGCCCCGCTGCTCGTCGTCTTCGCGCGGGTCGGCTTGAGCGGGACGACCTCTTCCTCGGGAACCTCGGTCGTCTTCAGGCGCTGGATCACCTTGTTGACGATCTGGGTCGGCTGAACCTTTCCTGAGCCGAGCGCGAGGTAGAAGTCCTCCGCTTTCTTGAAGCCGGCCTCGCGGGTCACCTGCGCGAGGACGGCCGAGCCGGCGATCTTCCGGTACGGGAGCTTCTGCGCCTTCAGCGCCTGTTCGAGCGCCACGCGACCCTTCTGCTCGGTGTCCTCGCGTGTCTCGCGCGAGAACCATTGACGGATCTTGTTCCGCGCGCGCGAGGACTTCGCGAGCGCAAGCCAGTCCCGCGACGGGCCGCGCGCGCCCGCCTTCGTGGTCTGGATCTCGACGAAGTCGCCGCTCTGGAGCTGGTAGTGGAGCGGGACGATCCGCCCGTTCACGCGCGCACCGACCGTTCGGTGGCCGACGTCCGTATGGACGGCGTATGCGAAGTCGATCGGCGTCGACCCCGCGGGCAGCATCTTGACCTCGCCCTTCGGCGTGAAGACGTAGACCTCGTCCGTGAACAGGTCGCCGAGCATCTGGCGCTTGTACTCGCGCGGATCGGACTCGTCCTGCCACTCCATCATCTGGCGCACGCGCGCGACCCACTGCTCGTCCGGCGCGCGACCCTTGCCCCGGCCCTTGTAGAGCCAGTGGGCTGCAACGCCGAGCTCGGCCATCTCGTGCATGTCGCTCGTGCGGACCTGGATCTCGAGCGGGCGCCCCTGCGGTCCGATGACCGTGGTGTGCAGGGCGCGGTAGCCGTTCAACTTCGGCATCGCGACGTAGTCCTTGAAACGGCCGGGCATCGGCTTCCACAGCGAGTGGATCAGGCCGAGGGCCCCGTAGCAGTCGCGCGTCCCTTCCTCGCCGGAGCGCTCGACGATGACGCGCATCGCCGTGAGGTCGTAGATCTCGTTGAACTCCTTGCCCTTCTTCGCCATCTTGTCGTAGATGGAGTAGAAGTGCTTGGCGCGACCGGAGATGTCCGCCGGGACGTCGACCTGGTCGAGCTCGCGCTGGAGCACATACGCCGCTTCGCGAACGTGCTCGTCGCGATCGCCACGGCGCTCGTTGACCATCGCCTTGATCTCGGTGTACTTCCGCGGATGCAGCGTCTCGAAGGCGAGATCCTCGAGCTGCCACTTCATCGTATGGATGCCGAGGCGGTGCGCGAGCGGTGCATAGACCTCGAGCGCCTCTCGCGCCTTCTGCACCTGCTTCTGCTTGCCCAGGTACTCGATCGTGCGGAGGTTGTGGAGCCGGTCCGCGAGCTTGATCAGGATGACGCCAGGGTCCTGCGCCATCGCCAGGATCATCTTCCGGTAGTTCTCCGCCTCCGCCTGCTCGCGGCTCTGGAACTGGACTCGGGTCAGCTTCGTGACGCCGTCGACGAGCTGCGCGACCTCCTCTCCAAACTCGGCCTTCACGTCGTCCAGCGCGACCTCGGTGTCCTCGACGACGTCGTGCAGAAGCGCGGCGGCGATCGTCTCGTCGGGCTGGCGAAGCTCCGCGCAGATGCGCGCGACCGAGTACGGGTGGTGGATGAACTCCTCCCCGGAGCGGCGCTGTTGTCCCTCATGGGCGTTGGCGGCAAAGCGGAAGGCGCGTGCGAGCAGCTCTCGATCGACCTCCGGGTTGTATTCGCCAACCTCGGCGATCAGCTCGTCGATCAGGTCTTGATGTCGCTCAGGAGCTTCGAGAACCGCCATGACGACCAGTGTACTTCGGAGGAAGGAGGTGACCCCCTGGGGCCGAAAACTGCCGGTCCATGCACTTTCGCCGTCGAAACAAGCGCAAGGCACTCGTGTTGGCCCGCCTGCTCGCAGCGCTCGATGCCGAGGCGCGCCGCGAGCGCCCGTGGGCGCCCCGCAGGGCGTTTCGCATCTCGCCGGGACGCCTCTAGGCAGCCTCCGGAAGCGCCTCGTCCTCGAGGAGCGCGCGAAACGCCTCCGACTCGAGAAGCTGCCGCCGCGGGCCGCCGCTCTCGGCGCCCAGCTCCGCGAAGATCGCACGCGCCTCCGGCGCCTGTTCGGCTTCTGGCTTGCGGAACTCCTCCATGAGCCACGTACGCAGGCCGTCGTAGCGCTCCGGGGCTTCGAACAGGTCGCGGACGACCAATTGCGGCGCGACGGTGCCGTTCCACTGATTCTCTTCCAGCCGGAAGAGGACGTCGTAGCGGGCCGGCCGGCGGGCGTATTCCAGCTGCCGTCCGAGGCCGAACCCGATCGCGCTGCCGGCGAGCCGGCCGCGGTGGCCGACCCGGAAGCGGAGGTGGTTGCCGTCGGTTGTCGTGGCCACTTCCGACAGCTCGCTGGACGGGAGCAGCAGGGTCACTCCTGGGTTGCCCAGCCCGAACGGGGCCAGACGGCGGAGCTCCGCACAGAGCTCGAGTGTCAGCTGCTCGCCGCCGACGACTGCGTCGACGGTCGTGGGCGGGTGCAGGTCCGCCTCGCCGAGCGTCGCGTCGGCGCGGGCCCCGAACGCTTCGGCGAACGCGCCGATCCGGGCAGGAACGATCGAGAGCCCGGCGGCTGCTCGGTGTCCGCCGAAGCGGACGAGGTGCTCGGAGCAGGCCGAGAGCGCGCCGTAGAGGTCGAACGTCGACAGCGAACGCCCGGAGCCCTTCCACTCTCGGTCCGTTCCCGCGACGAGGACCACTGGGCGGTGGAAGCGCTCTACGAGGCGCGAGGCGACGATGCCGATCACGCCCTCGTGCCAGGTCTCGTCGGCCAGGACGTAGCCGCGGCGGCGCCGTCTCGCCTCGGGCCAGGCCTCGACCTGCGCCACGGCCTCGCGGAGGATGCGCTCTTCGACGGCCTGCCGCTCGCGGTTCAGCTCCTCCAGCCGGGCGGCGAGGCGGACGGCAGTTCCTTGGTCCTCGGTCAGCAGCAGCTCGAGCGCGGCTTCCGGATGCGAGAGGCGTCCGGCGGCATTGATTCGCGGCGCGAGCCGGAAGCCGACGGCACCCTCGTCCACTGCGGCCGGGTCGACGCCGGCCGAGCGCATGAGCGCCTGGAGGCCGGGCTTCTGCGTGCGGGTGAGCGCCTTGAGGCCCTGCAGTGCCAGGTAGCGGTTCTCGTCGACCAGCGGAACGACGTCGGAGATCGTCGCGATTGCGACGAGGTCGAGGTGGCGGCGCAGGGCCTGTGAATCGGCGCCCAGGAGAGCCTGCGCGAGCTTCCAGACGACGCCGGTTCCGCAGAGCTCCGGGAAGGGGTAGTCCGAGGGGCGGGTGGCGACAATCGGGCAGTCGGGGAGCGTCTCCGCAGGGCGGTGATGATCGGTGACGACGACATCGAGGCCGAGCTCTTTCGCACGGGCGACCTCCTCGGCCGCGGTTATGCCGCAGTCGACAGTGATAACGAGGCTGCAGCCGTCACCGGCAAGGCGGGTGAGCGTGTCGCCCGAGACGCCGTATCCCTCTTCGAAACGGCTCGGGAGATGCCAGGCCACCTCGGCACCGAGCTCACGAAGCACGAGGACGGCGAGCGCGGTCGCGCAGATCCCGTCCGCGTCGTAATCGCCGTGGACACAGATTTGCTCTTTCGTTGCGATTGCGGCACGGATCCGTTCGCAGGCGGCGGCCGTGTCGCCGAGCCGGAAAGGATCGTGGAGCGGGTCTCCGCCGGCGAGGAAGCGCTCCGCTGCTTGGGGATCTGCATAGCCACGGCGCACGAGTACTCGTGCGGTTGTCTCGCTGATTCCAAGCCGCTCGACGAGGGCGAGCGCTTCGGGCTGCGAAGACGGCGTGATGTTCCAGCGTCCGGTCACGGACAGCTGACGGTACGGAGGGGCGCGGACGGCAGACCCGCGGCGTATGCTCCGAAAACGTGATGAGCGATGTGAACTACGAGTCCGGAGATGACTACGTCGTCGAGTTCCTCGGCTACCGGTTCGCCTTCAACGCCGAGGACTTCGAGGAGCGGGTCATCGCCGCTGCGGTCAAGCTCGGGCTTGTCGAGAGCAACGACCTCGACGAGGACGAGGCGGCGGATCTGGTCGAACTGACCGCCGACCAGCGCATCGACGAGCCGCAGAGCACGCTGGGGCGGTATCTCGTGCGTCATTGGGAGGCACTTGCCGCCGTCGACGGCGAGTCACTCGTCTACTGGCTGCGGAAGCTGGTTTTCCGGGGCGCGTGGCTCGACCAGCGGGTCAAGCTCGGCCTGCTCGACGTGGACTGGGACGAGGAGGCGGCCGAGTTCGGCTACCGCGATCCGCGCGGCGACCGGGCGCTCCTCGAGCTCGCGCCGGTACCGAGCTGGCACGAGCTCCAGTTCCGCCGCTAGCCGAGCCCGGACCGGCCACGGTCCGTCAAGACGAATGACCTAGAACAGGCTGGCGGCTGTGGAGGGCTCGGCGACCGAGCCGATGTGGGCGCGGCCGCGCGCAGTGACAATCCGGCCTCGCGGCGTGCGCTGGATGAAGCCCAGCTGGAGGAGATAGGGCTCGTAGACGTCCTCGACCGTGTCCGGCGCCTCGCCCAACGCCACCGCAAGAGTCGACAGCCCAACCGGGCCGCCATCGAAGCGCTCGACGATTGCCCGCAACAGCTCGCGATCGGTGCGCTCCAACCCAGACTCGTCGACCTCGAGCAGCTCGAGCGCCTCTGCGGCAACCGCCTCGGTGACGACGCCCTCGTGCCGAACGTCGGCCACGTCACGCACGCGACGAAGAATCCGGTTCGCGACGCGCGGCGTCCCCCGCGCCCTGCGTGCGATCTCCTCGGCAGCGTCGTCCCGAGTCTCGACTCCGAGAATCCCCGCCGAGCGCCTCACGATGGTGGTCAGCTCGTCCGGCTCGTAGTAATCGAGCCGGAACGTCATGCCGAAGCGGTCCCGCAGCGGCGTCGTCAGCAGCCCGGTACGCGTCGTCGCGCCGACGAGCGTGAACGGCGGCACGTCGAGCGTCAGCGTCCGCGCAGCAACCCCCTGCCCGACCACGATGTCGAGCCGGAAATCCTCGAGCGCCGGGTAGAGCACCTCCTCCACCGCCGCGCTCAGACGATGGATCTCGTCGACAAAGAGGACGTCCCGCTCCTCGAGCGCGGTGAGGATCGCCGCAAGGTCGCCCTTCCGCTCGAGCGCCGGCCCGGCGATCGTTCGGATCCCGACGCCGAGCTCCTCACGGACGATGTAGGCCAGGCTGGTCTTCCCCAGCCCGGGCGGCCCGACGAGCAGGACGTGATCCAGCGCCTCGCCGCGCGTCCGTGCCGCCTCCAGAGCGATCGCCAGCTGCTCCTTGACACGTGTCTGCCCGACGAAATCGTCAAATCGGCGCGGACGCAGCGAGCGCTCGACCTCGTCGTCCTGCGGCTGGAGCGCCGGCGCGAGGAACTGCTCGGTCATGAGTGCCCCTTCCAGTGATGCCGCCGAGGTTCTGGGTCGCGAGCCGAAGGCGCCGACTCGTCGGCGCCGACCAGCAGAGGTCGCGCCGGCTTTGCCGGCGGGACCGTCTCAAGCCAGAGTGCGCACGCCGACGAGCCAAGGCTGGAGAGCCTTGGTGAGGAGGTGGGTGTGCTCTGGCGCCGCGTGATCGCGGGCCAGAAGCCGGCATGTGTCACTGGGAGGCGCACTAGGCAGCCCTCAGCGCCTGGCGGACCCGCTCCTCGGGAGGCAGCTCCGGATCCGTCACCGCCAGTGCGCGCTCGGCTTCCGGCACGGAGTAACCCAGCTCCACGAGCGCATCCCGCGCCACGAGCTCCTGGCCCCGCGTCGCGCCGGCGCCCTCCACGGGCCCGAGCTTCTCCTTCAGCTCCAGCATGATCCGCTGCGCCGTCTTCTTCCCGATCCCGGGAATGGCCACGAATCGGGTCTCGTCCCCGAGCGCGATCGCCCGGCGCAGGTCGGACGGCGTCGAGTTGGAGACGATCGCGAGCGCCACCTTCGGCCCCACCCCGGAGACGGAGAGGAGCAGCTCGAAGAGCTCCCGCTCGGCCGGCTCGGCGAAGCCGTAGAGCTGCAGCACGTCCTCCCGGACGTGGAGATACGTGTCGAGCGTAACCTCACCACGCCCCTGAGCCTTCCGCAGCGCGCGGACGGTCGTCTGGACCAGGTAGCCCACGCCGTTGACATCGAGGACGACGCCGTCGAGCCGCCTCGCGACGACGTGGCCCCGCAGGGACGCGATCATCCGGCGGCCTGGAGTAGCGGTGGCGCCAGCGCGTGGCAGATCGCAACGGCGAGCGCGTCTGCGGCGTGGCTCGAGGCCGGAGGCGCGTCCAGCCGAAGCATCGCCTGAACCATCCGCTGCATCTGCGCCTTCTCAGCGCGCCCGTAGCCGCAAACGGCCTGCTTGACGTGGGCCGGCGCGTACTCGGCGCACGCGGTTCCGGCGCAGGCGGCCGCGACGAGGACGGCGCCGCGCGCCTGGCCGACCGAGAGAGCGGTGCGGGCGTCGGCGCCGACAAACGACTCCTCGATGGCGACCGCGTCCGGCTCGTACCGGTCGATGAGGTCGGCGACGGCGTCGTGGATCGTCTTCAACCGCTGCTCCGGGCGCATGTCCGCTCGTGTATGCCACTGGCCGAGGTCGACCGCCTCGAGGCGGCCGCCGGATTGCGAGACGACGCCGTATCCGCACGCAGCAGTTCCTGGGTCGATTCCGAGAACCCTCACGGCCCGAGGTTAGGCGTGGGATCGGACGTTCCTGCCCGCGAGGAAACCGCAAGGCGCGCCCGTCCGTAGGACTGATATGCGGGTCGTACTCATCGGGCTCGCAAGCCTGATGCTCGTCCTTCCCGGCGCCGTGCATGCGGTCGGCGAGCCGGTGCTCGTTGGCACTGTCGGCCCCGATCCCACGATCAAGCTGGAGGACTCGAACGGGAATCCGGTGACGAGCGTCCCAGCGGGAACGTACGACATCCTCGTGCACGATCTGTCGACGGCACACAACTTCCACCTCAGCGGGCCAGGCGTCGACAAAGCCACCGAGGTCTTGACCATCGGCGACACCACGTGGGAAGACGTCGTTCTAGCGGCCGGGAGCACCTACACCTTCGTCTGCGACCCACACGCGTACTTCATGAGCGGCAGCTTCACGACCACCAGTTCGCAGCCACCTCAGCCGCCGCCACCCGGCCCACCGCCACCCGGCCCACCTCCGCCCCCCGGGCCGCCGCCTCCGCCTCCTCCGCCCGGCATCCGAGCGCTGCAGGTCACGGCAGTCAAGTTCCTCGTCGAACGACGCGGCGTCCGGCGAGCCCTCGTCGCCCGCGCCCGGATCAATCGCGCCGCGACGGCACGGCTCGCGCTCATGCGCGGAAAGCGGGCGCAAGCCTCGGCGCGCAAGCGGTGGACGGCCGGCCCGAACACGATCCGGGCCGCCCTGCCCCGCTCGCTTCGAAACGGACGCTGGACGGCCGAGCTTCGGGTCGGCCCGCGCCTCTTCAAGCGAGTCATCCGCATCGGCTAGCGTTTACCGCCGTGCGGTGGGCCGCGTTGGTAGCCCTTGCGGCCGGGGTCGTTGCAGCGCTCTCGGCTGCGCAATTCGCGCCTGGCCAGGCGATCGAGCGCGTGCGCGTCGACCGCCCGACGGCCGGCGTTCCCGAGAGCCTCTACGTGGTCGTCGGCTCGCCGGACGAGTACTCCCGACAGGCGCTCCGCGGCAACGCGGGCAGCTGGATCGGGCCGCAGTACTGGCTGCCGGACAACCCCGCTGTGAGAAACAACGCGAGCATCGACTGGGAGGTCGGCTTCGACGACCGACCGCTGAATACCGAACGCATCGCGCTGGCCAATCTCTCGCGCGATTGGCCCGAGGATCAGCGCGCGGGCGTCTCCGTCCAGCACGTGGTCGGCCGCCGCGTCGTCGGAACGATTCCCGGAGTCTTCATCCTTCAGGTCGAGCGCAAATCGGCGCCGGCCGAGCTCGTTCTGGCCTTCCCAGTGGCGCCGCGGTTGCACGCGTTCGTCCGTTTCCTGCTGCTGCGGCCCGAGAGCGACGCCTTCAACGTCAAAGGGACGATCGTGGGCTCTAGCTGGAATCGCGGTCAGGCGCTGCTCGCCATGTCCCGCGTCAGGCTCGACGGCAATCTTCCGCCCTCGCTCGTCACGATCCGAATTCGGCGCAAGGGCGTGCTCGCCGGCGCTGCTATCGACTTCCACCATCACGCAGTCCTCGGGATCCCCGTCGCGCTCGAACGGCGCATCGGGGGCCGGTGGCAGCGGATCACGAAGACCAGGACGACCCAGACCGGCGGCTACACGTTCAGAACGACCAAGCCCGGGAGCTACCGGGTGGTCGCAACCCTCGCCGGCCGGTTCTCGGCGACAAGCCGCTCGCTTCGAGTCAAGAAGTCCTAGCTCGCCACGGCTTCGAGCACCCGCTCGGGGATGTCGAAGTTCGAATAGACGTCCTGGACGTCGTCGTTCTCTTCCAGCGCATCGACGAGGCGCAGCACCTTCTTCGCCGTTGTCTCGTCGTCCAGCTCGATCGTCGTCTTGGGGACCATCGTCAGCTCGGCGGATTGCACATCGAGCCCCGCCGCCTCGATCGCCTCGCGCACCGAGCTGAGGTTCTCGGTCGGAGCGATCACCTGGTAGGTCGACCCGTCGAGAGACACGTCGTCGGCGCCTCCCTCCGCCGCGGCCAGCGTCAGCTCGTCCTCGTCGACGTCGCCGTCGATCAAAACGACGCCGCGACGCTCGAACAACCAACCGACGGCGCCGGCCTCCCCGAGGCTTCCGTCGCTCTTCGCAAAAGTGTGACGCACGTCCGCGGCGGTCCGGTTGCGGTTGTCGGTCAGCGCCTCCACGAGAATCGCCACGCCGCCCGGCCCGTAGCCCTCGTAGATCACGGTGTCGAACGCCTGCGCGTCGGTGTCGGCGCCAGAACCGCGTGCGATCGCGCGCTCGATGCTGTCCTTCGGCATCGAGTACGACCGCGCCTTCTCGATCGCGTTCTGCAGCGCGAGGTTGCCGGCCGGGTCCGGCCCGCCGTCCCGCGCTGCGACGATGATCGCGCGCGACAGCTTGGAGAAGAGCTTTCCGCGGCGGGCATCCGCCGCGCCCTTCTTGTGTTTGATCGACGACCACTTACTGTGCCCCGACACGCTGCTCCTCTCGAACGAGGTCCAGGAAGAGCTCGTGGACGCGCGGGTCGTCCGTGAGCTCGGGATGGAACGATGCTACGAGGAAACGCCCCTCGCGGAGCAGAACCGGCTCGCCGCCCAGCTCCGCCAGGACCTCGACGCCCGGCCCGACGTCGGTGACCCGAGGCGCGCGGATGAAGACGCCGCGCACGCTGCCCTCGTCCTTGGCCAGCTCGAGGTCGGCCTCGAAGCTCGCGACCTGCCGTCCGTAGGCGTTCCGCTGCACGGTCAGATCGACGAGGCCGAGATGCTCGCGGTCGAGCAGGATCATTCCGGCGCACGTTCCGAAGACCGGCCCCTCGAAGCGGCGCAGCGCGTCCTCGAGCCCGTAGATCCGCGCAAGGCGCATGATCGCGGTCGACTCGCCGCCCGGGATGACGAGGCCGTCGAGCCCCTCGAGCTGCTCCGGCTTGCGCACCTCGACAGGGTCCGCGCCGAGCCGCCGCAGCACTGCCGCGTGCTCGCGAAAGTCGCCCTGCACGGCCAGGATGCCGATCTTCATAAACCGCAGGCTACCCCCCACGGGGCGCCCGAAAATCCGGATAGACGTTTCTCGATCCTGCTTGTACCCTGACGCGCTTCAACCGTCTCACAAGGGGAGGTCATCTTGCGACGAATGCTCTTGACCGCCGGTCTCGCGCTGATCGCGTCGGCGGTTCTCGTAACCGTGGCCGTTGCTGCGAAGCCTGGCCCGGGCAGCAGCACGGGGAGGGCTGCGGTCTTCGTTTCGAACCCCGTCGAGGATCTCGGCAACCAGAATCTCACCGACCAGAAGGATTCGGCCTCCGCCGTGCCGGCAGCCGCCTACCACACGGTGACGCTGACCGACCTCGACGGAAGTGGGTTCCTCCGCGGTCGTTGGGCGGAGATCATCGGCGAGACGGGCAACCCGGCCTACTCGCCGACCAACACCTTCATCTACAACCGAAGCCAGGACGAGTTCGAGCAGGTGATGGCGTACTTCTGGATCACCGAGTCGCAGAAGTACATCCAGAGCCTCGGCTTCGGGACTGGGGCATTCCGGCCCGTGAACATGGAGCCGCAGCGGCTGCGGATCAACCAGTACGGGGCCGACAACTCGTTCGCGACGACGCACAAGGATGAGATCCGACTCGGCAAGGGCGGCGTCGACGACGCCGAGGACGGCGAGGTCATCAATCACGAGTACGGCCACGCCATCCACTTCTCGCAGAACTTCTCGTTCGCGTCCGAGCAGGCCGGCGCGATCAGCGAGGGCTTCGGCGACTACTGGGCCGTGAACATGACGCAGATCGTGCGCCAGAGCCTCGGCCTCGCGCCGCTCCCGGACCCGGCCTGCGTGGCCGACTGGGACTCGACCTCGTACGACCCGACGGCGCCGCACTGCCTACGGCGGGTCGACTCGAACCTGCACTTCCCGGAGCGCCTCGTCGGCGAGGTGCACGCGGACGGCCGGATCTGGTCGCGGGCACTCTGGGACATCCGCAACGCGCTCGGTCCCGCCCAGGCGAACACGATCATCCTCCAGGGCCAGTTCGACTTCCCCGGCACGGACATGCCGGACCTGGCCCGCCGCACTGTCGCCGCTGCGAACAGCCTGTACGGATCGGCGGTCGCCGATACCGTCCGGGCGCAGTTCGCCGCGCGCGGAATCCTCTAACTGGAATTCGGAGAGGGGCGCCTTCGGGCGCCCTTCTCTACCAACCGCGGGTCTCTAGAAGCTCGTCCGGGGCGAGTGACGCCGTCGAGAGACCCGACATCGCGTCCCCGAGCCCGCGGGAGACCTGGGCCAGGATCTTCGCGTCGTTGTAATGCGTCGTCGCCTCGACGATCGCCTTGGCCACTGAAGGCGGGTCCGCGGACTTGAAGATCCCGGAGCCGACGAATACGCCGTCGGCGCCGAGCTGCATGCAGAGCGCTGCGTCGGCAGGCGTCGCGATCCCGCCGGCGGTGAACGTGACGACTGGGAGCCGCCCATGCTCGGCGACCCACTTGACGAGCTCGATCGGCGCCTGTAGCTCCTTCGCCTCGCCGAACAGCTCGTCCGGATCGGTCGCGGCCAGCCGCCGAATGCCTCCGAAGACCTCGCGCATGTGGCGGACCGCATTGACGATGTCGCCGGTGCCGGCCTCGCCCTTCGTCCGGATCATGGCCGCGCCCTCGGCGATCCGGCGCAACGCCTCGCCGAGGCTCCGGCAGCCGCAGACGAACGGGACCGTGAAGCTCCACTTGTCGATGTGGTGCTTCTCGTCGGCCGGGGTCAGCACCTCGCTCTCATCGATGTAGTCGACCTCGAGCGCCTCGAGGATCTGCGCCTCGACGAAGTGGCCGATCCGCGCTTTCGCCATGACGGGGATCGTCACGGCCTCCTGGATTTCCGCGATCTTGTCCGGGTCGGCCATCCGAGCGACGCCGCCCTGGGCGCGGATGTCGGCCGGCACGCGCTCGAGCGCCATGACCGCGACGGCCCCTGCCTCCTCGGCGATCCGTGCCTGGTCGGCGGTGGTCACGTCCATGATCACCCCGCCCTTGAGCATCTCGGCGAGGCCGCTCTTCACGCGCATCGTGCCGAGGTCGGTCATTGCCTAGATGCTAGCGAGCGACCGCGAAGTGATCGGTGCGCCGTCCACTCGCGGCAACCGCCCAACCGTCGAGCCGGTTTGCCCTGACGACGAGGTAGAGGAAACCGTTTTCGGCGCGCCCTCGGATGCGGCGCGGGTAGCCGCTTGGACAGCGTCTGAGCGGATAGAGCTTGGTTGGGCTGCCGCCGCCGTGGACCACGTACCGGACGCCCTGGCGCGGGGCAAAGCGCTGATAGTTGTGGTCGTGTCCGCTGAGGACAAGGCGGACGTGGTAGCGCTCGAAGAGCGGCACCCACCGGCTGACCACCGCAGGGTTCGCCGAGTAGATGCCGCAGGTGAACGCCGGATGGTGGAAGGCAGCAAGCTTCCACCGCGCCTTCGATCGGCGAAGGGCCTGCGAGAGCCACGCGGTCTGCGCAGCATCCGCGGAGTTCGAGTCCAGGAGGTAGAGCTCGACCGGCCCGATTGCTCGTCGGTAATAGCGCCCCGGCATGCCGAGCTCGTCGAGCTCGTAGCGGCCTCCCTGCACACGAACGTCGTGGTTGCCGAGAACTCCTGCGACGGAACGAGCCCAGCCGAAGCTCGCCTCCCAGTTCGCGTGAAACGCGCTCGGGCTCTCCGTGTAATCGTTGTCCCCGAGCGTCAGGATCAGGTCGGCCGGGTTTCGGGCTTCGAAGCGGCGAACCGCCGACCCGAAGCTGCGCTGGGCCTGGCCGCCCACGCCGAAGTCGCCGAATGCGATGATCCGGACCGGCGCCGGGGCCGCCGCCGGGCTTGCGCCGGTCAACACGAGCGCGGCGAAGAACAGAAGCGCGCTTAGTTGTCTATAGGGCCGCAAACGGTCTTCACCGGGTTGCCCGCGTTGTCGACATCGACGAGACAGAGCACGTTCTTTCCCGTCGTCGGCGTGACCGTGCAGCGCCAGCCGCCCTGTCGATTTGCGTCCTTCTCGCAGCGCACGAGCTTCGGTGGCACGCCGAGATCGACGACGCGCCCTTGGCCTTCCGTCGGGAGCTGGTCTTTCACCGACCGCTCGACATCGCTCGCGGACGGCTCCGCCCTGTCCTCGTTCGAGCCGCAGCCCGTCGCGAAGAGCACGACGGCAAGCAGCGCCAGTGCGAGTCCGCGCAGCACGGTCACGAGCTTGCCAGTTCTTGTGTCAGACGTGTCAAGGCCGTGGTTTGGGACCCGTAAAACCTTGGTAAGCATCGAAGTTCAGGGGTCAGAGCACGGCTACCTTGGGATGCGCATGAAGCGAATCGGACTCGCACTCATTGCCCTTGTCGCCGCCGCGGGAGTCGCAGCGGCCGTCAGCACGACGGCGGAGTCTGCACCGGCGTCGGACACGGCGACCTATCGCACGTTGGGCTCGGGCATGATCGTCGGCTTCTACGACGACGAGCAGGTCTACGGCCGAACAGTCTGGGCCTTCCGCCAGCTGCGGACGCTCCGCGCCGGCATCGTCCGGATCACGATCCCCTGGTCGATCGTCGCGAACCGGCGGCCAAAGAGGGCGGCGGATCCGGCCGACAAGGCCTACAACTGGACGGCGGTCGACAACGTCGTCAAGCAGGCGGCGGACAACAAGGTTCGCGTCCTCGCGACGATCTTCGGGACGCCCCGGTGGGCGGGTCGTGCCAAGAACCGGATGCCGCGGCGGGTGACCGACCTTCGCCTGTTCGCCTACGCGGCGGCGAGGCGTTACAGCGGCGCCTATCGGGTCAAGGAGAGCGAGAACGAGCCCGCGCGGGCGCTGCCGGCCGTGCGCTACTGGCTCGCGTGGAACGAGCCGAACAACCCGGTCTTCCTCAAGCCGCAGTGGAAGATGGTCAAGCGCAAGTGGCGGCCCGAGAGCGCCTACAACTACGCGAAGATCTGCTCGGCGATCTGGGTCGGGGTGCACTCCACCCACCTCAAGGGCGAGAAGGTCGGCTGCGGCGTCACCGGGCCGCGCGGAAACGACGCACCGCGTAGCTCCCGCCCCTCCACATCGCCGCTGGTCTTCCTGACTTGGCTGCGGCGCGCCGGGCTGAAGCACTTCGACGCCTACGCGCACCACCCGTACTACAACAACCGCTTCGAGCGGCCGACCACGGTCCCGACCTCGAAGAAAGCGGTCACGCTCGGGAACATCCGTCTGCTGACCCAGAAGCTCAACAGCTTGTACGGGCCGAGGAAGCGGCTCTGGATCACCGAGTACGGCTACCAGACCAGTCCGCCGGATCGGCGTTTCGGCGTCCCGTACTCGCTCCAGGCGAAGTACGTGCACCAGGCTGCAGCGATCGCGCGCAAGACCCGCCGGGTCGACATGTTCGTCTGGTTCCTCATTCGCGACGAGCGGCGGCTGTCAGGCTGGCAGTCGGGCGTCGTCTCGGCACGCGGCGCGCGCAAGCCGTCGTTCTACGCGTTCCGGTCGCTGCGATAGCGCCACCCGCCCGGCGTCGACGACGTCCCGCCGTCTCCGGACTAGTTACAACTTGTTACTTGGAGGGCCCTTCATGGAAGTGCCGCCCTGCAGGGACTCACGTACTCCTTGTAACAAGTTGTTACTTGGGTTCTGCGCCTGAGCCAGAGAAGGGCCCGGGCCCACC
>DATGDB010000007.1:0-17776 GCA_035311205.1 Gaiellaceae bacterium | reverse complement strand
GTGACCGGGTGGCCGATGGGAACAAGCGCTTAGACCTGGTGCTTGCCGCCCCGTGGAGCGTTAGCTCGGGCCTCGCGCGGCCGAGGCGGTGCGTTCCGAAGCCTGAGAACAGGCGACGTCACCAACGAGAGCCCGCTGTTTCCGCGGCGGGCTCTCGTTACTCTCCGGACGGCATGGGCCTCAGAGAGGTGCTCGTCATCCTGATCTCCGCCTTCGTCGTCGGCGCTCTCGGCCGGTTGGCGGTTCCCGGCCCCGACCCGATGCCCATCTGGCTGACGACGCTGCTCGGTCTCGTCGGGTCGATTGTCGGCGGCTCGATTGCCGTCGCGCTCGGCTGGGGCGGGGGAGGAATCTTCGTGGTGTCCGTCTTCATCGCAACACTTCTCGTCATTGCGTACCGACGGTTCGTGCAGAAGCGCGGGATCTCGGGGCCGGATGCCCGGCGAATGCCGTAGTTTTCGCGCCGCAGCCTCAGGGAATGCCGGTGGAGCCATCTCCAAGGAGGACCATGGGAATCATCGCTTTCATCATCCTGGGACTGCTCGCCGGGCTCATCGCCAAGGCGGTCCTGCCCGGTGACGATCCAGGCGGCCTGATCGTGACGACGATCATCGGGGTCGTCGGTGCCATCCTCGGCGGCTTTCTCGCCGGGGTGCTCTTCGACGCCGATCCGCTCGACGAGTTCTTCGACATCAGCACGTGGCTGACGGCGATCGTCGGCGCGATCGTCTTGCTCACCATCTACCGGATGGTCGTCGGGAGGCGACCCGTCACGCCGTAGGCCCCGGACGCCGGGGCGGAAAGGAGCAGCATGGGTGGGATCAGTCTGGGCGGAATCCTCGTGATCGTCGGGATCATCCTCGCGATCGTGTGGAATCTCTGGATTGGCCTGATCATTGCGCTGATAGGCCTTATCGCCTTCGGCGGATTCGCTAGGGGCCGCTGGTACTGAGCTCCTCGGCCGCGGGGGTCGACTGGGGGGCGAGCGGCTCGCGACCGCGCGGGAAGCGCCGGATCGCGGTGAGCCCCCAGTCGTCCTCGCGCCAGATGTAGGTGTGCACGGTGAGTGTGCTCGGCTCGCTCTCGTAGACGAGCATTCCTCGGGCCTCGCCCCGCCGGTCCGGGCGAGGCTGGCCAAGGCCGGGTGCGATAGCAACGGTCGTCCCACGGACTTCCCTCGAGACAACCTCGAACTCGTGCCGTTCGCTCATCGCCGCCTGGTGGATGTGTCCCGCGAGGATCAGCTCCGCCCCGGCGTCGACCAGGGCGGCAAGCACGTGGCTTCGTCTGCTCACCGGTTTCTTGCGCGAGCGCCACGGCGCTCCGATCAGGTGGTGGTGAAGGACAACGACCCGGAGGGCGCTCGAGGCCGCTTCGGCCAGATGGTTGGCGGCGTGCTCGAGTTGGTCTTGGCGGATGCCGCCGGACTGGTGACGCCAGGGACGGACGGAGTTGAGGCCGACGACGTGAAGTTGATCGGAGTGGTAGATCGGCTCGGTCGTCTTCCACTGGTGCTCGAAGTGCTCGAAGGTGCGCGTGAACCGAGCGATCGGGGTGTAGGGGATGTCGTGGTTCCCAGGGACGGCCAGGACGGGCCGGCCCAGGCTCCGCAGGAAGTCCGCAGCGCGCTCGTGCTGTTCCGGCCGGCCGCGGTGCGTCAGGTCTCCGCTGGCGATGATCAGCTCGGGCTCGATCCGGTTGATCAGCGCCGCCAAACCGGGCTCGATCCGCGGCTCTTCGCGGCTGCCCACATGGAGATCCGAGAGGTGAAGGAGTCGTGTCCGCGCCCCGGACACCGCCGGGGCAGGCTATACACTCAGACCATGGTGGATGAGCCAACCGAGATCTTCGACGACCTCTATCTCGGCCTTCGAGCGGGCGGCGCGTTGCGGAAAAAGCGGCGCGGGGAGCCGCTGACGAGCGAGGAAGAAGAGGCACTCGGGCGCTGGCAGCGGCTCTCGCGGGTGCGGAAGGCGTTGACTCTGGGGGCGTTCGCGCTCGGGACCTTCGGTCTCGGCTTCACTATCGGCGGCCTCATCTTCGGCCGCTGGCGCAGGGCGTAGCGCTTTAGCCTCTCGTCTCCGCGTCCTGGGCCGGGAAGAGCACGGTCGGGACTTCCTGCTCGGCCGGGTTCCGCTCGAGCACGACGACCTCGAAGAGCGTGGCCAGGACGGCGGCGAGGGGGATGGCGAGCAGCACGGCGAACTCCCCGAAGAGGATCGCCGTGGCGGCGACGGAGACGATCACGAGGAGGGGCGATAGGCCGACCGCGTCGCCGAGGACGTGCGGGATCACGAAGTAGTCCTCGATCATGCGGACGACGAGGACGATCAGCCCGGCGGCGATCCCGACCTCGACGGATTCCGTGAACCCGACGGCGACGGCGAGCGCGCCGGCCACGAAGGGCCCGATCACCGGCACGATCTCGACGACTCCCGCGAAGGCGGCGATGAGCAGCCAGAACGGCAGTCCGATTGCGGCGAATGCGACGGAGAGCACCGTCGCCACGAGCACGATCAGCAGGAGCTGCCCGCGCACGTACGCGCCCAGCTTGAGGTCGATGAGATCCCACGTGTTGCTGACGGTCTTGCGGTGAGCGCGGGGGATGAGTGACGTTACGAGCCGGACGGCGTCGTCGCGCTCGAAGATCCAGTACGCCGCCGAGGCGAAGACGAAGAAAATCGCGAGGGCGATCTCTAAGCCGAGTACCGTCAGCTCGAGCGCGGGATCGAAGAGGTCTCTGCCCTGCGGGAGTCGCTCGAGGCCGTTGTTGAGCCAGGTCAGAACGTCGCCCTTGAAACCTGTCTCGCTCTCGGCGTCCCCAAGGGCGTCCTGGATCTGAGTCACCGCGCGGGGCACGACCGCCCAGAGCAACAGGCCGACGGCGGCGGCGAGTACGGCGTAGTGCAGCAGGATTCCGACGCCGCGCGGGATGCGTCGGCGCTGGAGCGCTTCCACCGAGGGGCGCATCGCGGCTGCCACGGTGAACGCGAAGAAGAGCAGCACGATCAGGAGCTTCAGCTTCCAGAGGGCGAGCACCGTCACGACGACGACGGTGAACACCATCGCAGCCATGAACGCGCGCCGGGCGGTTTCGGTCACGCAGGTGGTTTCGCCCGGTTCGGGCGAGCGTAAACCCCAAAACCCGCAGGAAATCGGGCGCTTCGCGGCGAACCGCACTCCGTGTTAGTGGATGCGCAGGAGGAGATCTTTCTCGAGGCCCGGCGGCACGGGATCGTGCTGGCGCGGCCCTTGCTTTGGGCCGTGTTGCTCGCGGGTGTCGGGGGTGTGCTCGCGACGCTTCCGTGGCCGGCAACCGTGGGCGGCTTCGTGGTCGTCGGGATAGCGGCTGTTGTTGCGCTGCGGGCGGTCTGGAAGTGGGATCGCACGCGTGTCGTCGTCACGACGGAGAAGGTCTTCGTCGTCAACGGAACGCTGCGGCGGAGGGCGCGAGCCGTTCGCCTGGCGGCGGTCGAGGCGGTGGAGCTCGAGCAGTCGTTCGCGGGCCAGCTCCTCGGCTACGGGACAGTCATCATCGGCCCGCTGGCCCTCGAGCACATCCCACGCCCGAAGCGCCTCTACCAACTCATCGAGCGCCTAGCGGACTAGCCCCTTCCAGCCGCGACGAGTGTCTGACACTCGTCGCGGGGTGTGTCTGACACTCGTCCCGGCGCACCAAGCCGTGCCTGAAGTGGGACTGAAGAGTCGCGAACGCCCGTCCGAGCCGCTCCCGGCCGTACCGTTGGCGGCATGGCGCGAGTTCGCCGCAGGGACCTCCCGGACGGCTATTTCCAGATCACCGCAAATGCCGTGCACGAGACCGTGCTCTTCCGCACGGACAGGGATCGACGGCTGTTCCTGCTGCTCTTCTTGGCCGCCGTGCCGCGTTTCGGGCTGACGCTGCACGCCTACTGCCTCATGGACACGCACTACCACGCGGTTCTGGAAGGCACCACCGAACAGCTCTCGCGAGCCGTTCAGTGGTTCCAGAGCCACTACGCGCGGGAGCACAACGCTCGCCACGAGCGCAAGGGCGCGCTCTTCCGCGAGCGCTTCCGCTCCTGGGTGGTCGACACCGAGGAATACCTGGCGAACACCATCAGGTACGTCCTGGCGAATCCCGTTCGGGCCGGCCTCGTCGAACGCCCGGAAGATTGGCCCTGGAGCTGGAGCCGGAGTGGCGAAGACGGTAAAACCGAACACTTGTTCGCAGCCACCCCCACGGCTAAACTGGCCGGTTATGGCTCAGGACGAACTGGTCGTTCACGGCGCCCGCGAGCACAACCTGAAGGACATCACCGTCCGCCTCCCGCGGAATCGCCTCATCACGATAACCGGGCTCTCCGGCTCCGGAAAATCGAGCCTGGCCTTCGACACGATCTACGCAGAAGGCCAGCGTCGGTACGTCGAATCACTGTCTGCCTACGCCCGACAGTTCCTCCAGATGATGGAAAAGCCGGACGTCGACTCGATCGACGGCCTGAGCCCCGCGATCTCGATCGACCAGAAGACCACGAGCAGGAACCCGCGCTCGACCGTGGGCACCGTCACGGAGATCTACGACTACCTCCGTCTGCTCTACGCCAGGGTCGGCCGCCCGCACTGCCCCGTCTGTGGCCGCCCGATCGCCGGCCAGAGCATCGAAGCGATCGTCGACCAGATCCTGCAGCTCCCCGAAGGCACGCGCTTCACCGTCAACGCCCCGGTCGTGCGCGACCGAAAGGGCGAGTACCGCGACCTCATGGACGAGCTCCGCCGCGACGGCTTCACCCGCGTGAAGGTGGACGGCGAGCAGCGCCTCCTGGAAGAGGAGATCACGCTGGACAAGAAGTTCAAGCACACGATCGAGGTCGTGGTCGATCGCCTCCGCATGAAGCCCGACCTCCGAACGCGCCTCTTCCAATCCGTGGAGACTGCGATCAACCTCGCCGACGGACTGGTCGTCATCGACCTGATCGACGACGAACGGCAACTGACCTTCTCCGAACGCTTCGCGTGTCCCGAGCACGGCGTCTCACTCCCGGAGCTTCAGCCGCGGGTCTTCTCGTTCAACTCGCCGCACGGGGCCTGCCCGAGGTGCACCGGCCTCGGCGCACAGCAGGAGATCGACCCGGATTTGCTGGTCCCCGACCCGACGCTGCCCCTCGCCGAGGCGCTCGTGCCGCTCCAGGGCAACTGGTACGAGGCCGTGATCCAGGCGATCGCCGACCGGTACGAGATCGACCCGGACTCGCCGTGGCAGGACCTGTCCAAGGAGCAGCAGGATCTCTTTCTGTACGGAACGGGCGGCGAGCGCGTTTACGTCAGCTACCGGAACCGGATGGGACGGAAGCGCTCGTACATGCTCTCCTTCGAGGGCCTCGTCTCCAACCTCGAGCGCCGCTACCGGGACACGGACTCGTCCTCGATGCGCGAGCGGATCGAGGAATACATGAGCTTTCGCCCCTGCCCGGAGTGCGGCGGCGCGCGGCTCAAGCCGGAGGTCCTCGCTGTCACCGTCGGCGACAAGAACATCCACCAGTTCACGCAGATGTCGGTGACGCGTGCGCTTGCCTTCCTCGACGAGCTCGAGCTGACCGAGACCGAGCGGCTGATCGGCGCACGGATCGTCAAGGAGATCCGTGAGCGACTGACGTTCCTCGACAACGTCGGGGTCGGCTACCTTCAGCTCGACCGCGCCTCGGCGACGCTGTCAGGCGGCGAGGCGCAGCGGCTCCGCCTCGCGACGCAGATCGGCTCACAGCTCGTCGGCGTCCTCTACATCCTCGATGAGCCGTCGATCGGGCTGCACCAACGCGACAACGGGAAGCTGATTGCGACGCTGGAGCGCCTCCGCGACCTCGGCAACACGGTGCTGGTCGTCGAGCACGACGAGCAGATGATGCGGGCGGCCGACTGGCTCGTCGACATGGGGCCGGGAGCGGGGGAGCACGGCGGCCACGTCGTCGCCGAGGGAACGGCGCGCCAGATCGAGGCGGTCACGGAGTCGGTCACCGGCCAGTTTCTATCCGGCCAGCGGGAGATCGCCGTTCCTGAACGCCGCACCGAAGACCTCGGCTCGTTCTGGGTTCGCGGAGCGAGCCAACACAACCTGAAGAGGATCGACGTCGAGTTCCCTGTAGGGAAGCTCGTGACGGTCACTGGCGTGTCCGGCTCCGGGAAGTCCACGCTCGTCAACGAAATCGTCTACAAGACGCTTGCCAACCGCCTCCATCGGATGCGCGTCAAGCCCGGCGACCACGAGGCATGTGAGGGAATCGAGTGCTTCGACAAGGTGATCGACATCGACCAGTCGCCGATCGGACGGACGCCGCGCTCGAACCCGGCGACCTACACGAAGCTCTTCGACCACATCCGCGAGCTCTACTCGCTCACGCCCGAGGCCAAGGTGCGCGGCTACAAGCCCGGCCGTTTCTCGTTCAACGTGCGTGGCGGGCGCTGCGAGACCTGCAAGGGCGACGGGACGATCAAGATCGAGATGCACTTCCTGCCCGACGTCTACGTCCCGTGTGAGACCTGCGGCGGCCGCCGCTACAACCGCGAGACGTTGGAGGTGCGCTTCAAGGGGAAGTCGATCGCGGACGTGCTCGACATGTCCGTCGAGGAGGCGCTCCAGTTCTTCGCCAAGATCCCGAAGCTGCGGCGGCGCCTGCAGACGCTGCACGACGTCGGTCTCGACTACATCAAGCTCGGACAGCCGGCGACGACGATCTCAGGCGGCGAGGCGCAGCGCGTCAAGCTCGCGACGGAGCTCTCGAAGATCGCGACCGGCCGGACGCTCTACATCCTCGACGAGCCCACGACCGGCCTCCACTTCTCCGACATCGAGAAGCTGCTCGAGGTGCTCCAGCGGCTCGTCGACAACGGGAACACGGTGCTCGTCATCGAGCACAACCTCGACGTGATCAAGCAGGCGGACTGGATCGTCGACCTCGGCCCGGAGGGAGGCGAGGCCGGCGGCGAGGTCATCGCCACAGGGACGCCTGAGGACGTCGCGGCGGACAAGACCTCATTCACCGGGCAGTATCTGCGCGACGTGCTTCCCGCATATGCAGCCGCGGCGGCGTAATTCGCTCCCTGTCGACCGGTCGTTTCAGACGGAGCGTGGGCAAAGCCCACGCTCCTGATGTCGGCACCGCAAGCGGTGCCTGAGGCGCCGCCGCTGCCTGAGCGCTCCTACACGCCGGAAGAGGAGGTCTACCTCCGAACGCACGCCCGGCGCTACGAGCTCCTGCTGGACCTCGTCACTGGGCTCGCACCGCAGCGGATCCTGGTCGTGGGCCCGAGCTTCGAGAGTGCGCTGCTGCGGGAGGCGCTCCCCGCTGCGAAGGTCGACACACTGGGCTGGGAGGACCATCGCTTCCCGCGCCGTGAGGGTGAGCACCACACGCAGCTCGACCTCAACGACTCGGACTCTCCCGAGCTCGAGGCCCACGACGTCATCGTCTGCGGAGAGGTCATCGAGCACTTGCACGTCGCCCTCGTGCCCGTGCTCCGCTTTCTCTCCGGCGGCCTGAGCCCCGGCGGCAGCCTCGTGATCCAGACCCCGAACGCTACGGCGCTTCCCAAGCGGCTCCGCATGCTCGTCGGGCGGAACCCCTACGAGCCGATCCGCAGCACGCCGCAGAACCCGGGCCACTTCCACGAGTACACGGTCGGCGAGCTCCAGGCTGCGCTCACGGAAGCCGGCTTCGAGATCACGAGGCTCGTGACGGCGAACTACTTCGACCACGGCTCCCGGAAGAACCGGGCGTTCCGTGCGCTGGGACCGGTGGTTCCGCGCACGCTCAGGGAAGGGATCACGGTCGTCGCTCGGCCTCGGTCCTAGCGTGGAACGCCTGTGGTGGCGCCGGGCTGTGGCCGTGCTGCGGCGGCCACGCGAGGTCTTCGCCACGTTCCGCATCGACTCTCAGGAGTCGGCGCTCGCGCGACAGGATGTGGTCGTCGCGCTCTGCTTCGTCGCCGGCATCGCGCTTGCGCTCGGCCTCGGGGGCGGCAGCCTCGACGACCTCGATGCGCTGGACGCGTTCGTCTGGATCTTCGTGACCGGCCTGTCGCTCGGCTTCGCCTGGTACTGGCTCGTCGGTTCTTCGCTTGCCTTCGTCACGCGTCGGCTTGGCGGCCAAGGCAGCCCCCGGCGAGTGCGACACATCCTGGCGTTCTCGTGGCCGCCGCTCGTCTTCGCGCTGCCGCTCTGGCTCATCTTCCCGCCGCTCCTGACCCTACTCGGCGTCTGGAGCCTCGCGCTCTTGCTCCTCGGGCTCCGCGAGGTCTACAGGTGGAGCCTGGGACGGGCGGCGGGGGCGGTCGTCCTGGCGCTCGTCTGGCTCGCGGCGCTAGCGGTCGCGGTCTGGAGCGCGCTCGCGCTCCTCGGCGGTCTGGGTTGAGGCGTTGAAGAGGCTGAGCTCCTCCTCGGGGATCGAGTACGTGTGCTCCTCGGCCGGGAACGCGCCGGCTCTGACGTCGCCGGCGTAAGCCTCGAGGGCGCGCCGGATCTCGTCGCCGACCTCGGCATACCGCTTCACAAACCGGGCCGGCCGGCGGTCGGAGAGGCCGAGGAGGTCGTGCCAGACGAGCACCTGTCCGTCGCAGCCCGGTCCGGCGCCGATCCCGATCGTTGGGACCATGAGCGCCTCGCTGATCAAGTCCGCCACCGGTGCGGGAACGGCCTCCAGCACGACTGCGAAGCAGCCGGCCGCCTCCAGTGCCCTGGCGTCCGCGTGGAGTCGCTGGGCCTTCGCCGCCGTCCTGCCCTGGGCCTTGTAGCCGCCCAGCATCGTCGCCGACTGCGGCGTCAGGCCCACGTGACCCATCACCGGAATCCCGGCACCGACGATCGCCTGGACGCGGGACAGGGACGGCCCCGCGCCCTCGAGCTTGACCGCATCGGCGCCCGCTTCCTTGATAAAGCGGACGGCGTTGGCGAGCGCCGTTTCGTCTGAGACCTGGAAGGACCCGAAGGGCATGTCCGCGATCACAAGCGCATGCTCGGCGCCGCGCGCCACCGCGCGAACGAGCACGAGTAGCTCGTCCACGGTGACAGGGACGGTCGAGTCATAGCCGAGCACGTTGTCGGCCGCTGAGTCCCCGACCAGGATGAGATCCACGCCGGCCGCGTCGGCGAGCCGTGCGCCCGGGTGGTCGTAGGCGGTCACCATGACCAGCTTCTCGCCTTGCTGCATGCGCTGAGCGATCTCAGTGAGCGACAGCTTCACGGGGCTCTCCTTCCAGGACGACGTTGTCGATGAGTCGGGTGGAGCCGACGCGAACAGCGGCGGCCAGAACTTTCGGATCGAAGTCGGCGACCTCGACATAGTCCACGTCGAGGTCTCTGAGGAGCTCCTGTGCCTGCGCGGGATCCTTGGTCGCAAGCGCGCGGGGGAGCGCAAGCGCCCGTTCGCGCTCGTCCGGCGACAGGTGAGCGTTGCGCGAGGAGAGGGCGAGCCCGTCTTCGTCCCGGACGGTGGGGAGGACCCGAATCGTGACGCGGACGTTCAGGTCGCGCGCCATCCGGCGGATCACGGCCGCCTGCTGGGCGTCCTTCTGGCCGAAGTAGGCGCGGTCCGGACGGACGAGGTTGAAGAGCTTCAGGCAGATCGTGGCGACGCCCCGGAAGTGCCCGGGCCGGAACTCGCCTTCGAGGACGCGGCCGAGCTCCTCCACGTCGACCCAGGTCTGGAAGCCGGGCGGGTAGAGCTCGTCATCCGGCGGCGTGAAGAGGATGTCGACTCCGGCCTGCTCGGCCAGGCTCGCATCGCGCGCCTCGTCGCTGGGGTAACGCGCGAGGTCGTCACCGCTCGCGAACTGGACGGGGTTCACGAACAGGCTGGCGACGACCACGTCCGACTCGGCGCGCGCCGCGCGGAAGAGGGAGAGGTGTCCCTCGTGGAACGCTCCCATGGTGGGCACGAGCCCGATTGAGCCGCCGGCGTCCGCCAGCGCGTTCTGGAGCTCCTGGATGGTCCGGGCGATCCTCACGGCGCCGTCGCCTCCGCGAGGACGCGGTACAGCGGCTCGAGCTTCGGCTTCCGCTCCCTGAGGGCATCGAGGTGGCGGTCGACCGTGTCCCAATCGCCCCGGGCGATCGGGCCGGTGAGCTCGAAGCCGTTGTCGATCACGCCCTGCATCAGCGGGCGCAAACCGGCCGTGGGAGCGCCGACGGCGTCGAAGATCTCGGCGGCTGCGCGATGCAGGGTGACGAGGTAGTTGGAGGCGATTGCGGCGCCGGCGTGGTAGAGCGCGCGATCCTCCTCGGCGAGCTCGAAGGGCTCGAGCCCGAGCAGCCGCGCGAGCTCGAAGCCGACCTCCCGAGCCTCGTCCGTTTCGGCGGTGATGGCCGCCGCCGCGCCGTCGAGCTGTTCGGGGCCTCGCGCCGTGCTAAAGCTCTGGAGCGGGTGGAGACCGAAGCGCCGCGCGTAGGGGTCGAGCGCCGAGAGCGGCGTCGCTCCGCTCGTGTGCGCTATCCACTGCGACGCGTCCAGGGACAGTCCCTGGACAACGGCCGGGATCGCCGTGTCCGGTACGCACAGGAGCACGACGTCGGCGTCGTCCAGCGGCTCGATTCCACGCTCCTCGAGGCGGGCGAGAACCGCCGAGCCGACCCGGCCGGCGCCGATCACGTTCACACTCTCGATCATCGTTGCTCCAGTTCCGTGACGGATACCGGGCAAATGGCAGTGTAATCGCGCGCCCGAACGTGGCGATACACTCCGAGTCGATGCCGATCTATGAGTACGTCTGCATGCAATGCGAGTCGCACTTCGAGGAGCTTGTCCGGAACGGACAGCAGCCGGACTGCCCGGACTGCGGCGCCTCGGACGTCCGCAAGCAGCTCTCCGTCTTCGCCGCCCACGGCTCGAGCAGCGAGCTGCCGAGCTTCGGCAGCGCGCCCCGCGCATCCGGCGGCGGATGCTGCGGCGGCTCCTGCGGCTGCGGCTAGCGGCGGGGAGGGTTTGGCGGAATGCCGCTCGTCGCAGGAGTGCGATGGTCGTTCCGAGGCAAGGACGCAGGGAGCCTCCGTAGCAGTCAGATACGGGGGCGACTGAGGACGCCGCCTCGGGGCGAGCAGCGTGCTCCTGCGGCACAGACTCTATTTCGCCAAACCCTCCCTCAGTGAGAGCTGCGTCCGGCGCCCGCCCTAGACTCGCCCGGGTGACGACGCTTCACGACCTCGGCGAGCAGGTTGGAGGTTGCACGCGCTGCCGCCTCGCCGAGACCCGCACGCAAGTCGTCTTCGGCGTGGGAGACCCGCGCGCCGACCTGATGTTCGTCGGCGAGGCGCCCGGATTTCACGAGGACAAGCAAGGACTGCCGTTCGTGGGCCAGGCGGGCAAGCTGCTGGACAAGCTCCTGGCCGGCATCGGCCTCGAGCGCTCGCAGGTCTATGTGGCGAACGTGCTCAAATGCCGGCCTCCTGGAAACCGCGATCCGGCTCCCGACGAGATCGAGTCGTGCGAGCCGCACCTCTTCCGCCAGATCGAGTTGATCGAGCCGCGCGTCGTCGCCACGCTCGGGAACTTCGCCACCAAGCTCCTGTCCGGGAAACAGACTGGGATCACGCGGGTCCACGGCATGGAGGAGGAGACGACGATCGGCGGGCGCCGGGTGCTGCTCTACCCGCTCTACCACCCGGCGGCGGCGCTCTACACGCCGAGGATGCTCGAGGTGCTCCAGCAGGACTTCGCCCGCCTCCCGGAGCTCCTCGGACGCACGGTCGAGGTGCCCGAGCCGGAGCCCCTCGTGCTCAGGGGCGAGCCCACGGTTCAGCTGGGCCTCTTCTAGCCTCTACGACATGTATGTCGAATCCGCCTCTGCGGAGGAAACCGAGGCGGTGGGCGCCCGTCTCGCAGCGAAGCTGAATCCCGGCGACGTGGTCACGGTGGCCGGCGAGCTCGGCACCGGCAAGACGACCCTCGTCCGCGGAGCCTGTCACGCCCTCGGCGTCGAGGGGGCGATTACGAGCCCGACGTTCACGATCGGCCATCGCTACCGGGGCCGCGTCGAGGTCTCCCACCTCGACCTCTACCGCTTCGCGGGCGTCTCGCCCGCGGAGTGGGGAGACCTCGAGCCGTACTTCGACGGTGCCGTCTGCTTCGTCGAATGGCCGGAGGCCGGTGAGGGCGTGCTCCCGCCGGCCCGCTTTCGCTTGTCGCTCGAGCACGCCGGCAACAATCGCCGGCGCATCGAGGTGCTCGAGTGCTGATCCTCGCCTTCGACACGGCCACGGACGTTGCGACGAGCGCGCTCGTCTGGGACGGCGAGGTCCTGGGCGAGCTCTCTTCCCGGCCGATCTCCGTGCTCGAGGATCTCGATGCGCTCCTCCGGCGAGGCGGGGTGCGCGACTCGCAGCTCGAAGGGATCGTCGTCGGAACCGGGCCGGGCAGCTTCACGAGCCTTCGGATGGGACTTGCGACTGCGCGCACCCTCGCGTTCGCCTTCGACATCGGCCTGGCCGGCGTCTCTACCCTGGACGCTCTGGCGGCCGGCGCACCCGGCTCGACGCCGGTGATCGACGCCCGCCGCCGGGAGGTGTTCTCGCTCGTCGACGGGGAGCCGGTCGTCATCGCCCCCGCAGATCTCGGCATCGAGCCCGGCCGCCCCTACGTCGGCGATGGGGCCGTTCGCTACCGCGAGGTGATCGAGGCCGCAGGCGGCTCGGTTCCGCCCGACGACGGCGAGCTCCACGTCCCGCGGGCCCGGTTTCACGCGCAGCTGGCGAGCGGGTTCGGCCTTCCCGAGCTGGTCGAGCCCAGGTACCTTCGGGTCCCGGACGTCGACCGCACACGCACGTGAACATCGAGCTTCGCCGCCTCACTCTCGCCGACCTCGCCGCCATCGAGCGCATCGAGCGGCAGTCCTACCCGACGCCGTGGTCGCGCTCGATGTTCGCCTCCGAACTCGCCAAGACGTCGTCGATCTGCCTCGGCGCGGTGGATACGGATGCGGGCGAAGCGCTCGTCGCCTACCTGATCATCTCGCGGTACGCGGACGCCTGGCACGTGATGAACGTCGCCGTGCAGAAGGACTACCGGGAGCACGGCGTCGCCACGAAGCTCATGAGCCGGCTGTTCGAGGTCACGGCCGGGGACGATCGGCGCGGATACACCCTCGAAGTCCGGGTCTCCAACAGGGGAGCGATCCGGCTTTACGAGAGGCTCGGCTTCGTGCCGCGTGGAATCCGGCGCGGGTACTACACGGACAATCGCGAGGACGCGCTGATCATGTGGAAGGACCCGGTCCGCGAGCCCGCCAGCGCATAGACAATGAACGCGCTCCATCAAAGGTCTTAAGCGGTGATGGATCGCTTGCAGCCGCGGGCGGAGCCGGGCTTTGCCCGGCGGGAGCCCAAAGTGGCCTGCGCGTCGGCGAGGCGCGAAAGAAGGGGGCCCACGGGGGAAACATGGTTTCCCCCGTGCTCAAGCGCTTGATTCTCGGGATTGAGACCTCGTGTGACGAGACCGCGGCCGCGCTCGTCACAGAGGACGGGCGCCTGCTCTCGAACGTCGTCTCCTCGCAGGCCGAGCTCCACGCCAGATACGGCGGAGTGGTCCCGGAGGTTGCGTCTCGTCACCACCTCGAGCTGATTCTTCCCGTCCTGCAGGAAGCGCTCGATGAGGCGGATGTCGGCCTCGGCGATGTCGAGCGAGTCGCCGTCACACAGGGGCCGGGCCTCGTGGGAGCGCTCCTCGTCGGCATCTCCGCCGCGAAAGCGCTCGCCTGGTCGCGGCATTTGCCGCTCGTGCCGGTCAATCACCTGCACGGCCACGTCGCGTCGCTGTTCCTCGCGCCGGACCCGGTCGAGCCGCCGTTTCTGTGCCTGCTCGCGAGCGGCGGGCATACGCTGCTCCTCGACGTCCGTGACCGCGGAGCGTTCGAGATCGTCGGGACGACGCTGGACGATGCCGCCGGCGAGGCGTTCGACAAGGGCGCGCGCCTGCTCGGGCTCGGCTACCCGGGCGGCGCCGAGATCGACCGCCTCGCTCGGGAAGGCGATCCGGAGGCGTTCTCGTTCCCGGTCGCGCGCGTCGCAGGCTTCGACTTCTCCTTCTCAGGGCTCAAGACGGCGCTTCTGTACACGGTTCGCGATCTCGGCGACGACGCCGATGCGCGCAAGGCCGATCTCGCCGCCTCCTACCAGCGCGCGATCGTGCGTGCCCTTATCGAGCGGGCGCGGGCGGCAGCCGAGGAGCTCGGCGCCGATCGCATCGCGATCGTCGGCGGCGTGGCCGCGAACTCCGAGCTTCGAGCGTCCCTGCCCGAAGCCGCCGCAGCACCGCTCGAGCTCTGCACCGACAACGCCGCGATGATCGCCTCGGCGGCCAGGTACGCCGATCCCATTCCCTATCCTCGGTACCTTGCCCTCGACGCCTTTGTTTGAGCGCCGCCTCGCGCAGCTCGCGCTGCTCGGCATCGTCGCCCTCGCGCTGGCCGTCGCCTCGGTTGCCGCCGCGACCGGCGGGCACTCGTCCGAGGCGGTCACCGAACGAGCTTCGTGGCGCGGGCTCGTCGGCGGCGCGCGGCCGCAGGTGCCGGTCGGGCAGCGGATGATCGTCGTCCTCCGAACGCCGTCGCTCGCCGACCGGGTTGCGGCGGCCGGGGGGCTTGCGAGTGAGGCCGACCAGGTTCGCTGGCACGCCGCGGCCCTGGCCGCACAGCAGCAACTGATCGCGCGGCTCGGCGCCGCGGGGCTCCGCCTCCGGCCCGAGTACAGCTACACGCGCGTTCTCTCCGGGTTCTCGGCGCCTCTGGACGCCCGTGCGATCGCCCTGCTGCAGACGTTTCCCGAGGTCGAAGGCGTCTATCCCGTGCGGATCGCCTACCCAGCCTCGCTCTCCAGCACGCTGATCGAGCGCCAGAAGCTTGCCGCCGGCTCCGGCTACCAGGCTCAGGTCGGGCTCGGAGGAGCGACCGGCCGTGGCGTCACCGTCGCGCTCGTCGATACCGGCGTCCAGTACAGCCACGACTACCTGACCGGCGCGCTGCTCGAGGGCGTCGACGTCCTCGAGAACGACGATCTCGCCTCGCCCGACTCCAAACCGGACGAGCCATCTGAGGTCGAGCGGCATGCAACGGAGCTCGCCGGCCTGATTGTCGGCTCGGGCGGGCCCGGCGGCCTCAAAGGTGTAGCTCCGAACGCAACGGTGCTCCCGATCAGGGTCGGCGGCTGGCAGCGTGACGTGGCAGGACGGTGGGCCGCCTACTCGCGTACCGACCAGTTGATCGCCGGGCTCGAGCGCGCCGTGGATCCCGACGGAGACGGGAACGCGCACGACGCCGCGCGGATCGCCGTCGTCGGTTTCGCCGAGCCCTACGCCGCCTTCGCGGACAGTCCCAGCTCGCGGGCGGTCGCCGGTGCGCTCGCGCTGGACACGCTCGTTGTCGCACCGGCCGGGAACGACGGGCCGGCCGGGCCTCGCTACGGCAGCATCTCGGGGCCCGGAGGAGGTTCTGCCGCACTGACCGTCGGCGCCGCCGACCTCCGCCCGGCGACGGATCAGGTGCGAGTCACGATCCGCTCCGGCCTCCGGGTGGTCTTCAGCGGCGACGTTCCGCTGGCCGGCGCCGTCGCGCCGAGCAAGCCCATAAGGCTCGACCTCGCCGAGCCCGTCGTGCGCGAGCAGCTCGTTCCGGCCGTGCTCGGGGCGACCCAGCCGACGCTCAGCATCGCGGACTTTTTCGACCGCCGTGGGTACAGCCGCGTTGCGGGCAAGGCTGCCCTAACGCCCGCCGGCGAGTCGCCGGACGCCGCCGCGGCGGGCGCGGCGCGAGCGGGCGCCGACGCGGTGATCCTGCATGGAACGGAGATCCCGGCCGGCAGTCTTGGCCTCGACGAGCGGATGGACGTTCCCGTGCTCTCCGTTCCAGAGCGCGCAGCGCGGGCCGCCGATGCGCTGATCAAGCGTGGGGAGGACGCCACGGTGGAGATCGGCACTGCGCGGTCGCGCCCGAACCCGGACGTGGACGGCCCTGCTGCGTTCTCATCGCGCGGACTGGCCTTCGACGGTGGGCTGAAGCCGGAGCTCCTCGCTCCCGGGGTCGCGCTCCTGACGTCGCATCCCGGGCGGGGGGCGGACGGTCAACCGGCCTACGGCACGGTCAGCGGAACCAGTGCGGCTGCGGCAGTAACGGGTGCGGCTGCTGCGCTCCTTGCCCAGGCCCGTCCCGAGCTGGACGCGCCGGCGCTCAAGGCCGCACTCGTCGGGACCGCGCAGCCCAACGGGCTCCTCGATCTGGGCGCAGCCTCGGCCGTCGAGGTGGTTGCCGATCCGGCGACGCTCTCCCTTGGGCACCCGACTCGGGCCGGGTGGTCCGGGACGGCCAAATTCGTCGTCCGCAACCTCTCCCGGAGGCGTCTCAAGGTCGATATCTCCATCGGCCGTCAGGGCGACGTCGGCGGTCTGGCCGTGGCGGTGTCGCCCTCGAGGGTCACGCTGATGCCCGGGGGCGAGAAAGAGGTGTTCGTTGCCGGCCGGCTTGCGTATACGCCGCCCGGGGCCCGGGCGGCCACAGCGAACATCGAGCTTCGCGCGGGGGGCGGGGCGCCGGTCCGCGTTCCGTGGACGGTCACGCTCGGCCCGCCGGAGCGAGGGCTGCTCGGCAGCGTGCGGCTTTCCACGCGCAGCTTTCGTCCCTCCGACTCGGCTCCTGCGCTGCTCGAGCTGCGTGCAGGCCGGGTCCTCCAGCGTGGCGCGGTCAGTGAGGTTCTACCGGTCTCCCACCTCGACCTCGAGCTCTGGAACGGGAAGGCGCGCATGGGCCGTCTCGCGCGGCTGCGCAACCTGCTTCCCGGCCGGTACACCTTCGGACTGACGGGGAGAGGCCCGCTCGGGCGACAGCTCAGGCCGGGCCGGTACAGCCTGCACCTGATCGCATATCCACCTGGAGATGATCCTCCTAGCAGGCAAAACGTGCAGTTCACCATCAGGTAGCCCTAGACACGCGTCGTATACTCCGGGCGCCCGTGACCCTCGTCGAAGCGCCGACCTCCCACCTCCGCGAGAACCCATTCGACCTGGCGCAGGAGCAGCTACGCAAGGTCGCTGACGTCTTCAAGATCGACCCCAACCTCGTTCGCGTCCTCGAGCGCTGCAAGAAGGCGGTGGTGGTCTCGATCCCGTTTTCGAGGGACGACGGCACGATCGAGGTCTTCGAGGGCTACCGCGTCACGCACAACATCGCCCGCGGGCCGTCGAAGGGCGGCATCCGGTATCACCCCGACGTCACGCTCGACGAGGTGAAGTCGCTCGCGATGTGGATGACGTGGAAGTGCGCGCTCATGGGGATCCCGTTCGGCGGCGCGAAGGGCGGCGTCGTCTGCAACCCGAAGCAGCTCTCGCGGAGCGAGCTCGAGCGCATGACGCGCCGCTACACGTCCGAGATCGTCAACGAGATCGGCCCGGAGAAGGACATCCCGGCCCCGGACGTCGGCACCGATCCGCGGGTGATGGCCTGGATCTTCGACACGTACTCCATGAACAAGGGTCACTCGGTGCTCGGCGTCGTCACGGGCAAGCCGCTGAACCTTGGCGGCTCGATCGGCCGGCTGGAGGCGACGGCGCGCGGCTCCCACTACTGCATCCGTGAGGCGGTGGCGAAACAGGACCGCTCATTGCAGGGGCTGAAAGTGGCCGTCCAAGGCTTCGGGAACGTCGGCAGCTACCTCGCCAAGTTCGTCGCCGAGGACGGCGCCACGATCGCCGCGCTGTCTGACTCGACGGGCGGCATCTACAACCCCAACGGGATCGACGTGGCCCTGGCGCTGGCCCACAAGCAGGAG
>DATGDB010000006.1:0-10676 GCA_035311205.1 Gaiellaceae bacterium | reverse complement strand
CGCCGTGGCCGATCGCGCCCGAGGAGTGGGAGGCGCGCGCCGCGGAGTCGCTCGAGCCGGGGCCGTTCGACTACATCGCCGGCGGCGCCGGATCGGAATCGACGATGCGCGCGAACCTCGAGGCGTTTCAGCGCCGACGTCTACGCCCGCGCATGCTTACCGGAAACAGCGAGCGGGACATCTCGGTGGAGATCCTCGGGACGAGGTCGCCGGCGCCGTTCCTGCTCACGCCGATCGGAGTCCTGTCCATCGCGCATCCCGACGGGGAGCTCGCCGTGGCGCGCGCCGCCGCGTCCACGGGTGTGCCGATTATCCTCTCGAGCGCGGCGTCACACTCCATCGAGGAGGTCGCGGAGCTCGACCCGCCGCGCTGGTTCCAGCTCTACTGGGTGAGCGATCGCGAGGTGACCGTCAGCCTGGTCGAGCGGGCCGAGGCGGCCGGCTACGGCGCGCTGGTGGTGACCCTGGACACGCTCTCCCTCGGCTGGAGGGATCGCGACTTGCGCAGGGCCTACCTGCCGTTCCTCAGCGGCGAAGGCTGCGCGCAGTTCTTCTCGGATCCGGTGTTCCGGAGCCGGCTCGAGCAACCGCCCGAGGAGGACACGCTCGCGGCGGCCGCGCGCATGCTCAGCATGTTCCCGAACCTCGAGCTGCGCTGGGACGACCTGGCCTGGCTCCGGGAGCAGACGCAGATGCCGCTGCTCGTCAAGGGGGTGCTGACCGAGGATGACGCGCAGCGCGCGCAAGACTGTGGAGTCGACGGCATCGTCGTCTCCAATCACGGGGGTCGCCAGGTCGACGGCGCAGTTGCGGCACTCGATGCGCTCGTGGAGGTGCGCGAGGCGGTTGGGCCGGAGACGACCGTGCTAATGGACAGCGGGATCCGCCGGGGGGCAGACGTGCTGAAGGCGCTCGCACTCGGTGCCGATGCCGTCCTCCTGGGTCGGCCGTATGCCTACGGGCTCGCCGTCGGCGGCCAGGCGGGCGTGGAGGCGGTCATCCGGCACCTGATGGCGGAGACGGACATCACGCTCGCGCTCGCCGGTGGTTCGCGTGCGAGCGACCTCGATTCATCATGGATCGCGGCGTCGTCCTAAGGGAGCTCGAGCGCTTCGGCGTCGAGGAGATCGACCTCGACGAGCCGGGGCCGGGCGAGGCGCGCGTGAGGATCGAGGCAACCGGCGTGTGTCATTCGGATCTGCACGTCGTGCGGACGGGGTTCAACCATCCGCTGCCGGTGCTGCTGGGCCACGAAGGCGCCGGGGTAGTGGAGGCGGTCGGGGAGGGCGTCGAGCACATTGCTCCCGGCGAACGCGTCGTCGTCGGCTGGCGGTCGCCGTGCGGCGAGTGCCGCTGGTGCCGGCGTGGCGCCAGATATCTATGCCGTACTCCGGCGATGGCGCCGAATCGGGTTCATACGTCGGACGGAGAGGATCTGCTCGGCGTGTTCCGTGCCGGCACCTTCGCGACCCGCACTGTCCTTCATAGCGCGGCGCTCGTTCCCCTGAACGTCGAGCTTCCCATGGAGCAGGCCTGCCTGCTCGGCTGTGCCATCGCGACGGGCGTGTGCTCGGTGCTGAAGACGGCTGCGGTCTGGGAAGGCGCGAGCGTCGCAGTGATCGGTTGCGGCGCGGTCGGGCTCTCGGCCATCCAGGGCGCGCGGATCGCCGGAGCCGGCGAGATCTACGCGCTCGACCTCGACGAGCGGAAGCTCGACGCAGCGAAGCGCTTCGGAGCAACGCACACGGGCGAAGGCGAGCGGCTCGACTTCGTCTTTGACGTGGTCGGCCGGCCCGAGACGGTGGCCCTTGGGATCCGCATGCTCGGCCACGCCGGCACGCTGGTCTACATCGGGCTGCCGCAGCCGGGGGCTGAGGCTGCGCTGCCGTTGGACTACGCGTTCGACCGCCGGCTTCGCATCCTCGTGTCGCACGGCGGCGACCACGTCCCGGCCGACGACTTTCCGATGCTGGCGCAGCTCGCTTCCGAAGGCCGGCTCGACCTGGCCGGAATGGTCACGAAGCGAATCGGGCTCGACGACGTCGGGCAGGCGTTCGACGACATGGAGGCGGGCGACGTCATCCGTTCGGTCGTGGTGCTGTGAGGCTTCCTCCGCCCGTCGCCGAGCTGATCGGAATCGACATCGTCGAATCGGGCGCCGGAACCTGCACGATGCGGCTGGAGGCCGGCGATCAGCACTCCAATCCGATGGGAACGGTCCACGGCGGGATCCTCTGCGACCTCGCCGACGCCGCGATGGGCATGGCGTTCTTCTCCACGCTCGAAGAGGGCGAGTCGTTCACGACGCTCGAGCTCAAGATCAACTATGTGCGCCCCTTCTGGACGGGTCTGCTGCTCGCCCATGGCAGCGTCGTCTCGCGCGGGAAGACGGTCGGGTTGACCGAGTGCCGCGTCGTCGACGACCGCGAGCGCCTCATCGCCCATGCCACGAGCACCTGCATGGCTCTGCGCGGAGGCGCCGCCGAGGGCCGCTAAGCCTTGTAACAAGTTGTTACTTGGAGCGCGCCCCAGCCCACCGTTACGCGCTCCGAGCGCGGGAGCGACCTAGTAACAAGTTGTTACTTGGGCTCCGTGGCCCCGGCGAAGACGCGGTCGATGAGGTTCGCATAATCAGGGTCGGCCTCCGGGTTCCACCCGGCCACGAGGTGACGGCGCTCGACCAGCTCCGCGGCGTCCGGGTCCGAGTCGCGGAGCGCCGAGACCTGGAGTGCCCGCACGAGCTCCGCGAGCTGGCGCCGGAAGTGGAGGGCGGCGAAGGCCGGCTCCGCCACAGAGCGCCGCAGCCGCTCGGCGAGGTCGTCCGAGGCGCCCGTCCGCTCTACCGCCAGATCGACGGCATCGAAGCGCTCCAGGTCGCGGAGGACCTGCGCGCAGAGGACATTGTGCGTCCCCTCCCAGCTCTCGAAGACGATCGCGTCCCGGTAGAGCCGCGGCAGCGGTGAGAAGTCCTCGATCGTCCCGTTGCCGCCGAGCGTCTCGATCCCGCGCCGCACGACCTGCGTCGCGGCGACCGAGGTGACGAACTTGTTCCCGTTCACGAGCAGCCGGTGCCAGACGACGTCCTCGTCGCTCGCCGCGCCCTCATCGATCCGCGCCACGAGCTCGGTGAGTTGCATCGACGACGCGAGCGCTGCGGCCTCTTCGCACTTCATGAGGGCCAGGTTCTCCCGGACGAGGGGGAACCGGTCGATCCGGCCGCCGAACGCCTCTCGCTCGCGCGCGAACTCAAGAGCTTCGAGACACGCCCGCTTCATCAGCCCCGTCGAGCCGACCGAGTTCAGCCAGCGTGAGGTGTTGAGGACACTCACCGCGGTCTTGAAACCGTCCTCCAGCGAACCCAGCGGATAAGCGACGGCGCCCTCGAACTCGATCTCGCCGGTGGCGAGCGCGCGCGTCCCGAGCTTGTCCTTCAGCCGCCGGATCCGAAAGCCGCCACCCTCACGCGGAACGAGAAAGCAGCCGATTCCGCGCGTCCCGTCCGGAGCGCCCCGCGGCCGGGCCGTCACCACGAACTGGTCCGCATCCGCCACGGAGCAGAACCACTTCTCGCCGTGAAGCCGCCACGCGTCGCCGTCCGGAACGGCCTCCACCCGGTTCGCGCCGACGTCCGAGCCCCCGTGCCGCTCGGTCAGGAACTGCGCCCCGCGCTGCGCACGGTCGTAGTCGGTCTCGAGCAGCGGCGGCAGGAAGCGGTCGCGCAGTTCGTCCGAAGCCTTCGTCCGCAGTGCGCGCACGAGCCCAGCCGTGCAGACGACCGGACACGAATGCCCACCCTCGCCGGCCTGGGCGAGCGCGTAGAAGAGCGCGGCTTGCTCGCGCGCCGGCGCGCCGACGATGCCGGAAGCCCACACGGCCCGCCCGGCGCGGTGGTAGGCGGGATCGAACTCGATCTGCCCATCGGCGCCGAGCCGCGGTGGATTTCGCTCCGCCTCGGCGACTGCCGGATCGACGACGTCCATGACGACGGCGTGGAAGTCGCTGGTGACGGGGATCATCACCGATATAGGCTAAGCGTCATGGACCTGCGCGACAGCCCGGACGAGGCCGCCTTTCGCGACGGGGTTCGCGCCTGGCTCCAGGAGAACCTCCCGGCGGGCGAGGCGCGTGAGTGGAGCCGCAAGATCTACGACGTCGGTTATGCGGGGCTGACCTGGCCGGAGGAGTACGGCGGACGCAGCGCACCGTACAGCCACCAGGCGATTGTCCTGGAGGAGTTCGCGCGCGCGGAGGCGCCGCCGCACATGGGCGTGATCGGCCTGGGGATGGCGGGGCCGACGATCATGGCCCACGGAACGGAGGAGCAGAAGCGCCGCTACCTCCCGAAGATCCTGTCGGCAGAGGACATCTGGTGCCAGGGGTTCTCCGAGCCCGGCGCCGGCTCCGACCTCTCGGCCGTCCGCACATCGATCGACGCGCGTAACGGCTCGTTCGTCGTCAGCGGCCAGAAGGTCTGGTCGTCGTTCGCGCACATTGCCGACCACTGCATCCTCGTGGGCCGCAGCGATCCTGCGTCGCAGCGCCACGAGGGCCTCACCTACCTCATCGTGGACATGAAGGCGCCGGGCGTCGAGGTGCGGCCACTCCGCCAGATCACGGGTGAGGCTGAGTTCAACGAGATCTTCCTTACCGACGTCGAGGTCCCGAGGGAGAACCTGCTCGGCGAGATCGGCGGCGGCTGGCAGGTCGCCATGACCACGCTCCTCCACGAGCGGGGCACCCTCGGCTTCGCGCTCGGCGGTGCGCTCGAGGCGCAAGTCCAGAAGCTTGTCGCGCTCACGAAGGAGCGCGGTGCAGACGACCCGATCATCCGCGACCGCGTCGCCCAGGAGTGGATCGAGCTCCAGGCGCTCAAGCTGACGAACTACCGCTCGCTGACGACGCTGATGCAGACCGGGATCCCCGGCCCCGAGGGCTCCGTGTCCAAGCTCCACTGGTCGGAACAGAACCAGCGGCTGACGAAACTGGCGATGGAGATCCTCGAGGGCGAGGACGACGGCTACTGGCGGCACCAGCAGCTGCGAAGCCGCGGGAACACAATCGAGGCCGGGACGTCGGAAATCCTCCGAAACATCATCGCCGAGCGGGTTCTCGGCCTCCCGAGGTCGCGTTAGGTCTGATGCAGTTCGCGTTCACCGAAGAGCAGGAGCTGCTCCGCCGCGAGGCGCGCGATGCGCTGATGAACGGCGGATGGACGAAGGAGGAGATCAGCGCTGCCGAGCTCGGGTTCGTCGATCAGGCGGTCCTGTACGAGGAGGCCGGGCGCGCCAACGTCGGTGAGTCGCTTTTCGACGAGTCGCGGCCCGAGCAGGAGCGGCTGGCAGCGCTCGCGCTCGAAGCCGTCGGGATAGGCAAGAAGGCCCTCGAGCTCGGCATCGAGCACGCGCAGAACCGCGAGCAGTTCGGGCGCAAGATCGGCGTCTACCAGGCCGTCTCACACAAGCTCGCGGACACGTTCGTCGAGACCGAGCTCGCCCGGTCGATCGCCTACTGGGCCGCATGGTGTGTGGCCGAGAACGACGAGCAGGCCCCAATCGCGACCGCTGCGGCCAAGTCGTATGCGGGCGATGCGGCGGTCGCCGCCTGCGAGCGCTCGATCCAGGTCCACGGCGGCATCGGCTTCACCTGGGAGCACGTGCTCCACGAGTACTACAAGCGGGCGCTCTGGATTCAGGCCTACGGCGGCTACCCGCGCCGGCAGCGGGCACAGATCGCCGCCTGGCTGCTCGATTGACGCGGACGGTTCTCGTCACCGGCGCCTCCACCGGCATCGGTCGGGCGTGCGCGGTCGCGCTCGCCGAGGCGGGCTGGCGCGTTCTCGCCGGGGTACGCCGTCCGGGTGACGCCCCGGAGAAGACCGAGGAGGTGCTGCTGGACATCACGTCGGCGGAGCAGATCCGCGATGTGGCCGGCCTCGTCGAGGAGCTGGACGGCCTCGTCAACAACGCCGGGATCGCGCGCGCCTCGCCGCTCGAGTTCATCCCGCCGAACGAGCTTCGCTATCAGCTCGAGGTCAACGTCGTCGGGCACGTGGCCGTGACACAGGCCCTCTTGCCCGCGCTGCGGCGTGCCAGAGGCCGGATCGTCTTCATGGGCTCGATTGCGGGCAAGAGCGCGCTGCCGTTCCTCAGTCCGTACGCGGCATCGAAACACGCGCTGGAAGCGATCGCCGATTCGCTGCGAGTCGAGGTTCGACCCTTCGGAATCCGCGTCTCGATCATCGAGCCGGGGTCGATCAGGACACCGATCTGGACGCGCTCGGCACAGCGCGCCGACGAGCTGATCGCGGCCGCAGACGCAACCATCGACGAGCTCTACGGAGAGCGAATCGCCTCCTTCAGGAAACTCGCGCTTCAGCGCGGTGCCGGGGGCGCGCCGCCCGAGAACGTCGCCAGAGTCGTCGTCGAGGCCCTGACGACCGAACGGCCACGCACTCGCTACCTCGTCGGCCGCGACGCGAGGATCCGAGCCGGATTCGAGCGCCTGCCGGACCGGCTGCGCGACCGCATCTATGAACGGGTCCTACTGAAGGATTAGGAGGCAACGTGGGCTACGCAAAGGGATCGATCGATGAGCTGGGCGAGGGTCCCGGCTTCCGCAGCGTCCGCCGAGCGCTCGGGGTGACGGCGTTCGGCGTCAATGCCGTCATCTACCCGCCGGGCCAGGAGGGCTTCCTCCACTACCACGACGAACAGGACGAGCTCTACTTCGTCCACAGAGGGCGTGCGTCGTTCGAGGTCGAGGGCGACCATTTCGAGCTCGGGCCGGGCGGCGTCGTCTACGTCGAGTCCACGACCCACAGGAAGGTCAACAACCGGACCGACGAGGACCTTGTCATGCTCATCGTCGGCGGCAAGGATGGCTACGTCGGGCGCGACGGGCAGCTGATCGACGTCGAGCGGGATCTCCCGCGCCGACAAAGCTTTACGAGCGGCGGGAAATAGGGAACGATTTCCGTGGGTCTACCTAGGAGGGTGCGGCAATGAACGGCTTGATGATGGATTACCAGCTCTCGCTCCCGCCGATCCTGGATCGGGCGGAGACGTTCTTCGGGGACAGGGAGGTCGTCACCAGGCTCCCCGACAAGAGTTTTCACCGCTACACGTATCGGGACATGGCAGGGCGGGCCAGGCAGCTCGCCGTCGCCCTGCAGAAGCTGGGCCTCGAGCGCGGTGATCGGGTCGCGACGCTGTCCTGGAACCACTACCAGCACCTGGAGGCCTACTTCGGGATCCCGTGCGGCGGTTTCGTCCTGCACACGTTGAACCTGCGGCTCCACCCGTCCGACCTTGCGTACGTCGCCGCCCATGCCGACGACCGAGCCGTCATCGTCGACCGCAGCCTCCTCCCGCTGCTCGAGCAGTTCCAGGGTGACACGAACATCGAGCATGTCTTCGTCGTCGAGGATTCCTACGAGGAGCTGCTCGACTCCGCGAGCCCGGACGAGTGGGAAGACCCGCAGCTCGATGAGCGCGAAGCGGCGGCGATGTGCTTCACGAGCGGCACGACCGGGCGCTGCAAGGGGGTCGTCTACTCGCACCGCTCGACCGTCCTGCATGCGCTTGGGGTGGCGACCACGTCCCCCCTCGGACTGCGCGTCGCGCACGGCGACACGCTGCTCCCGGTGGTCCCGATGTTTCACGCGAACGCCTGGGGCTACCCCTACCTGGCGGCGATGCTCGGCACGAAGCTCGTCTTCCCCGGCCCGCACCTCGATCCGGAGAGCCTGCTCGAGGACTTCGTGCAGGAGAAGGTGACGTGGACGGCCGGCGTGCCGACGATCTGGCTCGGGATGCTGCAGATGCTCGACGCGAGCCCGGGCCAGTGGGACCTGTCCCACATGAAGGGGATGCTGGTCGGAGGTTCCGCCGTCCCACGGGCGATGATCGCCGCCTACAAGGAGCGGCACGGCCTCAACGTCGTACAGGGGTGGGGCATGACCGAGACATCGCCCGTCGCCTCCGTGACCGACTTCATCGGCGACCTCCAGGACGCCGACCAGGACACGCAGCTGGACTTCGTTGCCATGGCAGGCGTTCCGCTGCCGTTCGTCGACATCCGTGTTCGCGCCGGCGACGAGGACGTGCCGTGGGACGGTGAGTCGATGGGCGAGCTCGAGGTACGAGGGCCGTGGGTGGCGTCCGGGTACTACGAGGACGCGTCGCAGGCCGACCGTTGGACCGACGACGGGTGGTTCAAGACGGGCGACATCGTCTCGATGCACCCGCGCGGATTCATCCAGATCAAGGACCGTTCGAAGGACGTGATCAAATCCGGCGGCGAGTGGATCTCATCGGTCGAGCTCGAGAACGCGATCATGGCCCATCCCGCAGTGTCCGAAGCAGCTGTGATCGCGATCCCGGACGAGAAGTGGGCTGAGCGACCGCTGGCGGCGATCGTCTTGAAGGAGGGGCAGACCGTCACGCCGGATGTGCTGCGCGAACACCTCGCTCCCAAGTTTGCGAAGTGGTGGCTCCCCGATCGCTTCGAGTTCGTCGACGAGATCCCGAAGACGAGCGTCGGGAAGTTCAAGAAGACGGCGCTCAGGGAGCAGTTCGCCGAAGAGCAGGTTCCGGCCTCTTCGTGAGAGCCATCGTCCTCCGCGAGACGGGCGGCCCCGGGCAGCTCGGGGTCGCGGAGGTGCCTGAGCCCGAGGCCGGCGAGGGCGAGGTCGTCGTGCGCGTGCGGGCCGCCGGGGTCAACTTCGCCGATGTTCTCGTGCGGCAGGGCCGCTATCCCCAGGCTCCGGAGCTGCCGACGGTGCCGGGGTCCGAGGTTGCCGGCGAGGTCGACGGCCGCCGTGTGATGGCGCTGCCGCGGGGCGGCGGTTACGCGGAGGCGATTGCGGTCGACGAGCGGTTGGTCGTCCCGCTCCCCGATGGCGCGTCGTTCGAGGAGGGCGCCGGCTTTCTCCTGACGTTCCTGACGGCTTGGATTCCGCTGACGAGGCAGGTGCGCGTGCGGGAGGGCGGCGTGGTGCTCGTCCACGCCGGATCCGGCGGCGTTGGATCGGCGGCGATCCAGCTCGCCAAGCACCTTGGGGCCCGGGTCGTCGCGACGGCGAGCACGGACGAGAAGCGGGCGGTCGCGCTCGAGCAGGGCGCAGACGAGGCATTCTCGTACGACGAGTTCGTCGAGAACGTCCGCGCCGACTTGGTCCTCGATCCCGTCGGCGGCGAGATCTTCACGCAGAGCTTCGGCGTGCTGAAGCCGCTCGGGACGGTCGTGGCTCTGGGCTTCGCAAGCGGCTGGTGGGAGCCGCTGGATCCGGCGCCGCTCGTCGGTCGCAACCTCGGGCTGCAGGGCTTCTATCTCGGGCGGCTGATGCGGCATGACCCCGAGCTCGTGCAGGAGGCGACCGCCGAGCTACTCGAGCTCTGGTCCTCGGGCTCCGTGAAGCCGCTGGTCGGCGCGACGTTTCCGCTCGAGCAGGCGGATGAGGCGCACGAGCTGATCGAGTCCCGACGTCATGTCGGGAAGGTCGTCCTTGTTCCCTGAGACGGCACTCGTGACGGGCTCCGCCGGCGGGATCGGGCGGGCGATCGTCGATCGGCTCGAACGCGAAGGGGCGGAGGTGCTGGAGCTCGACCTCGTGACCGGATTCGACGTGACCAATCCGAAGGCGTGGCAGTCGGTCGATCGGGTGGAGCTCGCGTGCTTGAACGCCGGGGTCACTACCACTACGGCCGAGATCGCGGAACTGACGGCAGACGACTATCAGCGCGTGGTCGCGGTCAACGTCGACGGCGTCGTCTACGGGGTGCGCCGCCTCGCGCGGGAGCTGGAGGAAGGCGACGCGATCGTCGTCACGGCCTCGCTCGCCGGCCTGACGGGCGTCGAGAGCGATCCGATCTACGCGCTCACGAAGCATGCGGTGATCGGGTTCGTGCGGTCGGTGGCGCCGCAGCTGGAGCGGCGCGGCGTGCGGATCAACGCCGTCTGTCCGGGCTTCGCAGACACGCCGATGGTGGCCGGCGAGGTGCGCGCGTCGCTGGAGGAGGCGGGCTTCCCGCTCCTACGACCGGAGGAGGTCGCCGATGCGGTGCTGCTCGCCGCGCGTAGCGGGGGCACCGGCGAGGCGTGGATCGTCCAACCGGGCCGTGAACCGGAGCCGTATCGCTTCCGCGGCATCCCCGGCCCTCGCACTCCAGGCGCGGCAGGTGTCGCGCCACCGCTAGGCAAGTAACAAGTTGTAACTTGACACTGAGGGGTGACCCATCCGGGCGTTTTGTCCGGGCACGCTGCGGTTCGTGGTCACGTTCGCCGCACGCATTCCGGATCGCCTGTACAAGCGCCTCGTCAAGCTCGACGATCCGAACGTGCCGATCGCCGAGACCTACCGCCGCGTCGGCGCGGAAGCCGAGCGGCTCGGGTTCACGAGGCCGAGCTACGAGCGAATCCGCGTGCTCGTTCAACAGGAGCGTCGCTGGCGCCGCAGCCGCGGGCCGAGCACCACGAGCGTCCTGATCGACGTCGCCTTCCGCGTTCGGCCTCCCGAGGCGGTCCTCGACCACCTGTCGGGGATCGGCGTTCCAACCCGACGCTAGGGCCGAAAGAGCAAGTAACAAGTTGTTACTTGGGCTCTCGGATCTCCATGTGCGTCACGAGGCCATTGCGGAACGTGTACACGTGCTGAACCAGGCCGTCGGACAACAGCT
>DATGDB010000005.1:0-9246 GCA_035311205.1 Gaiellaceae bacterium | reverse complement strand
GCTCGAGATCGGCTGCTCCACCGGGCCCGGTGCGACGGTCCTGCCGCTTCTGCTCTGCCAGTTCCAGGACGCGAATCCCGGCGTCGCCATCTCGCTCTCCGTCAACGACACGCAGCACGTGATCGACTCGGTTGCACGGCGTGAGCTGGAGCTGGGAGTGGTCGGTGCGGCGACGCGTCACAGGGGCGTGACCTTCGAGCCGTTCTTCCAGGACGAGGTCGTGCTCGCCGTGCCGCCCGACCACCGGTTCGCCGGGAAGACGGTCGGGCTCGACGATCTGCGTTCCGAAAAGCTGATCCTCATGCAGGAGGGTGCGGGAGTGCGGCAGATGATCGAGGACGAGCTCCGCTCCGCCGGTCTTCGCCTGCGCGATCTCGAGGTTCGGCTCGAGCTTGGGCTCCAGGAGTCTGTGAAGGCGGCCGTGGCAGCGGGCCACGGGGTCACGTTCATCTCACGCTCGTCGATGGAGCCCGAGCTGGCGAGCGGAAGCCTGGCGGCGGCGCGGGTGAAAGGCCTCGATCCGACGCGCGAGATCTCGCTCGTCCGCTCGACTGGGCGGACTCCGAGCCGCGTCGCCGACGCGTTCGTCGAGTTCGCGCGGGAAAAGGTTCCGTGATCGTCCGCTGGGGCCTCCATGAGCTGCCCGGCCTCCTCGGCGAGCTCGGAATCGGCCGCCCGTTTCTCGTTGCCAGCCCGCGCTGGGACGAGCTCGGCATCGACGCGGCGGCGCGCTGGGAGGAGATCCCGTCCCACCGGGTCGAGGCGCCGGAGGGTATCGACGGCGTGGTGGCTGTGGGCGGCGGCAGCGCGATCGACACCGCGAAAGCGGTCTCGGCCGCGCGCGGCCTCCCGCTCGTGTCCGTGCCGACGACGTACTCGGGCTCCGAGTGGACGCCGTTCTTCGGCGTCCGCGATCCCGACCGGCGCATGCGGGGCGGCGGCGGCGGCGCGCAGCTCGCCGGCATCGTCTACGAGCCGGAGCTGACGCTCGACCTGCCGCGCGACGCCACCGTCGGGACGGCGCTCAACGCGCTCGCCCATTCCGCCGAAGCCCTCTATCACCCGGCGCGAAGCGAGGAGTCCGATCGAGCCGCGGGCGAGGGCGCGACGCTGATCTCCACCTCGCTGCCCGAGGTCGCTGAGAACGGCGGCGAGATCGGGCCCCGAACGACGCTCCTCAAAGGTGCCGCCCATGCCGGCGAAGCCCTTGGCCTGTCAGGTCTCTGCCTCGGTCATGCGATGGCGCAGGCGCTCGGCGGGCGCTACGGGCTGGCGCACGGCGCGATGAACGCGCTCTGCCTGCCGCCGGCGCTTCGCTTCAACAAGGAGGCCGTCCCGGAAGCCGTCGAGCGCTTCGGCGACGCCATGGGGACAAGCGATCCGATCGGGCGAGTGACCGAGCTCGCGCGCCTCGGGGGTTTCGTGCGGCTCCGCGACTTCGACGTGCCGGAGGCGGAGCTTCCCCACGTCGCCGAGGCTGCTGCGGCAAGGCCTGGAGCTAAGGCGAACCCGCGGCCGGCCTCACCGGCGGAGATCGAAGACCTCCTCCGCTCGATCTACTAGGAGGGCTTGGCGGAACGCCGTTCGTCGCAGGAGTGCGATGGTCGTTCCGAGGCAAGGACGCAGGGAGCCCTCGTATCGGTTGAGATACGGGGGGTGACTGAGGACGCCGCCTCGGGGCGAGCAGCGCGCTCATGCGGCACAGACTGCGTTTCGTCAAGCCCTCCTAACAGCTGCCGCGCGTCGGCTTGCCACCGGGGCCCGCGACGAAGTAGCCGGCTGCCTCGACGCAGTACGAGCGTGCGTCGGCGCGTACGACCTTCACATCGCCGAACGTGGTACCGGCGTACGTTCCGCGAATCCGGTGGTTGACCTCGAGCACGGTCGTCGCGGTAGTGAGCATCGCGTTGGGGGCTTCGTGCTGCACCGTCTTGGCCTGCTGGGCCCAGAGGACGGCGACGACAGCCAGGCTGGCGAGGACGGAAATCGCCCCAAAGACTTTGAGCACCTCGCCGATATCGGCATAGAACGCGGCAGCTTGAATAACGTTCACTAATGAGTGGGATTAGCGTGCCGGTGGTAGCATCACGCGGGTGGGCGCCCCGTCTTCTTTTGACGTGCTCGTGATCGGGTCGGGAGCCTCCGGGCTCGCCGCGGCAGTCTCCGCAGAACGTGCGGGCGCGCGCGTCGCTTTGGCCTCCAAAGGGGCGCTCCAGTCCTGCAACTCCGCCAAGGCTCAGGGCGGCATCCAGGCAGCCTTCGGCGCCGACGACTCGCCCGAGATCCACGCCGAGGACGTCTGGCGCAGCTCGCACGAGACGGCCGACCGGCGGCTTGTCGAGGTCCTGACCGGCGAGGCGCCGTCTGCGATTCACTGGCTCGAGGAGCTGGGAGTCCAGTTCACGCGCGAGAACGGCGGCTATCGGCTCGCACGCTGCGGCGGCGCCTCGCGCAAACGGCTGCTCCAGGTCGGTGATCGCACCGGGCTCGCGATCACTACGGCACTCCGGGAAGCCTTCGAGGCCGGGTCCGGCACGGCGTTCCCGAAGTCTCCTCTGACGGAGCTCGAACGCGCAGCTGGCGGCTGGCGAGCCCGTTGCGGGGACCATGTCATCGAGGCCTCGACGGTCGTCCTCGCGGCGGGGGGCCGTTGCTTCCGGGTGGCCAAGGAGCGCGGCGAGCTGTCGACGAACCATCCCGGGGCGACGGGCGAGGTGACGGAGATCGCCACCGGCCTCGGCGCCGAGTCGCGCGACCTCGATGCTCTGCAGTACCACCCGAACGGCGGGGCCTGGCCGCAGACGATGCAGGGCTACTCGATCCCGGAGACGACGCGGGCCTACGGCGCGGTTCTGCTCAACGCCGACCAGGAAGAGTTCACCGACTCCCTCGGCCCGCGCGACGAGGTCTCGCAGGCGATCTTCGACGAGGTGGAGAGGGGGAGAGGCGTCGAGACGGAAGACGGCCGACCCGCGGTCTACCTTGACACGACGCGAATCGCCGAGGCCGATGCCGAGGTGTCTCTTCCCTACATGCTGAGGCGGTACCGCGCCGGCGGCATCGACCCGCTGGCCGAGCCGATCCTCACCTACCCGGTGCTCCACTACCAGAACGGCGGCCTGGTGATCGACGAGCACGGCGAGACGACCGCCGAGGGCCTCTACGCGGCGGGCGAGATCGCCGGCGGCACGCACGGCCGGAACCGGATGATGGGCAACTCGCTCCTGGAGTGCACGGTGTTCGGGCGTCGCGCCGGTCGCGCGGCGGCGGAGAAAGCGAAATGAGGCGTCGCTTGCGATGCCGATTTCAGGCCGTGCGGGCTTTGCCCGTGCGGCCGTCTGAAATGACCAGTCGACACAACACGAAGAAATAGGACACGCCATGAGCACGGTCGAGACGGATATCCAGCAAGCGGTCGAGGACGCTGTGGCGCACTTGTACGTCTGGGCGCTGAAGGACATCCCGCAGGACCTCCGCGACGCTCTCGCAGATGCCGCGGACCGCGAGACGTCGGTCCCAGGCCAGCGCGTTCTCCAGACGATTCTTCGGAACGTCGAGGTCGCCGAGGAAGAGAAGAACCTCGTCTGCCAGGACACCGGCATCGCGGTCTACTACTGCAAGGTCGGGGAGCACTTCCCGCTCCACCCGGCCCGGATCTACCAGGCGCTCTACGACGGGACCGTGCGCGCGACGCTCGAACATCCGCTGCGCTCGAACACGGTTCACACGCTGACGCGCGAGAACACGGGCCCGAACGTCGGCTATCGAGTTCCGATCGTCCACTGGGAGTTCGTTCCGGATTGGGACGGGCTCGACGTCAAATGTGTCCCCAAAGGGTCGGGCTCGGAGAACATGAGCTTCCTGAAGATGTGCGTCCCCGCCGACGGCGTGAAGGGGATCAAGCAATTCGTGCTCGAGTCGATCGTCGGCGCCGGCGGGAAGCCATGTCCGCCCGGGATCGTCGGGGTCGGGATCGGCGGCTCCGCCGACTATGCGATGCATCTGGCGAAGGAGGCGATCGCGAGGCCGGTCGGCTCGCGCAACTGGGATCCGCTCGTCGCGCAGCTCGAGGAGGAGCTCACCGGGCTCCTGAACGAGACCGGGATCGGGCCGATGGGGCTCGGCGGCGACGTCACCGTTCTCTACTGCCACGTCGAGCACGCGGACACGCACATGACGCTCAACCCGGTCGCCGTGAACTACCAGTGCTGGGCGGCGCGGCGCGCGACGGCGCACATCACCGCCGACGGCACCACGGAGTTCGATCGCGAGGCCTAGTGGGGGAGCACCGGCTGACATTCCCGGCGTCCGAGGAGGACATTCGCAAGCTCCAGGCCGGCGACATCGTCACTGTCGACGGGCACATCATCGGGATTCGGGACCGCTCGCACATCCGGATCTTCGACGAGGGTCACGCCCCCCCGATGGAGCTGAGCGGCGCGTTCCTCCTGCACACGGCGCCCGGCGTACGCAAGCTCGGGCCGGGCCGCTACGAGAAGGTCAGCATCGGCACGACGACGAGCGCGCGGATGGTGCGCTTCACCGAGGGGCTCGGCCGCGACTACGGCGTCCGCGCGATCGCCGGAAAGGGAGGACTGCCGGACGAGGCAATCGAGCCGATGCGGCGCTACGGGATGGTGTATTTCGCGATCGTCGGCGGCGCGGCGGCCCTCGAGACGACGCAAATCGAGGAGATCGAAGAGGTCGCCTGGGAGGAGCTCATGCCCGAGTGCCTCTGGAAGTTCCGTGTCAAGGATTTCGGGCCACTGTGGGTCGGGATCGACTCGCACGGCAACTCGCTCTTCCACGACGTCCAGGAAGAGGCCACCAAGCGGCTGGAGGACATCGTTGCCCGCCTTTGACCTGCCTCCCCGCAACGGCGGACTGACCCATGTCCTCGACAAGGGGCTCGGGCCGCGCGCGTGGGAGGACGTGCTCGAGACGAGCGGCGACTACATCGACGTCGTCAAGCTCGGCTGGGGAACGGCGTACGTCACGCCGAACCTGAAACGCAAGCTCGAGGTGCTGGCCGGCAAGCGCGTCGTCATCGGCGGGACGTTCTTCGAGGCCATCTGGGCGCGCGGCAAGGTGGAGGAGTACAAGGGCTGGCTCGGCGAGCTCGGCCTCACGCACGTGGAGATCTCCGACGGCGCCGTCGAGATGCCGCGCGAGGAGAAGCTCGAGCTGATCGCCGATCTGGCTCGGGACTTCACCGTCCTTTCGGAGGTCGGCTCGAAGGATTCGGAGGTTGTCTACGCGCCGTACGAGTGGGTCGGCTGGATCAAGGAGGAGCTCGAGGCCGGTGCCTGGAAGGTGATCACCGAGGCGCGTGAGGGCGGCACCGCCGGGATCTTCCGCCCCACCGGCGAGATGCGGACGGGCCTCATCGACGAGATCGTCCACGACATCCAGCCGGCCGACTTGATCTTCGAGGCGCCGACGAAGTCCGCGCAGGCCTGGTTCGTGCGGGAACTCGGGCCAGAGGTGAACCTCGGGAACATCCCGCCCGACGAGGTCATCCCCCTCGAGACGCTGCGCCGGGGGCTGCGCGCCGACACGCTTAAGGAGGTGCTGCTTGGCGACCGCACCCCCGCTTCCTGAGCTGGATTTCGAAGCCATGCGCGCGGAGGAGCTCCTCCGCTGGGCCTACGACGAGTTCGGCATGGAGCTCTGCCTGACGTGCTCGTGGCAGAAGCAGTCGTCGGTGCTCGTGCACATGGTCTCGGAGCTCGGCCTCGACATTCCGATCATCGAGCTCGACACGCATCTCTTCTTCCGCGAGACCTACGAGACCCGCGACGCGCTGGTCGAGCGCTACGGCCTCAAGCTGCTCCCGCCGCCTCCGGTGATCACGGTCGCCGAGCAGCACAAGCGCGAGGGGCCGAACCTCTGGGAGCACGATCCGGACCGCTGCTGCCACATCCGCAAGGTCGAGCCGCTCTTGGAGGCGCTCGAGCCGTACGGCGCGTGGATCTCCGGGATCCGCCGCGATCAGTCCCCGTCGCGCGCCTCGACGCCGAAGCTGCAGTGGTCGGAGCGGTACGGCGTCTGGAAGATCCACCCGCTCGTCGACTGGGACGAGCGGCTCGTCTGGGGCTACATCCAGGTCAATGAGATTCCGTTCAACCCGCTCCACGAGGCCGGATACCGGTCGATCGGCTGCATGCCGTGCACGCGGCCGACGGCGCCCGGCGAGGAGGAGCGGGCCGGACGCTGGGCCGGCTCGGACAAGCTCGAGTGCGGCATCCATCTGGACACGCCTATCGATGCGAAGGAGACGAATTGAGCAACGGTTTCACCCTCTGGTTTACGGGGCTTTCGGGCGCCGGCAAGACGACGATCGCGGAGATCGTCGGCCCCGAGCTCGAGCGCCGCGGTCACGTGGTCGAATACCTGGACGGCGACATCGTCCGCACGCACCTCTCGAAGGGCCTCGGCTTCTCGAAGGAGGACCGCGACACGAACATCGAGCGGATCGGCTGGGTCGCCTCCCGGTTGACGCGTCACGGCGGGGCGGTGCTCGTCTCGGCGATCTCGCCGTACAAGGAAACGCGGCGCCATGCGCGCGAGCTGGTCGAAGAGCACGGTGCGTTCGTGGAGGTCTATGTGGCGACATCGGTCGAGGAGTGCGCGCGCCGCGACGTCAAGGGCCTCTACGAGAAGGCGTTTAGGGGCGAGCTCAAGGAGTTCACGGGCGTCTCGGACCCCTACGAGGAGCCGCGCGAGCCGGAGCTGCGGATCGACACCGAGGAGCATCCGCCGGAGGAGTCGGCGCGCATCGTCCTCGACAGGCTCGAGCAGCTTGGTCTCACTCGAGCCGAGGTGGCCGCATGAGACGTCGCTTGCGATGTCTCCATCAGGCAATGACCAGTCGACACGCCGGGGGACCGGGGGTGTCGCTATGAGCCGTGTCCTCGTGCCAGGCACGCGGACCGGTCTGATCGACCCCCACGGTGGAGAACTCGTCGACCGGACCGGGGAGCGGCCTGAGGACTTGAGCGGCCTCGACGTCGTCAAGCTGACCTCGCGAGAGCTGTCCGACCTCGACATGATCGCTTCGGGCGCTTTGAGCCCTCTCGAAGGGTTCATGGCCAAACGGGACTACGACAGCGTCCTGGACGAGATGCGCCTAGCTGATGGCCTGCCCTGGGCGCTCCCGGTCTGCATCGCCGTCGACCACCCCCTGGAGGGCGACCGCGTCGCCCTCGCCGACGCCGAAGGCCGCCCGCTCGCCGTCCTCGAGGTCGAGGAGACCTTCGAGTACGACAAGGAACGCGAAGCAGCCCAATGCTTCCGCACCACCGATCACGCGCACCCGGGCGTCGCCCGGCTCTACAACCAAAAGCCGCTCTACCTCGCGGGCCGAGTGACCGTCTTCGAACGCGCCCGCCCGCCCTTCCCGGAGCTGGCCCTCGACCCCGCCGAGATCCGCGCCGAGTTCGCCCGCCGGGGCTGGAAACGGATCGTCGGCTTCCAGACCCGGAACCCGATCCACCGCGCGCACGAGTACCTCACCAAAACCGCGCTCGAAACCGTGGACGGCCTGCTTATTCACCCGCTGGTCGGTGAGACGAAGTCCGACGACGTCCCCGCCCCCACCCGCGTGGAGTGCTACCGCGTCCTGGTCGACAACTACTACCCGCGAGACCGCGTCGTCGTGTCCGCCTTCCCGGCCGCGATGCGCTACGCCGGCCCGCGGGAGGCGATCTGGCACGCGATCTGCCGCAAGAACTACGGCTGCTCCCACTTCATCGTCGGCCGCGACCACGCCGGCGTCGGCGACTACTACGGCTCGTACGACGCCCAGTTGATCTTCGACGAGTTCGAGCCGCACGAGCTCGACATCGAGCCGATGTTCTTCGAGCACGCGGTGTTCTGCCGCGTCTGTAGCTCGATGGTCTCGCCGAAGACCTGCCCGCACGGCGGCGACGACCACGTGTTCCTCTCGGGCACGAAGGTGAGGGAGATGCTCGGGCGAGGCGAGCTACCTCCGGTCGAGTTCTCGCGGCCGGAGGTCGCGCGGGTGTTGATCGAGGCCTACCGGTGAGCCTTGACAGGACTCGGAGCCTTTGGATAGAAGTCGCTAATTCCTGTGATTAGGACTTCGTATCAAAGGAGGCTCATGAGCAAGCCCGTTTTCCTACTGGCCGTCATGGCACTCGCCGTAGCCGCGGTCACGGCAGCGGTGCTCACGAACGACGACGCGCAGGCACGAACGCAAGATACGAAGTTGACCCTTGTCGCGTACTCGACGCCGCGCGACGCCTACGCGGAGATCATCCCCGAGTTCCAGAAGACGGCCAAGGGCAGGGACGTCGACTTCGAGCAGTCCTACGGCGCCTCGGGCGAGCAGGCCCGCGCCGTCAAGGCCGGCCTCAAGGCCGACATCGTCGCGCTCTCGCTGGAGCCCGACATCACGACGCTCGTCAAGGCCGGGCTCATCAACCCGAACTGGAAGCAGAACAAGTGGAAGGGCATCGTCACCCGCTCCGTCGTCGTCTTCGTCGTCCGGCGCGGCAATCCGAAGAAGATCAAGGACTGGGAGGACCTGGTCAAGAAGGACGTCGACGTCGTCACGCCCAACGTCCAGACCTCGGGCGGCGCCAAGTGGAACGTCATGGCCGCCTACGGCGCGATGCGGAAGAAGGGCAAGACGCACAAGCAGGCCGTCGCCTACCTGCGCAACCTCTACAAGCACGTCGTGTCGCAGGACAAGAGCGCGCGGGAGGCGCTGCAGACGTTCCTCGCCGGCCGCGGTGACGTCCTGCTCGCCTACGAGAACGAGGCGATCTTCGCGAACAGCAAGGGCCAGGACGTGCCGTACGTGATCCCGAAGGCGACGATCCGGATCGAGAACCCGATCGCGATCCTCAAGACTTCGAAGAACAAGGCTGCCGCCGGCGCGTTCCTCAACTTCCTGCGCACGCCGAAGGCGCAGAAAATCTTCGGCGACAACGGCTACCGCCCGGTGCTCACCTCCACGCTCAAGAGCTTCAAGTTCCCGGTGCGCCCGTGGCTCTTCACGATCAAGAGCCTCGGCGGCTGGGCTTCAGTCGACAAGCGGTTCTTCGATCCGAAGACCGGGATCGTCACCAAGATCCAGAAGGAGACGGGCTAGGTGCCTCTCCCGGCAATACATGCCGGCTTCTGGCCCGCGATCACGCGGCGCCAGGGCCCACCCTCCTCCTCACCAAGGTCTTCAGACCTTGGCTCGTCGGAGTGCGGCTCCTGGCTTGGTGCTCGCGA
>DATGDB010000004.1:0-3987 GCA_035311205.1 Gaiellaceae bacterium | reverse complement strand
CGTCGCGTCGACGCCGTGACCTCTTCGACCGCCCGCTCGAAGGCCTCGGCGTTGGCCTGCGAGGGCTTGTTGAAGCCGCTGATCTTGCGGACGTACTGGAGCGACGCGTCGCGCACTTCCTCGTCGGTGGCGGGCGGCTCGAAGTTGTAGAGCGTGTGGATGTTTCTGCACATGCCGCGATCCTAGCCACTGGCTCGAGCCGAACGGCTCGGCGGCCTGAGCACCGCGAACGGGTCGGTCACCTCCAGCTGCGGGGAACGGAAGCGGAAGACCCCCGCCGGCCGCCCGCCGGTCCGTCCGGGCTCGCGCTTCGAGCCCGTCCGCTCGAGGACGCCGCGCCGGAGGAGGACCCGCTGGAGGTTCGTCGCGGAGAGGTCGTGGCCGAGCGCCGCTGCATAGATCGCGCGCAGCTCCGAGAGGGTGAACGTCTCCGGCGCCAGGGCGAAGCCGACATTCGTGTAGGAGAGCTTCGCGCGGAGGCGCTGGAGCGCGATCTCGACGATCTCTCCGTGGTCGAACGCGGTGGGCGGGAGCTGTCTGGCCGGTTGCCACGCGGTGTCCGACGGCACTTCGGGGTCGACGTCGCTCGGGACGAGGCCGAGATAGGCAGTCGCAAGCTCCCAACCCCGCGGGTTCCGGCCCGGCTCGCTGCGGGTCTCCAGCTGCTCGAGATGCGCCAGCTCGTCGATGTCGACCTTGGTCTCGAGGTGCCGGCGAATCGATTGCTCGAGCGTCTCGTCCGGCTCGAGGTAGCCGCCGGGGAGCGCCCAGCGTTCCTTGAAGGGATCTCTCGCCCGCCGCCACATCAACACCTGGAGCGAGTCGCCGCGAACCTGAAACACGACCGCCAGCGACACGTGGGCGGGCGCCTGTCGGGTAGACTCGACCACCAGGTTTGAGACTACCAGGCGAAAACCTCGCCGCTCGGCTTGCGGTCGCCCTCACCGCCGGGCTTCTCCTCGCCGGCTGCGGCGGAGACGACGGCAACAAGGCCGGCGAGACAACCGGAGCTTCCGGGAGCGACGTCCGCGTCGCGCTCAACACGGACGTCGGACAGCTGAACGATCGCGGCTTCAACCAGCTCGCCTACGAGGGCCTCAAGCGGGCGGGGAAGAAGCTCGGGATCAAGACGCGGGTCGTCGAGTCCAACTCCGCGGCCGACTACGTGCCGAACTACTCGGCACTCGCCCGGCAGGGTTTCGACCTGATCATCGGCGTCGGCTTCGCGCAGGGCGACGCGATCGACACCGCCGCGACGATGTTCCCGAACACGAAGTTCGCGATCGTCGACGTCGACCAGTCGAGCCTCAAGCACGCGCCGTCGAACGTGATCGGCCTGCTCTTCAAGGAGCAGGAGGTGGGCTACCTCGCCGGTGTCCTGGCCGGGCTCTCAGCGAAGGGATCGAAGCCCGTGATCGGCTCCGTCGGCGGGTACAAGGAACCGCCGGTCGACCGCTTCATCGCGGGCTATCAATCGGGTGCGAAATGGGCGAAGCCGAACATCAAGACGCTGAACTCATACTCATCGGACTGGGACGACCAGGCGAAGTGCAAGGAGCTCGCGCTGAGCGAGATCGCGCGCGGCGCGAGCGTCGTCTTCCAGGTCGCCGGCGAGTGCGGGCTGGGCGCGCTGAGCGCGACGAAGCAGCAGAAGGTGTGGGGGATCGGCGTCGACGCCGACCAGTCGTTCCTCGGCCCACACATCCTCACGAGCGCGCTGAAGCGCGTCGACGAGGCCGTGTTCGAGACGATCAAGTCCGTCGTGGACGGCAACTGGAAGGGCGGCCGCAACCTGACCTTCGGTCTCGCGGACGACGGCGTCGGGCTCGGCACGATCAGCCGGAAGGTGCCGCAGAAGGATCTCGAACGCCTCGACCAGGCGAAGAAGCAGATCCGCGACCACGAGATCGAGGTTCCGACGACGCTTTCAGGCTGAAGGGAGGCCACTTGGCGAAGCTGACACCCGAAGAGGCCCAGCTGTTTCTGGAGCCCAACTACGCGGTCGCCTCCACAGTCCGCGGAGACGGCTGTCCGCAGACGACGGTCGTCTGGGTCGACTTTGACGGCGAAAACGTCGTCTTCAACACCGCGGAGGGTCGCTACAAGCCCCGGTACATCCGGCAAAACGGAAGGGCCGGCGTGCACGTGACCCATCCGGAGGATCCGTACCGGTGGGTCTCCGTCGCAGGTCCCGCCGAGCTGACGCACGAGGGCGCCGACGAGCACATCGACAAGCTGGCGAAGAAGTATCTGGGCGCGGACTCTTACCCCTACCGCAGAGAGGGCGAGCAGCGGGTGATCGTGCGGATCAAGCCGGAGCACGTCAACAGCTCGGGTCTCGACGGTCATTAGCCCTTCGCTCCGCGAGGTCGGCCCGCGCGACGGGCTCCAGAACGAGCAGCAGATCGTCCCGCCCGAGACTCGTGCGGAGCTCGTCGATCGTCTCGCGGCGGCCGGTCTGAAGCGGATCGAGGCCGCGAGCTTCGTCAACCCGGAACGCGTGCCGCAGATGGCGGGCGCCGAGGAGGTCGTCGCCGCGCTGGATCGGCGCGACGGCGTCGTCTACGCGGGCCTCGCGCTCAACGAGCGCGGCTACGAGCGGCTCCGCGAAACCGGGCTCGACGAGGTCAGCTTCGCCGTCGCTGCGACGGAGAGCTTTTCGCAGCGCAATGCGGGAGCCTCCGTGGAAGCGAGCATCGCGGCGGCCGAGGGGATCGTCACACGCGCGCGCGAGGACAAGATCCGCCCGAGCTTGACGATCTCTGTCGCCTTCGGGTGTCCGTTCGAAGGGCCTGTCGACCCTGATCGAGTTGTCGCGATCGCGGAGCGGCTGGCGCAGACCGAGGCGGTCGAGATCGTCCTGGCGGACACGATCGGCGTCGCGACGCCGACCCAGGTCCGCCGGCTCCTCGAACGCGTGGCGGGGCTGGGGAAGCCGGTCGGCGGGCACTTCCACAACACGCGCAACACCGGGTTCGCGAACGCCTACGCCGCGCTGGAAGCCGGCGTTTCGATGCTCGACGCGTCCGTCGGCGGGCTCGGCGGGTGCCCGTTCGCGCCGAAGGCGACGGGCAACATCGCAACGGAGGATCTGGTCTACCTGCTCGAGGGCGAGGGTGTCGAGACCGGCGTGGACCTCGACGCGCTGATCGCGATCTCGGAGTGGCTGGAGGAGCTGCTCGGCCGGCAGCTCGAGGGGTACGTCTACCGCGCGGGCCCGTTCAGAGGAACGCAGCCTTGACGATCAGGAGCGCGGCGGCGGCCGCAACCCGAGCAAGCGGTTGACGAGGCCCAACGCGTTGCGCTTGGTCTCTCCGCCGGGAGCGTCGAGGCTCGCGAGGATCTGCTCGTTGACTCTGCGCTGAATCTCCGCGGCCAGGTAGTCGGCTGCAGACTCCGGGACGGTCGTCTTCAACGGCCGAAACTCGTCCGGCTGGTCTGCCAGCGCGAGCTCGAAGATCCGCTCGTATTGGATGTCCTTGAGCTTCGCCTCGCCGAGATCGCGCACGACGACGCCGTCGGGGACGTTGTTGCCGATCAGGGCTCGGGTCGTCTCGGAGACGAGGATCTGACCGCCGTGGCCGGCCGAGCAGATGCGTGCCGCGCGCACGACGTCCAGGCCGACATAGCCCTCCTCGCCGACCGCCGGCTCGCCGGTGTGGAGCCCCATGCGGGCCTTGACCGCAACTCCATCCGGCCATTCGTGCGCGGCCAAGTCGCGCTGCGCGGCGACGGCTCCGGCCACCGCGTCCTTCGCGCGCGTGAAGGAGAAGAAGAACGCGTCGCCCTGAGCGTCGATCTCGTGTCCGCCCGCCTCACCGAACCGCGCTCGCAGGATCTGACGCTGATCCCGCAGAACATCTCCGTAGCGGTCGCCGAGCTGCTCGAGCAGCTGCGTCGAGCCTTCGACGTCCGAGAACAAAAAGGTGACCGTCCCGCCGGGTAGGGAGCTCACGGAGGGCTAGCCTAGCCTCCGTGAACCGTCTC
>DATGDB010000003.1:0-8505 GCA_035311205.1 Gaiellaceae bacterium | reverse complement strand
GCCTATCAGGTGCACGCCGTGCCGCTGACGTCGCTGACCGTCGGAGCGCTGGAAGACGTCGAGGGCGTTTCGCCCAGAGAGGCCGAGCGCTCGAAGAACATGTTCGCGCTCGGGCTCATGTCCTGGCTCTATCACCGCCCGACCGAGGGGACGATCGCCTTCCTGGAGAAGAAGTTCGCCAGCCGGCCGGAGATTGCCGAAGCCAACATCAAGGCGTTCAAGGCTGGGTGGGCGTACGGGGAGACGAGTGAGGACTTCGCCGTCACCTACGAGGTCGCACCGGCGCAGCTCCCGCCCGGCACCTACCGGAACATCCGCGGCAACCAGGCGCTCGCGCTGGGGCTGATCGCCGCGAGCGTGAAGAGCGGGCTGCCGCTCTTCCTCGGCGCCTACCCGATCACGCCGGCCTCGGAGATCCTCGAGGACCTATCCCGCCGCAAGGACTTCGGCGTCCGCACGTTCCAGGCCGAGGACGAGATCGCCGCCGTCGGCGCAGCGCTCGGCGCCAGCTTCGGCGGCTCGCTGGGCGTCTGCACGTCGAGCGGCCCGGGTGTCGTCCTGAAGATGGAGACGATCGGCCTCGCCGTTGCGCTCGAGCTCCCGCTCCTGATCCTGGACATCCAGCGCGCCGGCCCGTCGACGGGCATGCCGACGAAGCCGGAGCAGGCCGACCTGCTGCTCGCCATGTGGGGGCGGAACGCCGAATCGCCGGTCCCGGTCGTGGCGGCCTCGACGCCGGGCGGCTGTTTCGACGCCGCGATGGAGGCGGCGCGGATCGCTTTGAAGTACCGGACACCGGTCTTCCTGCTCTCGGACGCCTACCTCGCGAACGGTTCGGAGCCATGGCTGATCCCGGACGTCGACTCACTGCCGGAGATCCCCGTCGAGTTCGCAGACAAGCCGAATCACGAGGGCGCGTTCATGCCCTACCTGCGCGACGCGGAGACCCTGGCCCGGCCGTGGGCGATTCCCGGCACGCCTGGGCTCGAGCATCGAATCGGCGGGCTGGAGAAGGCCGACGGGACGGGCAACGTCTCCTATGACCCCGACAACCACGACTACATGGTTCGGGTGCGCGCGCAGAAGGTCGCCGGGATCGCCGCCGACATCCCCGAGCTCGAGGTCGACGATCCGGACGGAGCCGACCTCCTCGTCTTGGGCTGGGGCGGAACTTATGGGCCGATCGCCGCGGGTGTCCGGCGGGTGCGGCAGGCGGGCGGGAAGGTCGCCCAGGCGCACTTGACCTACCTCAACCCGTTCCCGCGGAACACCGGCGAAGTGCTTCGGAGCTACGAGAAGATCCTCGTGCCGGAGATGAACCTGGGCCAGCTGCTCAAGCTCGTGCGGGCGGAGTTCCTCGTGGACGCCGTCGGCTACAACCGGGTCCGCGGCCTGCCGTTCCGCTCGTCCGAGCTCGGTGAAGCGATCGAGGGGATGCTTTGACGGAGAACGGTGGCAACGGCAAGCTCGTCCAGCTGACGGCGAAGGACTTCAAGTCCGACCAGGAGGTTCGCTGGTGCCCGGGCTGCGGTGACTACGCGATCCTCGCGGCGCTTCAGAGCTTCACGCCCGAGCTCGGGATCCCGCGGGAGCGGATCGTGTTCGTCTCTGGAATCGGCTGCGCGGCGCGCTTCCCGTACTACATGCAGACCTACGGGATGCACTCGATCCACGGGCGGGCGCCTGCGATCGCGACCGGGCTGTCGTCGTCGCGTCCGGACCTGTCCGTCTGGGTCGTCACCGGCGACGGCGACGCCCTCTCTATCGGCGGCAACCATCTGATCCACGCGCTCCGGCGGAACGTCAACTTCAAGATCCTGCTCTTCAACAACCAGATCTACGGGCTGACGAAGGGCCAGTACTCGCCGACGAGCCCGCTCGGGACGCGCAACAAGACGACGCCGATGGGCTCGCTCGACTACCCATTCAACCCGGTCTCGCTGGCGCTCGGCGCCGAGGCGACCTTTGTCGCACGCTCGATCGACACGGACAAGAAGCACCTGACCGAGGTGCTGCGGCGAGCAGCCGCCCATCCCGGCTCGGCCTTTGTCGAGATCTACCAGAACTGCAACGTCTACAACGACGGCGCGTTCGACGCCGTGCGTGAGGAGAAGCAAAATCGGATCCTCCTGCAACACGGCGAGCCGGTTCGCTTCGGCGAGGAGGGCGAGCGCGGCGTCGTCCAGCGGCCGAACGGCTCGATGGAGCTCGTCGAAGTGGCCGACGTGGGTGAGGACGCGCTGCTCGTCCACGACGAGCACGACGCCGACGCTTCGCTCGCCTTCGCGCTCTCGCGTCTGGCCCACACGCCGCATGGCCCGACTCCGCTGGGCGTCTTCCGCGACATCGAGCGCCCGGTCTACGACAGGCTGATGGCGGAGCAGATCGAGACGACTCGCCGAGAGCAGGGCGCGGGCGAGCTCGACAAGCTCCTGCACGCCGGCGACACCTGGCGCATCTCCTAACCGCCCCTAACCGCCAAGAAGCCCGCCGCAGCGAGATTAAGCCGGCCACGCCGGCAAAGCCGGCATGGCCTCTGCTGGTCGGCATCGCAAGCGACGCCTCAGGTACCACAAAGCCCGCCGCAGCGGGCTTTGTGGGTCGGAGAGAGGGAGTTGTGGGTTGTAGGAGGAAGCTTTGTGCTACTCCCCGTCGTCGGGGTGTGAGGTCGTCACGGTCTTGACGATCTCGCAGTTGACATAGACGTCGGATTCCTTCGAGTTGAGCCAGACGACGTCCTTGTCACCCGGGCCGCAGTCGATCTGGTCGACCATGCGGTCGCGGGCAAGGGCGTGCATGACATCGTTTCCGTCGCCGCCGTTCTCGACGTCGGCGCCACGGCCGACCCAGATGCGGTCGTCACCGTTGTCGCCGTTTACGACGTCGTTGCCCCACCGGCCGCGGAGCACGTCGTTCAGCTCCCCGCCGCTGATCGTGTCAGGACCGGGGCCGCCGCGAATGCGGTCGTTTCCACCTTCGCCGTTCAGCGTGTCCTTGCCCCAACCGCCGAAGACGCGGTCGTTGCCCTCACCGGCGTTGACGATGTCGTCGCCGCCGCGGGCGAAGATGCGGTCGTTGCCTGCCGTTCCGGTCAAAGTCTCGCCGTTCATCGTCCCCTTGATGACGACGACGCGATGGGCAACGGCGGCGCTCACGAACGCCAGCGCAGTGAGCGCGACGAGTGCGAGAACCCCCAGGCGAATCTTCCTCTTCACAGCTCGACCTCCTTAGGCGACAGTGCCCTGACTATCCCCGCCTGCGATGAGGGAGCCGTGCGCGAATCGAAAGGATTTCGAACGGCTTTGTAAGCGGAGTGTTAGGCGCGACCGGCGAAGAGGTCGAGGCGCCAGTCGTTGCAGCGCATGAAGTGTCCCTTCGGATACTCGAACTCGGACGCCTCCAAGAAGGTGAATCCCAGCTTTCGGCAGATCGCGTTCGACGGGCCGTTGTCCACCGAGGGGAAGGCGTGAACGAACCGATGCTTCCACTCTGACCGGGCCTTGGCGATGGCCTGCGCCGTTGCGAGGCTCGCGATGCCCCGTCCCTGGAACCCGGACAGCACGGACCAGCCAATTTCGTAGACCTTCCCGCCCTGCCAGCTCCGCTCCCAGTAGCCGACCGATCCAACTGCCTCTCCCGTGGCTTCGTCGACGATCTTGAACATCCCGGAGCCCGGCGCCTCGTAGCGCGACTGCCGCTCCGCGAGCTTCTCCGGGCTCTCGGGGCCGCCGAGGTGCTCGGTCATCGCAGCATCGCCCATCAGTTTCTCGAGCAGCGGGAGGTCGTCTCTTCCCCACGGCTCGAGGCGCACCCCACTCATGCGCTCGAGACGAGAACTTTGCCCGCATAGAGCTCGCGCAGCGCCAGCGCGGTCATCAGCAGACCGGTAACGCCTGCGACGCCAAACGCGAGCTCCGTCCCGCCGACTTCCGACAGCCAGCCGGCGAGGAGCCCGCCGAGCGGCGCCAGGCCCGCGAAGGCGAAGAGGTAGAGGCTGACAACGCGGCCCCGGAGATGGTCGGGTGCGCTCAGCTGCAGCAGCGACTGGCTGTTCGAGGTCCAGAGCGTGAAGCAGATCCCTACGACGAACAGCAGGAGCACACAGCCGACAACGGTGTGGAGCGGCGCGAGCGCGAGGAGCGCGACGCTGAATCCGCCGACGCCGGTGAGGAGCGCCGGCCAGCTTGCTCGGGCCAACGTCGCGGACAACAGCGCCCCCACGAGGGCGCCCGCGCCGAAGGCGGCCGAGAGGATCCCGAAGGTCCGAGGCCCTGCGTCGAGGGTCTCGGAGGCAAGGACCGGCACGAGCACGTGGAAGTTGAAGCCGACCGTGCTCACGACCATCGTCATCGCCAGCACCAGCCGGACGCGAGGCGAGCGCCGCGCGTAGCCGAGCCCCTCGCGGATGCTCGACAGCACCGACGGGTGCCGCTCGGGACGATCCGGTGCGAAGAGCTCGTCGGGGCGCATGAGCGCCAGGCTGGTCAGCACGGCCAGAAAGCTCAGGGTGTTGAGCGCGAAGCAGACCGTGACGCCGAAGGCCGCGATAATGACGCCGGCCGCAGCGGGGCCGACCACTCGGGAGGCATTGAAGAGGCTTGCGTTCAGCGCGACGGCGTTCGGAAGCTCTTCCCGGCCGACCATCTGGAAGGTAAGCGCGTGTCGTCCGGGTGCGTCGAAGACGAGCGCCGTGCCGGCCGCGAAGGCCAAGAGGTACGCGAGCCAGACGATCTCGGCGCCTGACAGGGCAAGCACGGTCAGCGCCCCAGCGACGATCATCGAGGCTGTTTGCGTCCCCATGACCAGCCGGCGGTTGTCGAGCCGGTCGGCGACGACGCCTGACACGAGGCCGAAGATCGTGAACGGGGCGAAACGGCAGAACGCCAGGACACCGACGGCGACGGCCGAGTGCGTGAGCTCGATCACGTACCAGGCGAGTGCGATGTTCTGCATCCAGGTGCCGACGAGCGAGATCACCTGGCCGGTGAAGAAGAGGCGGTAGTTCCGGTGTTTGCGGACGCTGGCGAAGGTTCGAGCCTGAAGGGCAAGGATCGCGGCAGTCATCCGCGCTAGATCTCCTCGATCAGGCTGAGCAGGGGCTCGACGGCGGCGTCCACGGCGGCGAGCTCGTCCGGATCCAGGTGCTGGAGCCGCGCTGCGAGCCAAGCGGTGCGACGTGACTTCACTGACCGGAGAACACGGTCGCCCTCCTCCGTCACGAACAACCCGTGACGGCGCCGGTCCTTCGGGTCTGGAGTCCGCCGGACCAGGCCGGCGCGCTCCAGGCGATCGACGTAGCCGGACATCGCCGCTGGCGACATGCGCTCGAGCGCGGCAAGGCCCCGGACGCCGACGCCTTTATGTCGCTGGATCTGAAAGAGCAGCGACACCTGTCCGCCGGTCACCCCGAGCGCGTGCGACTCCCGCCGGAGCTCGCGCGCGAGCTTCAACAGTGCAGGCCGCAGGCGATTCGCGACGGCAAGGGGTTCGAGCGTCAGGACGGACATTCGTTAGCCACGCTAACAAAAATCGTTAACGTGCCTAACGGATCGTCCAGACCTTCTTGGCAGGCGTTCGGTCGACGTTCCCGGCTCGGTCGATCGCTCGCACCACGAAGGTGTGACGTCCAGGCTTGAGCGGGGTGTAGGTCTTGGGCGACCGGCAGGTCCACCAGCCCTTCCGCCAGTCGGTCTTGCACTGGAACTGCGAGCCCTTTTCGGTCGAGCGGAACTTGAACCGTGCGGTTCGGGCGCTCGTCGTCGTCGGCGGCGCGCCCGTGATGCGGGTATTTGGCGGCTTCCGGTCGACCGTCGCAGGCGCGAGGACCTTGATCGTGACCGTCGACGCCACGCCGGCCGATCCTCGGGCGGTCCCGCGGTACTTGAAGGAGTCGCGCCGCTTTGAGACAGGGCTCGGGGTGTAGAGGACGCGGGCCTTCGCCTGGTTGACGACCCCCAGCGTCCCGATCGCCGGCGGCGCGGCGATCTCGATTGTCACCTTGTCGCCGTTCGCGTCGGTGCAGGCCAGCGGCACTGCGACGGCCTTGCGCCGGCGAAGCGTGATCGTCTTGCTTTTGCAGGTGGGCGCGAGGTCCCGCTCGAAGCCGGCGATCGAGCCGCCGTCGACCGCGCGCATCGCCGAGAACAGGGAGAGGCCGCTCGGTGAGATGGTCACCCCACCCGGACCGCCCAGTAGCCCCGGGATGGACACGCAGGGCGCGGCCGGCGCCTTGGCGGTGATGCAGCCTCGTGTTGCGAGCTGCGTCAGCTTCCCGGTCACTCGGTTGAGCCGGAAGAACGAGAGCCCGGACAGGGCGCTCGCGCTCACGACGACATTGCTTCCCTCCGGCGAGACGGCGACGTCGGTGCCCGCGGCGCCTCTTACCTCGTGGCAGACGGTCGGGGGAGCCGTCCCGCCGGACTCGTCGAGGCAATCGGTCAGCGTGAGCGCGCCGTTGGTCGCATCGCGGCGGAAGACGGTTGTTCCGCCGTCGCCGGTGACGACGACGAACGCCCCTTGCCGGTCAATAGTGACTGCCTTCGCGCCCGCCAGCGTCTGCGGGCCGGCGACACATTCCCTGCCGCCGGCGTTCCCGCTCGTACCCCCGACGGTGACGCAGCCGCCGTCGGCCCCGGGCGACTGGGACAGGCTCCCGTCGGCCGAGCGCTGGAAGACGGCCACGCCGCCAGGCGCCTGATTCGTGACGTACACGTTGCGTCCGTTGACCGAGACCACAGTCTCGTAGCCGGACGAGGCGATGCCGACGGCGGGCGTCGCGGGCGTGCAGCCTCCGCTCGTGACCTCCTCCGTGAAGCAGGTGCCGGCGCCGGTCTTCCCCAGAAGCGTGCCAGTTGCCGCATCTCGATCGAAGACGGCCAGCTGGCCGAAGCCGCGGACATAGAGGTTCTTCGAGTCCAGGGTCACGGCCGTGCTTTCGAAGCTCCCTGGAAGGGGAACGCATGGCGCCGTCCCGAAGCACTGGGCGAGGGTGAGCGCGCCCGAGGTCGTGTCTCGGTTGAGGACCGTGAGCTTGCCGCCTGTGGGCAAGTAGATGCTCTTTCCGTCTGCGCTGACGTCGACGTCATACGCACCTGCGTCAGCGATGAGCGGCGTGCAATCGCCGCCGGCTCCCCCGGGCGCGTAGCAGCCTTCCACTCCTGCGCGGGGAGTGAACGCCCCTTTCGTGCCGACATCGAAGAGCCGGAGGCCGGTGAACCCGCCCCCAACGCCCCAGACGGCGGCGTAGAGATGGCGAGCGCCTGGGCTGAGCTCGACGTCCGCTCCCTGAAAACCGGGCGTCAACGCGACACACGATCCGGCCGGCGCGGTCGTGTAGCAGTTCTTGAGGTAGGCATCGCCGTCGTCGCCGCCAGCCGCTCCCGCGATGACGAGGAGCAAGACGGTAAGGGCCAGTGCGACGCAGAGGCGTTTCATCGGGGCCTACAACCTAGTCCGCGCGGCGGCTGGCTGACTCTTCGGAAGCTTTTAGTCGAAGTTCAAGTGGCTCTTAGGCGCCGCGGTTTTCCTTGTCAGTGAGAGCAGGAGAAAGGAGCCCACATGAGATGACTCTCCTTCACCGCGAACCTCCGACGAGGCCGCCGCTCAGGGCGGCCTCGTCGTCGATAGGCGCAGCCTGGACGCGTGGCGGCCGAGCCGCGATGAGGAGCAGCGCTGCGGCAAGCCCCAGCAGCCCGCAGATGAGCCAGAGGCCGTCGGAGCTCCAGGCGAAGATCGCCGCGCCGAGCGCGGGAGCGAAGACGTACGCCACCCCCCAGGTCAGCCCCCAGGCGCCCTGATACCGCCCGCGCAGATGCTCCGGCGCGATGTCGGCGACGTAGGCCGACGCCACGGGCGCGTAGATGATCTCGCCCAGCGTCCAGATGAGGACGGTCAGGGCCAGTTCCGGCAGATCGTTGGCAAAGGCGTTGAGCGCGAATCCGAGGCCGACGAGCAGCGAGCCCAACGTGAGCACCGGCCGGTAGGGAAAGCGCTGAGTGATCGCGACGAGCGGGAGCTCGAAGAGCACGATCGCGAGCCCGTTCAGCGAGATCAGGAGACCGTAGTCGGCATCCGAGAGCCCGCTCGCTCGAACGTGGAGCGGGAAGGTCGTCTGGCTCTGGAAGTAGACGAATGCGCCGAGGACCGACGACATGAGGAAGAACAGGAACGCGCGGTCGCGGAGCATCGTCCGCACCGCCTCGCCCCGGCGCTCTTCGCCGCGTCGGACGCGAACTCCCTCAGGCAGCGTCGTGAGTGCGATCACCCCGAAGGCGGCGGATGTCAAGGCATCGCCGAGGAAGAGGAGGAAGAACGAGCGCTCGGCGAGGAGGCCCGCCACCGCCGGGCCCGCCGCGAAGCCGAGGTTGATAGCGAGGCGGTTCAGCGCAAAGGCAGGGATCCGCTCGCCGGCCGGCGTGAGGTCGGTGAGGAGCGCGGCGGCGGCCGGCCGGTACATCTCGCCCGTCAGGCCGGCGAGCGTCGTCAGGACGATGATCAGCGGCAGCG
>DATGDB010000002.1:0-17259 GCA_035311205.1 Gaiellaceae bacterium | reverse complement strand
GACCGAGCGGCTCGAAGTAGAGGCGGTCGGAGGTGTCGTAGTCGGTCGAGACCGTCTCCGGGTTGCAGTTGACCATCACGGTCTCGAACCCGAGCGCACGAAAGCTCTTCGCCGCGTGGACGCAGCAGTAGTCGAACTCGATTCCCTGCCCGATCCGGTTCGGCCCCGAGCCGATGATGACCACCCGAGGCTGCTCACCCTCCGGCGAAGCCTCGTCCGCCTCGCCCCAGGTCGAGTAGTAGTACGTCGAAGCGGCCTCCACCTCGCCGGCGCAGGAGTCGACGCGGCGGTACGCAGGCCTCACGCCGCAAGCCCGGCGCTTCGCACGCGCCCACGCCTCGCTCGTCGAGCACTGGTCGGCAATTGCCCCGTCCGACCAGCCCGCGCGCTTCAGCCGGACCCAGTCGTCCGCCACGAGCTCGTCGATCCGGCCCACCGACTCCAACACGTCCTGCGCGCGCTCGAGCTCGGCCTGGAACCACGGGTGGAGGTTCTGCGGCTCCCACGCGTCGTCGACTTCGCGCGAGCGGCGCGCCTTGAGGAAGGCCTCGGCGAACGAACGGCCGATACCCATCGCCTCGCCGACTGACTTCATCTGCGTGCCGAGCGTACGGTCGGCGCCTGGGAACTTCTCGAAGGCGAACCGTGGGAACTTGACGACGACGTAGTCGAGCGTGGGCTCGAAGCTCGCCGGCGTCGTTCCGGTGAGGTCGTTCGGGATCTCGTCGAGCGTGTACCCGACCGCCAGCTTGGCGGCGACCTTCGCGATCGGGTAGCCGGTCGCCTTCGACGCGAGCGCGGAGCTCCGGGAGACGCGCGGGTTCATCTCGATGACACGTAGCTCGCCCGTCCTGCGCTCGCGCGCGAACTGGATGTTGGCGCCGCCGGTCTCGACCCCGACCTCGCGGATGACCGCCGCCGCGGCGTCACGGAGCTCCTGGTACGCCTCGTCCGAAAGCGTCATCTGCGGCGCGACGGTGACCGAGTCGCCCGTGTGGACGCCCATCGGATCGAGGTTCTCGATCGAGCAGACGACCACGACGTTGTCGTTTCGGTCGCGCATGACCTCGAGCTCGAACTCGTCCCAGCCGATGAGGGACTCCTCGACGAGGACCTGATGAACAGGGCTTTCGCTGAGCGCACGGTCAAGAAGGTCCTCGAACTCGTCGGCGGATCGAGCCGTGCCGCCGCCGTGCCCGCCCAAAGTGAAGGCCGGTCGAAGGATGACCGGGAAGCTGAGCTCGTCCGGGACGTCTTCCCAGCCGGAGACGACCGTTGACGCGGGGACGCGCCGGCCGGCCACTCGGACGGTCTCGCGAAAGCGCTCGCGGTCCTCGGCGCGGCGGATGACGTCCACACCAGCGCCGATCAGCTCGATCCCGAGGTCGGCGAGGAAGCCGTCCTCGGCGAGCTCCATGGCGAGATTGAGGGCGGTCTGGCCGCCTAGCGTCGGCAGCAGTGCGTCCGGGCGTTCGCGCGCCAAAACGCCGGCCACGCCTTCCGGGTCGAGCGGCTCGACGTACGTCCGATCCGCGAAGCCGGGGTCGGTCATGATCGTCGCCGGGTTCGAGTTGACGACGATGGTCCGGAACCCCTCGTCCCGGAGCACCTTCAGGGCCTGGCAGCCGGCGTAGTCGAACTCGCAGGCCTGGCCGATCACGATCGGGCCTGAGCCGATCACGCAGATCGAGCGGAGATCACGCCGCCTTGGCGAGGCCGCTCACCTCCTCCACCCAGCGCTCGAGCAGCGACCAGGCGTCGTGGGGGCCCGGGCCGGCCTCGGGATGGAACTGGACCGAGCGCGCCGGGAGATCGGGAAACTCGAGCCCTTCGACGGTGCCGTCGTAAAGGGAGACGTGTGTAGCCTCGCGCTCGGTGCTCGGCCGCACGGCGAAGCCGTGGTTTTGCGACGTGACGAGCACGCGGTCTGTCGTTCGCTCGAGGACGGGATGGTTGGCGCCGCGGTGCCCGAAGGGCAGCTTGAAAGTCTGGTGGCCTGTCGCCAACCCAAGCAGCTGGTGCCCGAGGCAGATACCGAGCATGGGCACACGCCCCAGGAGCGCACGGACCGTCTCGACCTCGGCTTCGAGCGGCTCGGGGTCGCCGGGACCGTTGGAGAGGAGGACGCCGTCGAAGGCCGCCAGCTCGTGGGGATCGGCGGTGTGCGGGAAGACCGTCACCGCCGCTCCCGCCGCCGCCAGGCGGCGCAGGATCGAGCGCTTGCATCCGTAGTCGACGACCGCCACGCGCGTCCGGCCTCGATCGGAGTACGCATAGGGCCCAGGCGTCGATACTTGGGCAGCGAGCGCGCGGCCGGACATCGCCGGCTGCCGGCGCACGACGCTCAGGGTTTCCTCGACGGATGCATCACCGGTGACCAGTGCCGCTCGAAGGGCGCCGGCCTCGCGGAGCCTGAGCACGAGCGAACGGGTGTCCACCCCGGACAGGGCAGGAACGCTCCGCTCGAGCAGCCAGTCAGTCCAGGCCGGGCCACGGGCTTCGCGCATCACGACTCCCCGCGCCTGCGGCCGTGCCGACTCGGAGCGCTCTCGGGCAACGCCGTAGTTTCCGACCATCGGCGCGGTGAAGGCGACCAGCTGCTCGGCATAACTGGGATCGGTGACGACCTCCTGGTAGCCCGTCATTGCGGTCGTGAAGACGGCCTCGCCGAAGGCGAAGCCTGGAGCTCCGACCGATTGCCCGCGGAAGACGGTCCCGTCCTCGAGGAGAAGGAACCCGGTCATCCCTCGTGCACCACGCTGCCTGCGGCGATCGTCGTCTTCACGTTCCCAGTGAGCCGTTCGCCGAGCAGCCACGAGTTGGCCGAGCGCGATTTGAAGCCCTGCTCCTCCACCCGCCAGCTCGCACCGAGATCCAGCAGGACGAGGTTCGCTTGCTCCCCCACGGCGATCCGCGGCGCTGGTAAGCCGTAGACAGCCGCTGGCCCTTCGGACATTCGTTCGAGAAGCGTCTCCAGCGAGATCACGCCTGGCTCGACGAGCTGCGTGTACAGCACCGCGAATGCCGTCTCCAGCCCGGTGACGCCGAACGGCGCGGCCTCGAACGGGACGTCCTTCTCGTGCCGCGCGTGCGGCGCGTGGTCGGTGGCGATCGCCTGGATCGTCCCGTCCCGAAGCGCGTCAACGAGGGCCGCGCGGTCGTCGGCCGAGCGAAGAGGCGGGTTCATCTTCACGTTCGAATCGAGCGAGCGGACGGCTTCGTCGGTCATGCAGAGGTGGTGCGGGGTCACTTCGGCCGTCGCCGCAACGCCGGCGGCTCTAGCGGCACGGAGCGCCGCGACCGACTCGCGGGCCGAGACGTGCAGGACGTGCACGGGACGACGCTCGAAGGCGGCGAGCGCGAGGTCACGCTCGACCATGACGCTCTCCGCGACCGACGGATAGCCGGCGAATCCGAGCTCGGCCGAGACGGCCCCTTCGTGCATCTGGCCAGCGCGCGAGAGCGTCGGCTCTTCGCAGTGCAGCGCGAGCGGGCGGCCCGTGACAGCGCCGTACTGGAGCGCTCGCCGCATCAGCCCCGGCGCCGCTACCGGCCTGCCGTCGTCGCTGAATCCTGCGGCTCCCGAGTCCGCAAGCTCTGCCATCTCCGTGAGCTCACTTCCGTCCTGACCTTTCGTGATGGCCGCCAGGAAGCCGACCGGAACCTCCGCTTCTACCTGCGCCCGCTCGATCAGCGAGCCGAGCACGGCGCTCGAATCCAAGACCGGGTCTGTGTTCGGCATCGCGAGGATCGCGCAGAACCCGCCGGCGGCCGCAGCCTGCGTCCCGGAAGCGATCGTTTCCTCGTCCTCACGGCCCGGGGTCCGGAGATGGACGTGGGGATCGAGGAACCCAGGCGCGAGCACGAGGCCGTCGGCCTCGATCACCCGGTGCCCGTTCGGACCCAGGCGCGATCCGAGCTCCGAGATCGTGCCGCCGTCGATGCGGACGTCCAGGATCGCGTCCACGCCCTCGCCCTGATCGACGACGCGGGCGCCGCGGATGACGAGGTCGTCCTTGGGTCGATGCCGTGCGTGGAGGAGGGCCATCACGCCACCTCGTGGAGCGCCTCGACCTTGACGCCGACAGGCCCGCTCGTGAGCAGGTCGTAGAGAACCGCCATTCGGACGACCAGCCCGCCCCGGACCTGCGTCTCGATCAGCGCCTCGTCGGCATCCGCGACGCGCGGGTCGATCTCGACGCCGCGGTTCATCGGGCCGGGATGCATGATCTTCTGGCCCTCCCGGATCCGCTCGGGCGTCACGCCCCACCGCGCCGTGTACTCGCGCAGGCTGGGCACGTAGTTGGCGCCTTCGAGCATCCGCTCCCGCTGCATGCGCAGCACGTAGACGACGTCGGCCGGCCGGATCGCCTCGATCTCGGTGGCCGTTTCGCATCCCAGCGCCTCGATCCCGCGCGGAAGCAGCGTCGGCGGGCCGACGAGTGTCACCCTCGCGTCGACGAGTGCGAGCGCCTGAATCAGCGAGCGAGCGACCCGCGAATGAAGCACGTCCCCGACGATGGCGACGTGCAGGCCCTCGAGCCGGCCGAACTCTTCCTGGAGCGTGTACAGGTCGAGCAGCGCCTGGGTCGGGTGCTGGTGCTTCCCGTCGCCGGCGTTGACAACGTGGGCTCGGGTAACCCGCGCGACGAAGTGCGCTGCTCCGATCTGCGGGTGGCGGATGACGATCACGTCCGGGTCGTACGCCCCCAGCGTGAGCGCCGTGTCCTTCAAGGACTCGCCCTTGTCGACGGCGGACCCGGACGCCTTGATCGACATCGTGTCCGCTGAAAGCCGCTTCGCTGCGAGCTCGAAGCTCGACGACGTACGGGTCGACGATTCGTAGAAGACGTTGACGACCGTGCGGCCGCGCAACGTCGGGAGCTTCTTCATCTCACGCTCGAGCGAGCGGGCGAAGCTGCGGGCCGTTGCGAGCAGCCGCTCGATGTCGTCGCGTGAGACGTCTGCGATCGAGAGCAGATGCCGGCGCTCGGCTGGAGCCGGCGGCAGCAGGTCGTCTCGCATGACGCGGATGTCACCCATGGACCTCCTCCTCTGGCGTCGGGACGAGCAGCACCTGGTCGACCTCGTCCACCTCGACGAGCTGGACCTGGATGCGCTCCTCCCTCGAGGTCGGCAGGTTCCTGCCGACGTAGTCGGGACGGATTGGAAGCTCTCGGTGTCCCCGGTCCGCGAGGCAGGCGAGCTGGACGCGCGCCGGGCGGCCGTAATCGAAGAGCGCGTCGATCGCCGCGCGGATCGTTCGGCCCGTGTACAGGACGTCGTCGACGAGGACGACCGTCCGCCCTTCGAGCGGGAAGTCGAGCCTCGTGGCGCGCACGAGCGGCTGCGGATGCCGCGGCGCCTCGCTGCCTCGCACCTGGACGTCGTCGCGATAGAAGGCGATGTCGAGCGAGCCCAGCGCGACTTCGACGTCGCTGAACTCGTGGATCAGTCGGCGGAGGCGGTGCGCGAGCGGCACGCCGCGCGTGTGGATTCCGACGAGCGCGACCTGGTCGAGGTCGGGGTTGCCCTCGACGATCTCGTGGGCGATGCGCGCCAGGCTTTTCGCGATCGCCGCCTCGTCCAGGAGCGTCTTCGTGCTCGACTGTGCAGGCAGCGGCAACCGCTCTCCTTTCCGGCCTCACGGGACCGAGTTAAAGGACGTGGATCGAGAAAGAGCTTAGCGCGGCCTACGGACGGCGGGAGCTCGAGCTACGCGTCCGAGACGAGCTCGTCGGGCTCGCTGAGCGACTCGATCGCGTCGATCGCGGCCTCGAGCGACGTCTCCGGAACGAGCACCTTCTGCGGCGCGTCCTCCGTGGCCGTCGGATGGTGCTCGACGGCCGGCTCGAGCTGCGTGTCGATTCCGGCAGCCTGGAGGATCGCCTCGAGCTCCTCGGCTTCCGTGACGTCACCGGCCATAGCGACTTGAACCATACGAGTCATCGCGCGCCCTCCTCCATCGTTGCGGCAACAGCCTCGCCCTTCGGCGTCGGCGCACCGTGCTTGTGAGTGGCTCCACCCTTCACGAGCTCGGGCGACCCCCGTTCCTGGAAGGGAACGACGATGATATCGAGATCCCGCGGTACGACCGTGTCAGGAAAGACGGCCTGTGCCTCCCGCTCGACCTCGCCGCCGAAGTAGCGATTGGATAGGTGGGTCAGGACGAGCAGACCGACCTCGGCCGACCGCGCGACCTCCGCCGCCTCGGCCGCCGTCGAGTGGAGCGTCTCGTGCGCCCGATCCCGCTCCTCCTCCGCGAAGGTGGCCTCGTGGACGAGCACGTCCGCCCCACGCGCCGCCTCGATCACGCCTTGGGAGTAGGCCGTGTCGGCCGAGATCGCGACCTTCCGCCCCGGGCGCTCGTCCCCGAGCACGCTCTCGGGCGTGACCACGCGACCGTCCGGCAGCGTGACCCTCTCGCCGCGCTGGAGTGCGCCCCGCTCCGGGCCTTCCGGGATGCCCAGCGCGTCGGCCGTCTCGACGTCGAAGCGCCCGGGCCGAGGCTCCTCGACGAGCGCATACCCGACTGCGGAGACACCGTGGTTGACCGGAAAGGTCTCGAGACGGTAGCCGCGCCGCTGGAGAGTGTCCCCGGGCCGAAGCTCGACCAGCTCGTACGGATACGTGAGTTTTCCGAAGATCCGCCGCAGGGCCACGAACAGTTCGTTCAGTCCGGGAGGGCCGTAGATCGTGATCGGGACCTCCCTACCGCGGAGGGCAAAGGTCTTCAGCATCCCCGGCAGACCGAGGTAGTGGTCGGCGTGGTAATGCGTCAGGAAGACCTCGCGGAGCTCGATCAGGCCGACGTTCGAGCGCAGCAGCTGCCGCTGCGTCCCTTCCGCACAGTCGACGAGCAGGCGCTCCCCCCCACGGCGGAGGAGAATGGCGGTCGGCGCCCGCTGTGCGGTCGGCATGGAACCGGAGGTGCCGAGGAAGACGAGGTCGAGATCCACGCGGCGATTCTAGTTTCGGCGTGTTTCGCTGCCTCACGGCCTCCTCTCAGGGCAGAACGAGCACCTGTCCAGGGATCAGCGCCGCGCCGCTGAGCCCGTTCTCGCGCTGGAGCTGCCACACCGCCCGCCGCGGGTCGCCCCCGTAGCGGCGCGCGGCGATCGACCACAGAGTGTCCCCCGGCCGGACGCGATACGACTCCCCGGCGCCGGCGCCCTCGGAGCCCCGCGCAAGGACGCTCCAGGCCAGAACGGTGACGAGGAAGGCAACGAGGAAGAACCGAGCGAACATGTGTTCGCCATACTACCGAACAAGTGTTCGCTACGTCAACCCGAGAGTGTGACGAGTTCGGGCCGGATCTCCCCCGCCTCGACGTCGAGCACCAGCATCGAGTGGGCACGCGCCCCACGCCGCTCCGTCGGACTGCCCGGGCTCAAGACCCAGACGTCCCCGAAGCGGGACACATCCGGAATATGCGTATGCCCGTAAACCACCGCATCGCAACCGGGAAAGGCCGCGGTAAGCCGCGCCGCCCTGCCCGCAGCCGGACCGGGCACGTGAACCATCCCGATCCGCGCGCCCGCGACGCCCACGACCCGCCGCTCCGGGAGCAACTCCATAAGCGCCGGCTCGTCCATGTTCCCAGCCACCGCTTCGACAGGCGCCAACCGGCCGAGCCCCTCGAGCACCGCCGCGCGGACGAAGTCCCCGGCGTGGAGGATCAACTCCGCGGTCTCGAGCCGCCGCAGGCACTCCGCAGGCAAGCGCCGGGTACCCCGCGGCATGTGTGTATCCGCGATGACCGCGACGAGCGTCAGCCGGCGCCGTTCACGAACGCGCCGTCCCGGTACACGAGCTCGCCGTCCGCGTAGACCTCTCCGCCGTCACGCAGGTCGCAGACCATGTCCCAGTGCAGCGCGGAGACGTTCTCGCCACCCGTCTGCGGGACCGACCGCCCCAGCGCGAGATGAACCGTCCCGCCGATCTTCTCGTCGAGCAGCAGGCTGCCGGTGTACTCGGTGATCTCGTCATTGAGCCCGAAGGCGAATTCCCCGACCCGGCGCGCGCCGTCGTCGACGCCGATCATCCCGCTGAGGAACTCCTCGCCGCGCCGGGCTTTCGCCTCAACCACCTCGCCGGCCTCGAAGCGCAAGACGACACCGTCTGCGCTTCGCCCACGGACCATCGCGGGGAACGAGAAGCGAATCGTCCCCTCGACGCTCGTTTCGATCGGACCGGTGAAGACTTCTCCATCGGGGAGGTTCGACTTCCCGTTCGCCCGGACCCAGCTCCGCCCACCGACCCCGAGCTTGAGATCGGTGTCCTCGGCAACCACCCGCAGCTCGCTCTTGCCCTCGAGCATCGAGCCAATACGGTCGAGTCGCTGGCCGAACGCCGTCCACGAAGCCACAGGGTCGTCAGCTTCGAGAAACGCGGCGCGGTACACCAGCTGCTCGAACTGCGCAAGTGACATTCCGGCGTCCTGGGCCGAAGCGTCCGTCGGATATCCGCACAGCACCCAGCGGAACTCTCCCCGGCCGAAGCGCTGCAAAGCCAGCTCTTGATAGGCCTCGCGCCCCTTCACGCGCCTGGCCATCCTGGCCGGGTCCACGCCGCTCAGATACTTCGTATTCTCGGGCGCGTCGATCGCGATCAACACGTCGCCGTGCTCGACGTTCCAGCGCACGTCGATCGGCACCCACTCGAGCTGCGCGTCGGTGCCCTCGAGCAGCAGGTCCTCAGCGGTTTCCTGAACGATGAGCTCGGTGGTCGGATGACCACCGGCCCGCACCGCTGCGCGGTACATCTCCCGGATCAACGGCGTGCTCGGGGGGCTGCCCTCGATTCGGATGATGTCCCCGGGGCGCACGGACGTGGAGTAACCCACGACCACGTCCGCCAGTCGCGCGAGACGCGGGTCAGACATGCTCGATCGCCGCTTCGATCAGGAAGGAGCCGGCCTTCCAGACGAGCGCGCCGTCCGCGTACACCTCACCTTCTTCGCGGAGGTCGCAGATGAGATCCCAGTGGAGATCGGAGGTGTTCTGCGTCCCAGCCTCTTCGAAGCCGCCGCCGAGCGCGACGTGCATCGTCCCGCCGATCTTCTCGTCGAACAGGATGTCCCGCGTAAAGCGGTTGATCTCGTAGTTCAACCCGAAGGCGACCTCGCCCAGCACGGACGAACCGTCGTCCGTTGCAACCAGCGTGCGTAGGTAATCCTCGCCGGAGCTTGCCTCCGCCCGCACGACCCGGCCCTCGGCGAAGCGGAGTCGGACGCCTTCGACCTCCCGGCCCTGGAAGATCGACGGGAACGCGAAGTAGATGTCTCCTTCCGTCCCGGTCTCCACGGGGCTGGTGAACACCTCCCCGTCGGGCATGTTGTGCCGTCCGTCCGACGGAAGCCAACGCCGACCCTCGACGACGACGCGAAGGTCTGTGTCCGGGCCGACGATGCGGAGCTCTCGCACGCCTTCGAGCTCGCGAGCCCGCGCTGTGAGCTCGCCGGACGTCGATTCCCAGTGCGCGATCGGGTCGTCGTCGTCCCGCACGTGGCAGGCGCCGTAGACGAAATCCTCGTACTCGGAGAGCGACATCTCCGCGTCCTGGGCATGCGCCTCGGACGGCATCAGCGTGCCGCACCAGGCGAGTTCACCCGCGCTGATCCGTTGCCAGCGGCGGTTGACCATGCGGTAGTGGGCGGCGAGCTGGAGCATGCGGCGCTCCGGATCAGCCCGGGTCAGCGCTCTCGTGTTGGACGTCGACCAGATCGTTGCCCAGGCGTCGAGCTGCTCGCTCTGGTGTCGCTCGCTTTCGGAGATGTAGCCGAGCTGCTCGTCGTTCCCTTCCGCGAGCAGGATCTCCTCGAGGCCGGCGGGACGGATGTGGACGTACGGCAACGCGCCACGGCGGAGCCCGAAGCGATACATCGCCGCGACGAGGGGGATTGCCGACTCCTCGCCGTCGATCCTGAACACCTGGCCCTCGCGGAGGTCGAGCGAGTAGCTGGTGATGAGGTCTGCGAGCTTCTCGACCCTCGGGTCCCGCACAGGCCGCGCCCTACTTCTTCCGGGCGCCGACGGGGAAGGGCTTGCTGATGAGCGTCGACTGACGCGCCGGGTTCATCTCGGCACGGAGCCGGAGCGCGAAGACATACGTGCCGGGAGCGACACGCTTGCGCGGAAAGCGGATGAACGTGCCGAGGTGCGCTCGCGCTTTCGCACGGGCGGAGAACACCGGCTTGGGCGTGCGACGCCGGCCCACGGCGGCCAGCAGGCGCTTGCGGAGTGCAGGAGACAACCTGCGACCCGGCAGCCGATACATCGCAGCGTTGACAAAGCTCGACTCCTCGGCGGCCGCGGAGAACGACCAGTTCTTGTCGGTGGCGGAGCGGCGCCGTTCGCCGAAGCGCGCAGTTGCTCCGACGACCTTGATGGTGTGTACCCAGGTCTTAGGCCGACGCGTGCAGCGTGTGAGCCCCCGTGAAAGCGCCGAGCGCACGGCAGCCCACGAGGGGCGCCGCGTGCGATCAGCGCGGATGAGCCCGGCCTGCCACCGGTCGAGGTCGGGCTCGTCGACGAGGCCGTAGTAGAGCATCGAGTGCACTGAGGCGTCGCAGGCGTAGTAGGGGATCAGCGCAGCGTAGATGTCGGCCTGGGAGCGCTCGTCGGCGAGGCGCGGGACGGACTCCACGCCGTAGTAAGCGCCCTGCGACGACGCCGGGATGGCGACCTGCCAGCCGACCTCGTTGAGCCGCACGGTCAAGGGCGGGAGCCCGGCCTTGGATACCGGCTTGCCCCGCTCGGCGAAGGTCGGCTGCCCGGTGCCGTTGAAGGCGTCCCAGATCGCCTGCTTGATCCGCCCGAGGTTGGAGGTCCCGGCATTCGGCCAGCGGTAGCCGACCAGGTAGCCGTCTCGGTACGAGTTCGGGTGCGGATGGAAGGCGAGCTGATCCATGATCGGCCGCTTTCGACCGCTGGCCCGGTAGGCAACCCCGATGTCGTGGATGCAACGCACGGGCGAGGTCGAGGCGTTCACCGCCGCCAGGGCATTGTCGTTGCCCCTCGGAGACAGGGACACGCCGAGAACGGTGATGTCGCGGTTGACTGCCTTGAGCGCGTCATAGGCCTGCGCGAGCACGCGTTCGTAGGAGGCACAGGCGAGGCCTTTGCCCGTGAACGAGAACTGCGGCTGCCAGAACCGAGGCTGGTTGGGCTCGTTTCCGACGGCGATGTCCTTGACCTGCGGATACGCGCGCGCGATCTGAACGACGAAGTCGACGAACTGGTTCGCGGCGGTGCGAGAGCCCGCCAAGGCGCGCGCTCGCGTCGGCGATATCAGGAACACGAGCTTGATCCCGGCCGCCGTGGCACGCGGGACGTAACGGTCGAGCTGCTCACGCTCACGAATCGTCGTGGGCTGCTCGGGATCCCAGCCGATCGTCACCCGGTTCTCCTGGAGCCCCACCTCCCGGAACTGGTCCACGAACCAGGCGCCCCCATCGGTTGCAAGTCGGCCGCCGTCGTCGGCGGCGCCGACGGTGAGGTCGGCGCTGGCCGGCGCCGCCGCGCAGAGAGCGGCGAGCGCGCAGAGGAGAAGGACAGTCCATCGTGTCATGAGGACCCCGCGATCTTCGGAGCGAGCCGATTCAGCATTGCACGCGATCCAATATCTCGTCCAGCAGCATGTCCGGTCCGAAGCGGACCGGATCGTCAACGGGGAGGCCCGTCTCCTCCGCGACCTGCGCGATCTCAGCGCGCGCCTCGTCCTCGTCGAGCGCTCCCGTGTGCAGGGCGATAGCGGCAACCTTCGCCCGGCGGAGCGGCAGAGATGCGCGCTCGTGGAGCTCCACCAGCTCCGTGAGCGGCGGGAGCGGATGCTCGGGATAGCCCTCGGTGTGTGTCGCCCGCGCCTTGTGCACGAGCACGAACGCGTGTGGTGTCGCTCCGTGCATCAGACCCATCGTCACGCCGGAGTACGCCGGATGCACCAAGGATCCCTGCCCCTCGACCCAGAGAAGCTCCCCGCCGCGGGCGGCCCCCTCGACGACCAGTTGCTCGGCGGCGCCGGCCAGGAAGTCCGAGACGACGGCGTCGACGGCGATTCCCCAGCCTGCGATTGCGATTCCGGTCTGGCCGGTCGGCACGAAGACGGACTTCAGACCTCGCCGCCTCGCGGCGAGGTCGAGCTCGACGGCCACCGTCTTCTTGCCGATGGCGCAGTCCGAGCCGACAGTGAGCACGATCTTCGCCGGCACTCGCAGGTTCTCGCCGGTCGGGACGTTGAGGTCGGCCGGCGGCTTGCGGAGGTCGCGGAGCTCGACGCCGTGCCCCTCGGCGAGCGTGGCCAGCTCCTCGTCCTCGCTGATGAACTCGTGCAGCCCGCTCTCGACGTCGAGGCCGGCGCGGATCGAGCTCTTCAGCAGCTCCCGCCATGCCGGTGGAAAGCGCCCGCCCTGCGTTGCGACGCCGACGACCGCCGTCGTCGGCTCGAACCGGAGCGCCTCCTCCACGGTGCGCACGATCGGGATGTCGCGGTAGCTCTCCCCCGCTCTCGTCGAGTCGAGGATCGCAACGACGGGGCGCGGGCTGTAGTGGACGATGCCCCGCATCGTCTTCCCGTAGTGCTCGTCGCCCGATTTCCCCTCAGCGAGGACTAGGTACTTCTTCTCGGACGCCAAGGCCGGGCGATTCGGATGGAAGTTGGACGCCGTCGACGAGCTCGACACCAGGCCACGGATCTTCGCGGAGGAGGTGGTTGCCGTCGAGATCGACCTGGTCGCAGAGGCTCGCGATCGAGGCTCCGGCGGCGATGCCGAGCCCCGACTCGACCATGCAGCCGAGCATCACACCGAGCCCGAGCGCCCGGGCCGCAGGAACCATGCGCAGCGCCTCACGGATCCCACCGGACTTCGCCAGCTTGATGTTGACGCCGTGACTCCGTTGGACGCAGTCGACGATGTCGTCCAGCGTGTGGCAGTCCTCGTCGACGTAGATCGGAATCGGGGAAACCTTCTTCAGTTCGAGCCCTTCTGGGTCACGGGCCGGCAACGGCTGCTCGCAGTACTCGACGCCGAGCTCGGCGAGCTGCGCGAGCGCATCCAACGCCTCATCGCGCCCGCCCCAGCCCTCGTTGACGTCGACGCGGATTGGTCCCTCCCACACCGCGCGAACCGCGCGTACCCGGTCGACGTCCTGACCGTCTCGACCGCCGAGCTTCAGCTTCAGCCCTCCGAACTCCGTGACCCTCTCCGCCTTCCGAGCCATGACGTCGGGATCTCCGAGGCCGATCGTCCAGGACGTTGGCGGCCCGGCACGCCGGAGCCCGAGCATCCGCCAAACCGGAAGGCCGATCAGCCTGCCGCAGACATCGTGGAGTGCCGCGTCGATCGCAGCCCGCGCGGCGTACTCCCGCTTCGGCAGCCGCTCCATGATCTCATCGAGTGCGAACGGATCGTCACCGAGGTCGCCGGCAACCTCCTCGAGGTAGTCCAACGACGACTCTGCCGACTCGTCATAGCGGTCGTTCGGCGCCGCCTCGCCGAACCCCCGCTCGCCCTCGTGCTCGAGCTCGACCCAGACGACCTCGGCAACCTCGGTCGTGTCGCGTGCGATGACGAACGGCTCCGCGAGCTCGAGCTTCACGATCCGGGCCGAGAGCCTCACTACTGACAGCGTAGAGCCGGACGCGTAAAGTCACACGTATGCGGTTCATTCTCGGCGCGGTCATTGTCCTCTTCCTCTTCCTATGGGTACGCGCCGTCATCGACGTCTTTCGCCGGCCGGACCTTTCCGTCGGAGGGAAAGCGGCCTGGACGATCGGGATGCTCATCGTCCCGTTCATCGGGCTGCTGATCTACACGATGCTTCGACCGTCAGACTCCCAACTCGCCCAGCGCCGTCGGGCGTAGCGACATGGTCGTGCTCTGGTGGCTACTCGTGATGTTCGTCATTGCCGTTTGGGCCGTGACGCTCTTCGACATCATCCGGCGCTGGGGCGACAGGTCGCTCGGTAAGTCGATCTCCTGGTTGGTGGCAATCCTCATCTTCCCGGTCGTCGGAACGATCGTGTACTTCGTCGTCAACGACGTCCGCGGCCCCGAAAGGGAGGCCGTCTAAGACCAAAGAGACGCGACCCGCGAGCCGAAGCCAGCGGACCGCCTCCTGCTATTTCGGGTCGATCCCTGCCCTTGCAGCCCGTGCGAAATCCGCCGTTTGTGAATCGCTGAGCGCCGCCGACCCGCTGCAGGTGAGGTGAATATTGTAGTTGCGTGCGCCCCCGTAGCATGGGGCGCCCGCACTCGATCGACGGAAAGGAGACGTCATGGCAACCGTCACCAAGGGGCTGTGGGTGCCACTTGAGGCCAGGCCCGGCAAGGAAGCTGACGTGGCGAGGTTCCTCGAGAGTGGACGCTCGCTCGCCGAGGACGAGCCCGACACGACCGCGTGGTTCGCCGTCCGGCTTGGCGACTCGCAATTCGCCATCTTCGACGTCTTCCCAGACGAGTCAGGCCGCCAGTCACACCTATCGGGGCGTGTGGCCGCGGCGCTGATGGCCCAGGCGGACGAACTGCTCGCTCGCCCTCCGGACATCCAGCAGATCGACGTGATCGCGTCCAAGCTGCCGGCGTAGGATCGTTAGCGGCAAGCGGCCGAGGTCCCCGCGAACGCGACGGCCCGGCCGTCGGGTCGCCACGCCGGCGATTGCACGCCGAACTCGGCCGGAACGAGGATCCGGCGCCGGCTTCCGTCCGGCTTCATCAGGACGATCCGCGATTCGTCGCCGCCCTGAACGAGCGCGAGCCATGTGCCGCGCATGCCGAAGGCTTCCGGTCGCAGCCGCGGCCGCGGCCGCGACAGCGGTTGCGATCATCGCGACTACGAGGAGGCGCAGCGCACCCGCCACGGCGCGACACTACTAGCCTGACTTTAGGATTTTGTTGCGCCGGATTGGGCCGCGCGGTTCGATCGTCCCGCGTCGGCGCTAGCCCCGAAGTCACTGCGCCGCGCAAATGAGCGTAGGACGCGCTGATGGTCGTGTCTAGGTAACGATCAGACGGCAGGAGCTGCGCGAGCAGATCAAACGGTCGTCACGGCGACTGCCGAACGAGACGAGCAGCGCTTTAGTCCACTCTCACGGCGAGGACGACGGTCGACGGCTCTAGCGATGTTTCCAACTGGCGCGCCAGTTTGCCGCGTGAAGCGGCTCTTCTTATGTATGGGGATGTTGCTACTCGCCAGACTGGGCGGCGAGTAGCGCATTCCCACGCTCGCCCCTGCGGCCGCCAGCAGAAGGGAGACCCATGACTGAGACACCCGAGAGCGTCGAGGAACACCTGCGCCATGCGAGACAGTACGCCGCGGAGTTCGAGCGGCATCTTCGCCATGCGAGCGAGTACGCCAGCGAATTCGAGCGTCATCTTGAACTCGCGATGCAGAAGCTCGTCGAGGAGCGTGAGCGGCGCGAGAGTGAGCGGGTAGTCGTGCGACGGTAGGCCGTTCGCCTTAGTCCTATGGGTCAAAGGGCCGGGTGGCGAGCCGAACGCCATGGCGCTTCCCGCGACCTGGCCCTCACGAACCAACGAAACGTCAGCTCATCGCGCTAGACGCTCTTTAGGCCAGGTCCTAAGCGACGAGCACGAGCGCCTGGTCGGCGTCGTACCGCCTCTAGCGCTCCAGACCTACGGCAGGATCTCGGCGCAGCGCCGCACGAAGGCAGTCGTCAGCCGGACCGTGTGCTCAAAGTCGTCGAGGCGCAAGACGCTGAACGGAGAGTGGATGTAGCGGCACGGGACGGAGACGACGCCAGTCGGGACGCCCTTGCCGCTCAGGTGGATCTCGCCGGCGTCCGTGCCGCCCACGGCCGGGAGCTTGTACTGGTACGGGACGGCTTCGGCCTCGGCCAGCTCCGTCAGCGCGCGGACGACGACGGGACTCACGACGATCGTCTGGTCCATGACCGTGATCGCGGGCCCGGCACCGAGCCGGGTCGGCTGACGCGCTGGCTCGACTCCCGGCACGTCGGCGGCGACGGTACCTTCGAGGGCGAGTGCAGCGTCCGGCTCGATCTGGGCGGCGGCGGTCCGCGCGCCCCGCAGCCCGAGCTCCTCGGAGACGGCAAAGTTCACGATCAGGGTCACGCCGAGGGTCTCCTCGGCGAGGGCTGCGAGCGTTTGCACGAGCACGGCGCACCCGGCACGGTCGTCGAGCGCCTTGCCGACGACGGCGTTACCGCCGTTCAGTCGCTCGAAGGGATAGGCGATGACGGCCGGCGAGCCGACGCGGATTCCCATCTCCTCCACCTCGGCCGCCGACCCCGCCCCCACGTCGATGAAGGCGTCCTCGAGCGCCAGCGGCTTCTCCCGGTCGGCCTGCGTGAGGATGTGCGGCGGCAGCGTCCCGAAGATCCCCCGCACCCTGCCTCCGCCGTCGGCCAGAATCGTGAGCGCGTGCGCGGCGACGATGCGCGCGTCCCATCCTCCCACGGGGACGATGCGAAGCCAGCCGCCCTCTTCGATGTAGCTGACCATGAAGCCGATTTCGTCCATGTGGGCATCGAGCATCAGCCTCGGTCCGCCGTCGCCTCGCCGCTCGGCGATCAGGTTTCCGAGCGGGTCGACCCGCACTTCGTCGACGTGAGGGCGGACGAGCGCCTCGAGCCGCTCCCGCACCTCGCTCTCGAATCCGGCGACGCCGAACCGTTCGGAGAGGTCGCGCAGCAGCGCGAAGGAGTCCATCCCGGCACCCTAAAGGGTCGCTTGAAGAGCGCTTCGTCGTCGGCCGAGATGTCTGCCCTGCCGTTCTCGTCGTCGTCTGCTCGGCTCGGCACTCGTCTCATGAATCCAGGTCGTCTCGCTGACCCCGGGGCCAGACCCGGGCCGGGGCGTCACGAGCGGGAGGGAGATCGGGCCGTTCTCCAGGTTCGCTACGCCGGCCTGCAGAGCGCCCGCCACCACTGCAGCTGCGAGGCCGGGTCCTCGAACTCCTCCTCCTCCTTCGCGATCGCCCCCCTGACGATTGTGTCGCCGCCGCGCCGGACGCGGAAGCCGCCACCGACGATGGCGTTCTGCGTCGTAAAGACCGGGTGGGCCTCGACCACAAGAGAACCGTCGGCGACGCAGGAGAGTCGCGTCGGCTCGAAGGTCGGTTGGGCCAGGTCTGCGCCTGTTGGCGTGTGGCGACGAAGCTCCTCGTCTGAGATTGCGACGCGCTCGGGCTGCCCGCATTCGACGGAGATCTCCTCGCTCGATGCGTGGCCGAGCCCCGGCACCGAGAGCTGCTCGCCCGGACGGAACTCGACTTCGAG
>DATGDB010000001.1:0-6630 GCA_035311205.1 Gaiellaceae bacterium | reverse complement strand
CTCTGACTGAATGACGCTTCGCCGTCGGGGTGCGATGGGCGGATGCGAGGCAAGGACGCAGCGTCTCGTTCGTATCCGGAGGATACGGGCGAGACCGAGGACGCGGCCTCGCGCCGTCCAGCGCGGCCCGACGGCTCAAGGTTTCGTTCAGTTAAAGGCTCCTTTAAGGGAAGCGCGGAGACCAGAGAGCCGAGAGGACGCCGGCGAGCAGTAGGAGAGCGCCGGCCGCGGCGAGGAACACGAACGTGACCTCGCTCTTCCCCGGCTCGCGGCCGAGGCTGGAACCGAGCTTCTCGTAGGTCCGCTCGAGCGTCTGGGCCGTGCGCGCCTCCGTGAAGCGCCCGCCCGTTGTCTCCGCGATCCCGCGCAACGTCTCCGGGTCCGGCGGAACGGGGATGATCTCGGAGCCGTACCCGGGCGACGGCGCCTGGTTCCCGGGACCGCCGAACCCGAAGCCGCCTCGGATCACGCCCTCCGGTGTCCCCAGGGCGACCGTGTAGACCGGAATGTTGGCCTCCTTCGCCTTCGCCGCGCCCTCCTCAGGAAGGAGCGTGCCGCGCGTCTGGGCGCCGTCGGAGAGGAAGAGGATCGACGCGAGCCCCTTGGTGTCCTGTTCGGGAGCCGTGCGCAGGGCGATCGTCTGCTGGCCCTCCGCCAGCGCCTGCTGCGCGAGCGTCACGGCTGCGTCCAGGGCGTCGCCGATCGCCGTGCCGCCGAAGCCCTGGAATTCGCCGATCTCGTCGATCGACTGCCGCACCAGCCCGTGGTCGGTCGTCGGCGGCGCGGCGACCTGCGCTTCGCCCGCGAAGATGATGAGGCCGATCCGGAGGCGCTTCGGCGCGCGATCGACGAACGTTCGCAGCGCCTCCTGGGCAGCGCCGAGGCGAGTGGGCTTGACGTCCCTGGCCTGCATCGAGCGCGACGAGTCGATGACGAGGATCACGACGGCGCGCTCCTTGGCCACCATCCGGTCGATGTGCGGGCGCGCGAACGCGACGCACAGCGCCGCGAGTGACGCGATGAAGAGCACGGGCGGGACGAATCGGCGCCACGCGCTTCCTCCGGCGACGGCGGCGAGCACCTCCAGGTTTGTGAAGCGCACGGCGTAGCGCATCCGGCGCCGCCGCAGGAGCCACCAGACGAGCGCCACGCCTGCGGCGAGGACGAGCAGCGAAAGTAGGAAGACCGGGCGCTCGAAGGTCATCGAACCCTCGAACAGACGGCGTGGACCTGGACGAGGGCCGGAATGCGCCCGAGCTCGGCGTCGCCCTGCAGCGAGACGAGCACGCGGCTGCCGCTGATCCTGCGAGCGCCGCTCACGGTTCCGATCACGCTCGCGCTTGGCGGCTGGCGTGTGCGGAACGCGAACCCATACGAGGCATCCACGAGCACCTCACCGGAGCGACACCCGCTCGCGACGGTCCTGGCTCCAGGTCGGACTCGAAACGTCTTCACGCGCCGGACGGTCGGTTGTCCCGGCTTGACGATGCGGAGGGCGGTCGGGATGCGGCCGCCGCCGCTCGCGGGCATGCACCCGATGTGCGGGCGGAAGCTCGGCGCCCTCGCCGTGGCGCCGACGTAGCTTGCGACGAACACCACCGATCGAGCTGTCGTGATCCCCGGGTTGACCGGGCTGCCGAGGGTTGCGATGAAGCTGATGTCGATGCCGCGGACGCTGAGCTCGGCGTCCAGCCCGCCCACGATGTAGCCGCGCGGGCAAGTGAGCTGCCACTCGACCTTCGGCCGTGGAACGCTGGCGCCGATCGGCACGGCGACCCAGGGCCCGGCGACCGGTACGCAGACCATGAGCCCCTTGCACTCGTCCGTCGCGTGTGCAGGGCCCGCGCCGGCGGTGAGAGCCGCGGTGAGCGCGACGAGAAGGACGATCTTCTTCACGGGACCCTCCGGAACCAGAGTGCAGAGAGGAGGCCGCCGGCCAGGAGGAAGGCCGCGGCGCCGCCGGCGAAGTAGTCGCCGATCTCACGCGATTCCTTCCGCGTGCCGAGTCGCGATCCAAGGTCCTCGTAGACCTTCTGCAGCCCCTCGGCATCGGTCGCCGTGAAGAACTCGCCCCCGGAGGTCTGCGCGATCTGTTGCAGCGTCTCAGGGCTCGGCGGGACGCGGATGATCTGCTTGAAGCCGCCTGTCACCGTCTCCTCGACGATCCCCTCCGGTGTCCCGACGAGCACCGTGTAGACGGGCACCTTGAGCCGCTTCGCCTCCTCGGCGGCCGCTTGCGGCGTCGTCCTGCCGCCGTCGCGCGCGCCGTCGGAGATCAGTAGCACCGATCTCGGCGGAGCATCTTCGGCGTCAGTCCTCTGCTGGCCCTGGCCGACGCGGGTCGACAGCACGACGGCATCGCCGATCGCCGTCCCCTCACCCGGCGTCAGCGCGTCGAGCGCAGCCTTGGCGAGGTCCCGATCCTGCGTGGGGGGCAACCCGACGGTGGCCCGCGTCGCGAACGAGACGACGCCGACCCGGTACTTCTCCGGCACGCGGTCCAGGAACGCCTTCGCGGCGGTGCGCGCGGCGTCGAGGCGCGTCGGCTCGACGTCCTTCGCCTTCATCGAGCGAGAGGTGTCGAGGGCGAGCACGACGGTCGCCTCCTCGCGCTTGACGTTGACGGTCGCATGCGGCCGCGCCACGCCCAGGACGATCGCCGTCAACCCGAGGAGGAGCAGGATGATCGGAATGTGGCGGCGGAGCCGGCCGGGAGCGCGGTCGACGACGTTCGGCAGGAGCGCGGGGTTCCCGAAGCCGGCGGCGAAGGCCGTCCGGCGTCGCTCACGGACGATGTACAGCACGACCAGCAGCGGCATCAGAAGCAGCGCGACAAGAGCGACCGGCCAGTCGAAGCTCATCGGTGCTTCCGTTGGAGGAAGGTCGCGAGCGAGCGGAGCCAGTCGCCCGAGGTCGAGAGGATGAGGTGGCGGACGCCGAGGGACGCAAGGTTGTGGGCGAGGTCGGTGCGTTCGTGGGCGGCCGCGGCCGCGAAACGTTCACGAAGCCGCTTACTGCGCGTATCGACGCGAAGGAGCTTTCCTGTCTCGGGGTCGACGAGCCAGAGCGCACCGACGTTCGTGAGCTCCTGCTCCCGGGGATCCCGGATCTCGAGCGCGATGACGTCGTGGTGACCCGCCAGCTGCAAGAGTGGGGCGCGCCAGTCGCGCGGGCCGCGGAAGTCGGAGACGACGACGACCAGGCTGCGCTGCCGCGCGAGCGCCCAGGTGCGTCCCAGCGCCTCTCCAAGCGATGTGGCCCCCGAGACGGTGTCGTCCGGCTCCTGCCGCAGGGCGGTCAGCAGGCCGACGAGGCCCATCCGGCCCTGCCTTGCGGGAACTGACCGCGGCTTGCCGTCCCCGAACGTGACGATCCCGAGGCGATTCCCGCGCCTCGTCGCAACGTGGCCCATCGCCAGCGCCGTTCCCTCGGCGACATCCGCCTTCCGGCGCTCGGCCGTCCCGAACTGCATCGAGAGCGAGGTGTCCAGTACGAGCCAGGTCACGAGGACCCGCTCAGCGAGCTGGACGCGCACGTGCGGCTCGTCGGTCCGGGCCGTCACGTTCCAGTCGATGCGCCGGACGTCGTCGCCCGGGATGTACGGGCGAACCTGCGCCAGCTCGGTGCCGTCGCCGAACAGAGACGAGCGGTAGTCGCCTGCGAGCAGGCCCTCCATCCGCCGCCCGATCGTGATGTCGAGGGCGCGCAGGAGCGCGTCCGGCATCGGCCCGGGGCCCGGGCGGTCTGGAGTGACGGCCCGCTGGAGCGCGTTCATGCGGCGCTTCGGGTCAGGTCGATTTGCGGAACGGGAACCGATGAGATCACCTGGTCCAGGATCGAGTCGGGAGTCACCTCCTCAGCCAACGCCTGGTACGTGAGCACGAGACGGTGGCGAAGCGCGTCCTTCGCGAGCGCCTGCAAGTCCTCCGGGAGCATGTACTCACGGCCGCGGACGAGCGCGAGCGCCCGCGCGGACTGCACCAGGCTGATCGGCCCTCGGGGGCTGGCGCCGTAGGCGACGTACTCCGAGGGCTGCCGGGTCGCCGTCGCGAGGTTGACGGCGTAACTGATCAGCGCCGGGTCGACGTAGATCTCGAAGACCGCCCGCTGGAGCGCCTTCAGATCATCGAGTGACAGCGCCTCGCGCAGCTCGGGGGGTGGAATGAGCTGCCGCTCGACGATCGTGAGCTCTTCGTCATGTTCGGGGTAGCCGATCAAGATCTTGAGCATGAAGCGGTCGACCTGAGCCTCCGGAAGGGGATACGTGCCTTCGGACTCGATCGGGTTCTGCGTCGCCATCACCAGAAATGGATCGGGGACCGGGAAGGTGTCGTGTCCGATCGTGACCTGACGCTCCTGCATGACCTCGAGCAGCGCCGACTGCACCTTGGCGGGCGCCCGGTTGATCTCGTCCGCGAGGAGGAAGTTGCAGAAGACGGGGCCGAGCTCCGTGTCGAACGTTCCCTCGTCGGCGCGGTAGATGCGCGTCCCGACGAGGTCGGAGGGAACGAGGTCGGGCGTGAACTGCACGCGCGCGAACGAGCCGCCCAGCACGCCGGCTGTGGTCTTGATCGTCAGCGTCTTCGCGAGGCCCGGGACGCCTTCGATCAGGAGGTGACCCTGCGCAAGCAAGCAGACGAGCACCCGCTCGAGCATCGCCTCTTGTCCTGCGATCACGCGGCGGATCTCGAAGAGCGCCTGCTCCAAGCGCTCCTTCGACTCCGCGGGAGTCGGGACGGACTGGTCGTTCGTTGACACCAGCGGGCTCCTCTCTCTCAGCGAATGGCACCTAGAGGAAACCACTCAAGACTAAGGTTTCTGTGAGAGGAGCCCTTCTTAACGCGTGCTCAACGGTAACCTTGCGCGACCTCATGGCCACGGCGCCGAAGGACCAGCTCGAAGAGAAAGGCACGTCGACCGACGAGCACCCCGAGCGGACCAAGGAAGTCTTCCGCTACTACCAGCTCGCCAAGAAGCAGGAGTGGCAGGTCCGGGACATGGCGTGGGGCGAGATCCCGCCGATTCCCGAGACTTCGGGCTCGAAGGAGCGGGAGGCGCGCCGGCAGGGCGTCTGGCGCTCGGTCATCACGCAACAGCTCCAGGCCGACTCACTGGCCGTCGAGATGGCCGCGCAGCTGCTCGAGCTCGCCCGGCACCACGAGGCCAAGCTCTACTACTCGACGATGGCGCAGGACGAAGCGCGCCACGTCGAGGCTTGGCTGCGGCTGGTGGAGGCGGCGGGTGGGACGAGCGAGCGCGATCCGTATCTCGACAAGCTCGCCCAGGTGTTCCTCGGGCTCGACGTGCTCGAGGAGAAGGTCTTCCTGATGCAGGTCTTCTTCGAGCGGATGATCATCCCGCGCTTCCGGCTGATCGCCCGCTCATCGCGCGGGACGCTGCTCGAGGATCTCTGCAACCGGCTGACGGTCGACGACGGCATCCACCACGGAGCCGGGATGGCTTACGAGCGCGTGCTGCTGCGGGACGCGGACAAGGACACCAAGGACAAGATGATCCGCAGCGCCGAGAGGATGCTCCCGATCTTTGCCCAGCACGTCCTCTGGCGGCCGAAGGAGCGCGAGTTCATCGGCAACGCGATGCGCTCGCGCGACGTTGCCCGCGTGCGCCGTGAGATCGAGGAGGGCATCCGCATCGCCTCATCGCTCGGCCTCGACGTCCGCGACATCGAGTACACCATCCCCTGAGCCTCTGACTGAATCACGCTAGCCCGACGGCTCAAGGCTTCGTTCAGTTAGAGGCTCGTTAGCGACGCCAGCGGCGTTTGCGCGGCGAAATGAGCTGTTGCCGCGAGACGCGTTGGATCACCGGCAGCTCCTCGAGGCTGTGGCCCGCGCCAGTCGCGACGCAGGTGAGCGGTGAGTCCGCGACGTAGACCGGCAGCTGCGTCTCGCTGCGCATGAGCTCGTCCAGGCCGCGCAGGAGCGCGCCGCCGCCGACCAGGACGATTCCACGATTGGTGATGTCTGCCGCGAGCTCGGGAGGCGTGGCCTCGAGCGTCTCCTTGACCGCGTCGATGATCTGGCTCACCGGGCGCTCGAGCGCTTCGCGCGCTTCCTCCGCCGTGAAGCGAGTTCGGCGCAGGCCGCCCGTGACCAGGTCCCGGCCGCTCACCTCGGTGTCCGGGAGCTCGCCGACGTCAATTGCCGACCCGACCGCGATCTTCACCTCCTCGGCGCGCTCCTGGCCGATCAGGAGCTTTGTGTGGTTCCTGACGTACCGGACGATCGCGTCGTCCATCTCGTAGCCGCCGACCCGAAGTGAGCGCGACGCGACGATCCCGCCGAGTGAGATGACGGCGACCTCGGTCGTTCCGCCGCCGATGTCCACGACCATGTTGCCGCTCGGCTCCGCGACGGGCAGGCCTGCTCCGATCGCCCCCGCCATCGGCTCCTCGATGACGTCGGCCTCACGGGCTCCGGCGGTGAGCGTGGCCTCTTTCACGGCTCGCTCTTCCACGTCCGTGATCCCGCTCGGGACGCAGAGGACGACCCGCCGGTGTATGCCGCGATGGCCATTCGCCTTGGCCAGGAACCGCCGGAGCATCTGCTCGGTCGCCTCGTAGTCGGCGATGACCCCGTGTCGAAGCGGTCGCGTCGCGTGAATCGTCGC